>CAMJQS010000129.1 GCA_946408105.1 uncultured Selenomonadales bacterium | reverse complement strand
GTTGCCCGCTGAATTCGCGTCACGCTCATTGCGCGGGCAGGCGCGCGTCCATGCGCGCCTTTTAGGTCGTCGACTCCATTCGGTTGATTGATGACTCTTATTTTTTTGAATTAAGCGCGTCCGTTGGATGCAACATCACGTTGCCGGCCTCTTTTCGCGTTATTTCATAAATCCTTCGTAGTGTCGCATCACGACCATTGCTTCCAGTTGCTTCATCGTGTGCAATGCTACGCTTACCACTATCAGCAACGCCGTCCCCCCGAAGTATACCCCTTGAATGTGCGTCGCTCCTCCGATTAAATTTGGCAATACCGCCACGAACGCCAGATACACCGAGCCCGCCGTTACCAGCCGCGTCAGCACGAAGTCAACGTAGTCCGCCGTCGGCTGCCCCGGTCTGATGCCCGGGATGAACGCTCCGTACTTTTTCAGATTGTCCGCCATGTCACCGATTTTTACCGTTACCGCCGTGTAAAAATACGTGAAGAAGATTATCAGCGCGACGTATAAAATCGTTTGCAGAGGCGTGCCCCATTGCAGGTGCGCCGCCAACTTTTGGATCGTCGCGTTGTCGATGAACTGTACCACCGTTATCGGGAACATGAGCACGCTTGACGCGAAGATTATTGGGATCACGCCCGCGGGATTCACTTTCAGCGGCAACCAACTTTGATTCCCGCCGTATGCTCGCGCGCCTATTACTCGCTTGGCGTACGTTATCGGTATCCGCCGCAGAGCCGCCTCAACGTAGATAACGAACACTATCATTGATAACGCTATCAGCCCGAACAATACCACGCTGAAATAATTTATCGTGCCCGCTTGCACGTAACTGTATATCGTCGCCAAATTTTTCGGCAGGGCCGCCACGATGCCCGCGAAGATTATCAAGGATATTCCGTTGCCGACGCCTTGCGCCGTGATTTGTTCGCCTATCCACATTAAAAGCGTCGTGCCCGCCGTCAATGTCAGCGCGATTATCAAGATGTTCACGGGGTTTGGATTCAATACCGCCGCTTTCAATCCTATGCTCATGCCGACCGCCTGCGCGAACGCCAATATCACCGTCAACTTGCGCGTAACTTTCGTCGTTTTCTTGTGACCTTCCGCGCCTTCCTTCGACCACTGCTCCAGAGTCGGAACGACCACCGTCAACAGCTGCATGATGATTGCCGCGTTGATGTACGGCGTTATCGACATTGCGAAGATACTGAACTTGCTGAATGCGCCGCCCGAAAACAAATCCAGCAGACCGAACAGGCTTCCGTTGTTGAAAAGCTGTTCGATGGCCGACGGGTCGACGCCCGGTACCGGGATATGCGTGCCCGCGCGGAACACCGCGAACATTATCAGCGTAAAGATTACTCTTTGGCGCAGTTCGGGTATTTTGAAAATGTTTGCAAGCGCAGACACTTTACACTACCTCGACCGTGCCGCCCGCCTCTTCTATTTTTGCCGTCGCCGTCTTGGTGAAGCCTTGCGCTTTGACGTGCAATTTCTTTTTCAAAGAGCCGCCGCCCAAAATCCTCACGCCGTCCAAAACATTTTTGAGGATACCGATTTCGACGAGCGCAACCGCGTCCACCGTCGTGTCGTCGTCGAAGATGTTTAGCGTCTCGACGTTGACTTCGGCGTATTCTTTTCGCCAAATATTTTTGAAGCCGCGTTTGGGCAATCTTCTGTAAATCGGCATTTGGCCGCCTTCAAAGCCGGGACGAACTCCGCCGCCGCTGCGTGACTTCTGACCTTTGTGGCCGCGCCCCGACGTTTTGCCGCAACCTGAGCCGGTTCCGCGTCCGACGCGTGTTTTGTCTTTGCGGGCTCCGTCTGTCGGTTTCAGTTCGTGCAATTTCATTGAGCCGCGCCTCCTTCGACTTCTTCGACTTTCACCAGATGTTCGACCTTGTGAATTTGTCCGCGCAGGGCAGGTGAATCGGGCAGTATTTTTTCTGAATTGAGCTTGCGCAAACCGAGCGAACGCACCGTACGTTTTTGAGTTTCGGGGCGACCAATTACGCTTCTGACCAATGTTATTTTCAATTTAGCCACGTGTCGTCCCTCCTCAGTTAAAAAGTTCGGCGACTGTCTTGCCGCGCATTTCGGCGACGACTTCGGCACGCTTCAACATTTTCAAACCTTCAAGCGTGGCGCGCACCATGTTGTTGGGGTTCGACGAGCCGAGTGATTTTGTCAAGATATCATGGACGCCTGCCAACTCCAACACTGCACGCGCGGGGCCGCCCGCGATAACGCCTGTACCTTTGGAGGCGGGGCGCAACATCACTCGACCTGCGCCGAACACTCCGACCACGCCATGCGGAATCGAACGATCTTTGAGCGCAACTTCAATTAAATTTTTCTTTGCATCGTCCACGCCCTTGCGAATCGCTTCGGGGACTTCAGCCGCTTTGCCGAGGCCTACGCCGACTTTGCCGTTACGGTTGCCGACGACGACCAGCGCGCTGAACGAAAATCTGCGACCGCCTTTAACGACTTTGGCGACACGATTTATAAAAACAACTTTCTCCTCGAATTCGGGAGTTTCAGTTTCATTTCGGGGCATTAGTTCAACCTCCCTCGTTTAGAATTTAAGTCCGCCTTCGCGAGCAGCCTGCGCCAACGCCGCCACTCGTCCGTGGTAGATGTACCCGCCGCGGTCGAAGACGACTTCGCTTATGCCTTTTGCCAGAGCTTTTTTGGCAATGGCCGCGCCGACAGCTTTTGCCGCCGCGATGTTGCCGCCCGTGCCTTCAAAGTCTTTATCAAGCGAGCTTGCCGCCGCCAAGGTTATTCCTTTATCGTCGTCAATGACTTGCGCGTAAATGTGTTTGAGAGAGCGGAACACATTCAAGCGCGGACGCTCGGCCGTGCCCGCCACACGATTGCGAACGCGCAAATGTCTCTTTTGGCGAGTTTCGTTTTTATCTGCCTTAAGAAGCACTCCGTACTCCTCCTTCGCCGTAAAAATTTTAAAACGAATCAATCAATCGCGGAAATCGTCGTGCTCCGCGATAATTTCAATCTCGTTGCCTTCGGGGTCGACGACAACAGCTTCGTAATAGCCGTCGCCGGTCGTGCGTGCGCCGCTTACCACGATGACACCGTCCGCGTCGAATTTTTTCATCATGTCGTCCACGTCCTTGCGGTCGCCGACACAAATTGCGAGGTGATGATAGCCCGTGCGATAGCGGTCTTTCTTCGGGTCGGCCGAACTTGAGCGCGTCATGATTTCGAGGCGCGAGCCGTCGGCAAAACTCAGAAAGTAATTGCTGAAATCATTGCGGAAATTGGTATATTTGGAACCCGCCTTTGCGTTGAAATACTTGACGAAGAAATCTTTCTCCGCCTCCAAGTCATTAACGTACATGGCAACGTGGTCGATTCTCATGATTATACCTCCGTTCTGTCAAAAAGAAATTCAGTTGCCGAAGTTGCCCGCGAGAATTTCAATCTCGTTGCCTTCGGGGTCAGTGACGATGCTTGCGTAGTAACCGTCGCCCGTCTTGCGCGGGGCAGCCACGATAACCATTCCGTCATCTTCAATCCTGCTCGTGAGCGCGTCGACATCTTTTTTGTCGCCGACGTTTAGCGCGATGTGATGATAGCCGGAACGATACTTTTCTTTTTTTGGATCAAACATGCCGGTGCGGTGCATAATTTCAAAACGCGAGCCGTTGTCGAAAGTGAGGAAATAACTTGTGAAGTCGCCTTGAAAGTTCGTATATTTTTCGGTAGCCTTCGCGCCGAAATATTTTACGAAGAATTCTTTTTCGACTTCCAAATTGTTTACGTAGATGGCAACGTGTTCAATGTTCATGATTAT
>CAMJQS010000128.1 GCA_946408105.1 uncultured Selenomonadales bacterium | reverse complement strand
GTTTTAATCGGCAGACGCGGCCAGGCTCTCGACGCCCTGCAATATCTTTTGAACTTGGCAGTCAATCGCAAGAACGCCGAAGAAAGAATTCACTTCACGCTTGACGTGGAGGATTATCGTCGTCGCCGCGAACAGTCTTTGATTAAACTTGCCAAAGGCGTCGCCGAACGCGCGATTAAAACTCGTCGTGACGTTCGCCTTGAGCCGATGAATCGTCACGAACGAAAAATTATTCACACCGTCTTGCAAGACAACGACCGAGTGGAAACTCACAGCGCGGGCGAAGACCCCTACCGTTACATAATCGTTTCGCCCAGGCGCGGAAGAAGATAAAAAAATTACGCGGTCGCCTCTCGTCGAGGCAGTCGCGCTTTTTTTTTTACCGTAAAAGATTTTGTCGCGGCGAATTTAAAATTCTCGTGCTCTCGTTGCCGCGGAAAATAATTTCAACGTCGAAACTTTGATTCAGCCCGCGCCGAGAAATTATCGCGGCATCTTTCGGAAAAAAATTTTTGTAGGACAAAAAAATTACGCGGTCGCCTCTCGTCGAGGCAGTCGCGCTTTTTTTTTTACCGTAAAAGATTTTGTCGCGGCGAATTTAAAATTCTCGTGCTCTCGTTGCCGCGGAAAATAATTTCAACGTCGAAACTTTGATTCAGCCCGCGCCGAGAAATTATCGACGAGAGCATTTGCCGAACGTTTTCATCTGCTTGAGCAAGGAGCCCGTCTTGCACGGCCAGTTGCTTTTGCGCTTCCAAATCCGCCGTGACCATTTCTTTTTGCTCTTCAAGTTTTATTTCGTCCGCAAAAATTCCTTTCGATTGATGCTGAACTTTAAACGAGCTCACGTCGGCGTAAACGTCAAAAATTTTGCTCGGCGGCACGATGATTTTCACGCGGTCGGAAAGTTCGTCGCGCTCAAAACGAATCGCGTCCAAGTCGCAGCCGAAAGTTATCGTCCCCGAATAAGTCATCTGAAATTTTCTGTCGCCGCCGGGCATTCGCACTTTCAACAGCGGAATTTTTTTTTCGTCGGCAAAAGAGATTGTCGCCGTGAAATTTTTTCTGACCGTAATCAGCTCTCGAACATTTTTTATTTCGTCGGTGATAATCGTCTGCATTTGCTCAAGAGAAATCGACCGCCGCTCTTCTCTTTGCTCGTTAAGTTGCGCGTCGTGTTTGCGTCGCATGAAAAAGTAAACCGCCGCGCCCGACGCCCCGACCAAGACCAGGCAACCGGCAAGCGTCGCGCCGAACGTCGCGCCCAACATTTCAAACAAGACAATCACCGCCCGTCCGAAAATTTTTGAATTGATTTCGACGGCAAAAAAATTTTCCCTTTGATTGAACGGACGAAAAATTTTCCGCGCCCGAAATTTTTTGCGGCGGCAGGAATTTTTTTTTTCGCATTGAACAGGAACTTATCAATTTTAAATGACAGAGAATTTTTAAGCTTGAGGAGGAGGCTTTCGGTTTTGGAAAAATCTACAATCATAGGGCTTGTCGCGGGAGTAATTTCTGTTTTCGTCGGCATGGTCATAAAAGGTGCGCCGCTCGAATCCTTGGCGAACCCCGCTGCCTTTTTGATAATCATCGGCGGAACGGTTGCTTGTCTGTTCAACGCTTTCACAATGGAGCAAATGTCGAAGGTGCCGACTCTTTTCAAACTTTTGATGCGCGGCAACGACGAACAAAGCAAGAGCGAACTCGTGAAAACTTTTGTCGAACTCAGTCAGCTGGCACGCCGCGAAGGTATCTTGGCTTTGGAAAGTCGCGTCGAAGAAATTCAAGACCCGTTCTTCCGCAACGGCTTGAGCATGGTTATCGACGGCATGGATCCCGAATTCGTCGGCGACGTTTTGGACGCGGAACTTACAATCATGGAGCAACGCCACGCCGAAATGCGTTCGATTTTTTCTCAAGCGGGAACTTATGCTCCGACGCTGGGCGTGTTGGGCGCGGTCGTCGGTCTGATCGCCGCCCTAAGCGACATGAGCGATATCGGCAAACTTACTCACGCAATCGCCGCGGCATTCGTCGCAACAATTTTGGGTATCTTCACCGGCTACGTCCTCTGGCTCCCCTTCGCCAACAAACTCAAAATTAAATCCGAAAACGAAGTCGGTCACAAGCGCATGATTATGGAAGGAATTCTTTCTCTGCAAGCGGGCGACTCTCCCACGCAGATTGAATCCAAATTGATGATTTACATTCCGCAGGGCGAACGCGAAAGCGCAAAGAGCAACGCTTAAAACGAGGTGATTTAATTGGCTCGAAAGAAACACGCGAAGAAACACGAAGAAGAAGCCAGCGAGGCTTGGCTCCTTCCGTACTCCGACTTGATGACGCTGCTTTTGGCGTTGTTCATCAGCTTGTACGCAATATCTCAAACCGACCAGACAAAATTTCAACAAATGGCGCAAGCATTCACGGCGGCGTTCAACGTGGGCGGCCCTTCCTTCTTCGACAAGTCCGGCCCCAGCAATTCAATGCAACGCGAAATAATTTCTTCCGAAGACGCGGGCAACTCTGCTTACTTGCAAGAAAATCAACAGCTCCAAGATTTGCAACGGCAGCTTGAAGAATACATCCGCGAAAATAATTTGCAGGACGAACTGTCGACGCAACTTGAGGAAGAAGGCTTGATGATTCGCATTAAAGAGCGCGCGCTTTTCCCGTCGGGTTCGGCCGACCTCGTGCCCGAATCTCAACGCATCGGCCCGCTGGTGGCAGGACTTTTGGCGCAGGTGCCCGAACGAGTTTTAATCAGCGGCCACACCGACACCGACCCGATTAACACCGCGCAATTTCCTTCCAACTGGGAGCTCAGCTCCGTGCGCGCGATGACCTTCATGAAATATTTGCTGTCGATTAATCAAAACCTAAACCCCGCCAGATTTTCCGCGATTGGTTACGGCGAATACCGCCCCATTGCCATGAACGACACGGCCGAAAACAAACAGAAGAATCGCCGCGTAGAAATTTTAATCGCGCGAAGTCTCACCTTCAATCCCAACGAAGGCTTCCGCCAACAAACCGACGCGGACTTGGTTGCGAAATGATTATCGGGCTCGGCACGGACATAATCGAAATTGAACGCATAAAAAAAGCCGTCGCCAAAAAAAATTTTTTGAACAACGTCTTCACGGAAACGGAAAAAAATTATTGTGAACGTCGCGGGAAAAATTCCGCCGCCTCCTTCGCCGCAAGATTTGCTGCCAAGGAGGCTTTTTTTAAGGCGTTGGGCACGGGAATTTTTACGCGGCTCACGGACGTTGAAGTCATCAACGACGAACGCGGCGCACCGAAAATTTTTCTCCACGGAAAAGCTGCGGCTCTTGCCGAAACAAAACGTGTCGAAAAAATTTCTGTCAGCCTCAGCCACTCGAAAGATTTTGCGACGGCCGTTTGCATTCTCGAATAATCGCGGGAGCGGTCGGTAACAATCTCCGTTGATTAAATCATAAGACATTATTCTTTCTCCTTGTAAGAAATTCCGGTCAACTGCATGAGGGATTTTTTTGTCATTCTCTTGTCAATTAACAATTTCCACAGCGGTTTATACGTGAACGCCATATTAAATCTTCTCCCGTATAAAATTTATTGAAGCAATGTTACAGTACGTGATAAATCAATGCTTACGTAATGTCTCCTCGCTCAGTCAAGACATTGCGAAAAAATTTTTGGAGGAATGAATCATGCCGATAAATCCCAAACACGCGGGCGACGAGCCGAAGTCGGAAAAAAATTCGCCCGCCGAAGAAACTTTTATTCCCGAAGAGCCGAAATTTTCTTTGGACGAAATAATTTTGCCCGACGAAGTTAA
>CAMJQS010000127.1 GCA_946408105.1 uncultured Selenomonadales bacterium | reverse complement strand
TGCGGCCGACCCCGACGATTCCGAAATCTCTATCAAAATTTAAAATTAAAGTACGTCAAAAATAAAAGAACCCTCCCGAAGCGGAGGGCTCTTTTTTATTTAGGGAAAGTATTGACAGCGGAAAAAAATTCTGCTAAATTGAACATAAGCTTTATTTAAATAGGAAGATTTTTCGGCGACGGTTGCAAGTCGATTCGATTCAGCGACGGAAAGGAAGCCGCCGCCCAAAATGGAAAAACTTTTCAAGCAATCAAGGAGGAATCTATCATGGCTGCAAGTATCACAGGGCAGGGAACAATTGCAAGAGCTGCCAATTACATTAACAGCTACGCCAACAGGACTGCCGCCAACGTCACGCGCCTGGCGGGCAACACAAGGTTCGCAAGCGGCGCGGACAACCCCGCAGGTATGGCTTACGGGCAACGCGTTCGTGCAAAGGCAATGGGCGTCGAGGCGGCCGCCGAAAACATGCAGAACGCTCAGACCGTCACGAAGATTGCGGAAAGCGCGTACAGTTCGATTCTCGACATCTTGTCGAAGGCAAGGGAGATGACGTCGCAGGCAACCAATCCCGAATACAGCGACGCGGACGCAGTGACTGCGAGTACAGCGGTTCAAGCTCTCTACGGTCGCATTTCGGATATTGAAGGTCTCGCGACGTTCAACGGAAAGAGTGTCCTTGAAACCGAATTCAAATTTGAAGCGGGCGGCGACGCAACAAAGACAGTTAAAATCGCGGATAGTGTTTTGACAACGTCTGACACTGCGGGTGTGGATGCAGGTGACGCTGAATTTGCCACCCCCGCTGCGGCCTCAACTGCTCTGGCTAATATTGACGGGCATATCGACGCTGTAACGAAACTTATGGCTACGGCAGGTGCCTGGGAAGCCTCGCTCGGTTATGTTGCCGATTTCGTCAACAGCAAAGCTTCGATTTATCAGGAGGCCTCCGACAACGCCAACAACGTCAACATTCCGACGGAGACGGCCGCTTACGTCAGGAACACAATCGCGACGCAGGCAGGACAATACATCCTGGCGCAACAAAATCAAAACGCCTACTCCGTGCTCAACCTTTTAAAGTAAGCGGCGGGGGCGCAGGGATTGCGTCCGGCGGAGGCTCGGATGTCTCAATAGCGATTTAAAAATTTTGCATTTAAAACACGTCAAAATAAAAAGGAACCTTTCTCGAACGGATTGTCTTTTTTTACTTTAAAAAAGCTTTACTTAATAAGATGATTTTCGGCGACGGTTGCAAGTCGATTCGATTCAGCGACGGAAAGGAAGCCGCCGCCCAAAATGGAAAAACTTTTCAAGCAATCAAGGAGGAATCTATCATGGCTGCAAGTATCACAGGGCAGGGAACAATTGCAAGAGCTGCCAATTACATTAACAGCTACGCCAACAGGACTGCCGCCAACGTCACGCGCCTGGCGGGCAACACAAGGTTCGCAAGCGGCGCGGACAACCCCGCAGGTATGGCTTACGGGCAACGCGTTCGTGCAAAGGCAATGGGCGTCGAGGCGGCCGCCGAAAACATGCAGAACGCTCAGACCGTCACGAAGATTGCGGAAAGCGCGTACAGTTCGATTCTCGACATCTTGTCGAAGGCAAGGGAGATGACGTCGCAGGCAACCAATCCCGAATACAGCGACGCGGACGCAGCGACTGCGAGTACAGCGGTTCAAGCTCTCTACGGTCGCATTTCGGACATTGAAGGTCTCGCGACGTTCAACGGAAAGAGTGTCCTTGCAACCGAATTCAAATTTGAAGCGGGCGGCGACGCGACAAAGACGGTTGATATCGCGAATAGTGTTTTTACGAAGGCCAGTACTACAGCGACGGCTGCCAGTGTCGCTTTCACTACTCCCGCTACGGCCTCAGGTAAACTGACTACGATTGACGAGCATATCGACACCGTAACGAAACTTATGGCTACGGCAGGTGCCTGGGAAGCCTCGCTCGGTTATGTTGCCGATTTCGTCAACAGCAAAGCTTCGATTTATCAGGAGGCCTCCGACAACGCCAACAACGTCAACATTCCGACGGAGACGGCCGCTTACGTCAGGAACACAATCGCGACGCAGGCAGGACAATACATCCTGGCGCAACAAAACCAAAACGCCTATTCCGTGCTCAATCTTTTAAAGTAAGCGGCGGGACTGCAGGGATTGCAGTCGGCGGAGGCTCGGACGTCTCAATAACAGCTTGAAATTAATAAGGGCTCGTCGGCGGCAAGTCGGCGGGCACTTTTTGAAAGGTCATTGATAAAGCGGCAGGCTTAACATAACAAAGGAAATTTAATTTTAAAAGAGGACGGGAAATTTCCCAAAAAAATCAAGGAGGAATCAATCATGAGCACGGTGATAAGAAACGACAGCGATTTTGTCAGGTCGTTAAACATTTATGACAAGACGACGACCGGCATGCAGAAAAGTATGCTCAAAATCACGAGCGGCCTGAAGATAAACAGCGCGGGCGACGCCCCGTCGACTTTTGCGATAAGCGAACGAATGCGCGAACAAGTCAGCTCCGTCAACCAGGCGAACGAGAACGCGCAAAACGATACGAGTTTGATAAAAGTTGCCGAAGCCGCCATTTCCAAAACGATTGAAGTTATTCAGACGCTCCGCGCCAGGGCAGTCAACGCCGCCAGCGACCACAACACCGACGAAGATCGCGCAATCATACAAATGGAAGCCGAACAACTTATGAATTCAATCAACTACAATTCACAGGCGGCGACCTTCAACGGCAAACAACTTTTGGACGGCTCTTTGGCCTCTGAAGGGTTGCACTTCCACGTCGGCGGCGAAGCAAATTTTTTCATCAACCTCAAGCTGAACGATATGTCTGCAGAAGGATTGGGGCTTCGCGATTCAAGCGGAACGAGCATATTGGATTTGTCGACTGTCGACGGCGCGCAAAATGCCCTCGGCGTTTACGACAGCAACACGGGAACTTATGTGAACTCGATTACAAATGCTGACGGCTCAAAAACTTTCGGTCTGCTCGACACGGCACTCAACAAAGCAATCGAAGAACAAACAAAACTCGGCGCAATGGAAGAGCGGCTGGGCTTCACCCGCGACACGCTCAACAACACCTCCGAAAACATGCAGGGCGCGATATCGACGCTCGTCGACGCGGACATGGCAAAGGAAATGACAAGTTATGTAAAACACAGCATTCTTACGCAGTCGGCGCAGTTCATGTTCGCACAAATGAATTCCAACGCAATGTCGGTTTTGGATTTGCTCGTGCCCGTTCGATAAAAAATTAAAACCCTCGCGCGTTTGACGAAGTAGCAGACTTATGATAAATTGCTTGCGGTAGTTAAAGACACAAAGACGTGAAGATTGAAAGCGTGTCTATCACAAACGAAGAATAACCCCCGCGCAGCTTGAGGAACTGCACGGGGGCTTCGTTTTGCCTTGACAAAATTTTTGACGTGTGATAAATTGCTTGCGGTAGTTAGAGACACAAAGACGAGAGGATACGAAACGTGTCTATCACAAACGAAGAATAACCCCGCACAGCTTGGGAAACTGCGCGGGGCTTCGTTTTGCCTTAACCGCCGGGACAGCGATTGTCAGGGGCATGCAAGGTGACAGGCTGCCACTTACTTAATGAACTTGTCGTAGATATAGCAAGCGATGACGCCGGAGACGACACCAACGACAAGCGACGAAAGGATACTCAGCATATCTATCACCTCCTTCCGTTTTGGATTAATGCCGTGGTCGGAAGTGGTGGCATTGGCAGAATTATAACAGGAAAATTTTATCGGCTCAAGGAAAGCTTGCCCGCGCTCTTGAGTTTCCATTTGTCGCCGACGAGTTCAAAGGTCGCCGCGCGTTCGACGAGGA
>CAMJQS010000126.1 GCA_946408105.1 uncultured Selenomonadales bacterium | reverse complement strand
TGCGTGGTGGAACTGACCATGACGACCGGCAACGGGCATTGCTCCATGATAACCGCCAGCGCGTTCAGTCCGTCCATGACCGGCATGATGACATCGAGCGTCAAAACGTCGGGCTGAAATTTTTTGACTTTCTCTATTGCGTCTTGACCGTTGACCGCCGTGCCGACGACTTCAAAGTCGCTTTGACTTTTGAATAAATCAGAGAGGACTTTTCGCATAAAAGCCGAGTCATCAGCAATCAAAACACGAATCACTTTGGAGGCCTCCCCTTGGAAAAATTTTTTGTTGACGACCGCGCCGTCAACCGTTTCAAAGCAATTATTAACTTAGTATTCGCCCGACTTGTTAAAGTTCCTTCATTGCCGCGTAAAAAAAGTAATTGAGCGACGTTCGATTAATTCGTCGGCATGAGCACGATGTTTACGGGCAAATTGGACGCGCCCGGCGGCGAATATTCAAAGCGAACGTGCCCGCGATAATTTCCCAGCTCCGAAAGCTCTGTGCCTTCCTTCATCAGCGAAATTCCTTCCGCGCGCGCCAAGGCAACGGCAGGAGTTTCGGGCGGCGTCCTGTCTCCGAAGTAAAGTTTTTTGTCGGGCGTCTGAATCACTCCCGACTCGCCGTAATATTCGTAGCGAAGCGCGCCCGCGTAGTGGCCGCCGAGCGGACTTAAGCAAAAGCGCGTCAAAAATTTTGTGCGGAAGTTCAGCGTATAATTTATTCCGTAGTTGCCGTAGTTGATGACTTCCGAGCCGTCGGTCGCGTCGATGCCGTGCTTAAAGAGGTCGTTGATGTTGTCGCCAATTGAAATGTAGCAGAGGCCGTCGCGTTGAGCGTCGTAAGGTTTCTTGAGCGTCAACGTTCGATTCATCTGCTTGAACGTGCCGCGCAAGCCCAATTCGTCTCTGGGCAAAATTTCTGCACGGTTTAAAAATTGGAGCGGGTCGGCGGCTTCGGGGTACATCATCAAATAAATTTTAACGGGGTTGTCCGCAAAAAAATCGCAGACGCCGTGAATCAGTTGCCCCGGCTTGAGCAGAAAATATTTTTCGTTAGGCTGATAAATTTTTCTCTCGTAAACGTCCAGCTCGATTCGGTCGCTGAAATCGTTTTCCATGTACATTGTCTGCGTGATTTTTCCGACACTGAAATAATTTTTGTTCGGCGCACTCAAGCCGCCGCGAGTAATGTTGATGACGGTTTTTTTGTTCGTCGTGTTCTCAAAAATTATCGCGAACTTTTTGCGGACGCCCGTGTCGTTCAAATGATAAAACAAAAGGCGCGCGTCGCCCGCCACCGTGTCCGTGTACAAAATTCCGTTGCGGCGAACGTATTCGGGGCTGTCGGAAAAAATCAGCGTGCCGCCCGAGTCGTTGGAAAAAACTTCGAGCTTGTGCATGACGGACGACGGATAAGCTTCGGTCGTCGACGCGCACAAAAAAAATATCGACGCCGCAATCGTTGCGAAAAAATTTTTTACAAAGTTCAATGAAACGTCTCCTTAAAATTTTTTCCCGATTATATCACGCGCCCGATTTTCTGCAAAAAAAATTTCCGACCGCTTAAGTCGGAAAAATTTTTCGTCCGAAATTTTATTTCAAGAAGACGACGGATAAGCTTCGGTCGTCGACGCGCACAAAAAAATTATCGACGCCGCAAGCGTTGCGAAAAAATTTTTTACAAAGTTCAATGAAACGTCTCCTTAAAATTTTTTCCCGATTATATCACGCGCCCGATTTTCTGCAAAAAAAATTTCCGACCGCTTAAGTCGGAAAAATTTTTCGTCCGAAATTTTATTTCAAGAAGACGCGAACCAAATCATTTTTCGTGGCGAAGAGCATGAGCATGAGCAAAAGCGCAATGCCGACGCGTTGAGTGTAAGCGACTGCCTTTGAGCCGAGCGGCTTGCCTCTGACCGCCTCGATACAAAGATTTACGAAGTGGCCGCCGTCAAGCACGGGCACGGGCAATAAATTTATTATGCCCAAGTTTATGCTCAACAGCGCGGCGAAGTTCAACAGCGGAATGAATCCGCGCTCCGCAACTTGCCCCGACATTTGAACGATACCGATTGGCCCCGCGAGATTTTCTGTTTGCTCCGGCTCCTCGAACAGGCGAACGATTGCTTGAATCATGTAGACCGTAATTTCTTTCGTGTGGTCGACGGCCAGCGAAAATGATTCAAGTAAATTTTTTTCTTCGTAGACGATTGAACTTTGCACGCCGACGAGCACGCGCTTTTCCTGTTCGTTGAACTTGGGCGACAACACGACTTCGTAACTTTCCGAGCCGCGCTGATACTTGAGCAAAACATCTTGCCCCGCATCGACGTTTTTAATTTTATCAGTGAAATCTTTCCACGTCGTGACGGTTTGTCCGTCGACGCTCAAAATTTTGTCGCCTTCTTTAAGTCCTGCTTCTTCAGCCGGCATGTCTTGAATTATTCCGCCGATTATCGGTTCGTCGGCAGGTTTGGCCGCGCCGAGCGTCGCGTAAATCATGAAGAACAAAATTATCGGCAAGATAAAATTGAACGTCGCGCCCGCCAAAATTACGACCATTCTCGACAAGACAGGCTTGGCACAAAAGCCGCGCTCGCCCGCCGTGTTGTTTTGAGGATCCATGCCGGCAATGTCGTTGAAGCCGCCCAAAGGTATCGCACGCAACGAGTAGACGGTTTCGCCGTGTTTGCGGCTGATGAGTTTGGGGCCGAAGCCGATTGCGAATTCGTCGACGCGCATTCCCGTCATCTTCGCGGTGATGAAGTGGCCGAACTCGTGGACGAGAACCAACAGCCCGAAGACGAAGACCGCCGCCGCTATCGTCAGAATCAAATCAAATCCTCCTCGATAAATTTTTCTGCCAGTCGTCGCGCCTCCGAATCTTCCGCGATTAAATCTTCAAGCGTCGGATTTTTTTTGACGGGTCGACGCGACATCACGTCTTCAATCACATCGTAAATGTTTAAAAATTTTATTCGCCCGCGAAGGAAGGCGTTGACTGCGACTTCGTTGGCCGCGTTGAAGGCGCAAGGTAAAGTTCCGCCCGCTTTGCCCGCCTCGTATGCAAACTTCAAGCCCAAAAAAGTTTCCGCGTCGGGCTTCTCAAAAGTCAACGAGCCGAGCTCCCAAAAATTTAATTTCTTGACGGGCGCGGGCATTCGTCGCGGATAAGTCAGCGCGTATTGAATCGGCAGGCGCATATCGGGCGCGGCCAGCTGCGCGATTATCGAGCCGTCACAAAACTCAACCATGGAATGAACGATGCTTTGCGGGTGCACGACGACTTGAATTTGGTCGTAGTCGACGCCGTAAAGAAATTTCGCCTCGATGACTTCAAGGCCTTTGTTGACGAGCGACGCGCTGTCGACGGTAATTTTTTTGCCCATGTTCCAGGTCGGGTGCGCGAGGACTTCTTTAACCGTGACGTTCAAAAGTTCGCCGCGAGTTTTTCCGCGGAAGGGGCCGCCCGAAGCCGTGAGCAAAAGTTTTTCAATCGATTTAAAATCTTCGCCCTGCAAGCACTGGAAAAAAGCTCCGTGCTCGCTGTCGACGGGAAGAATTTTCACGCCGCGAGCCTTCGCAAGTTTGGTGACAAGTTCGCCCGCCACGACGAGCGTTTCTTTGTTGGCGAGCGCGATATTTTTTCCCGCGTTAATCGCTTTAATCGTCGGCTCCAAGCCCGCGAAGCCGCTCATGGAAGTCAAAACGATTTCAACGCCGTCGAAGGCCGCCGCGTCGATGAAAGCTTGACGGCCGCCCGCGAGTTCCACGCCCGAAAATTTTTTCGCGGAAAATTTTTTGTAAGTAGCCTCGTCCGCCAAAACCGCCAGCTTCGGACGAAACTCTTCCACTTGCCGCGCGAAAAGTTCGACGTTGGAATTTGCCGCCAAAACTTCCACGGAAAATTCTTCGGGCAAATTTTTTAC
>CAMJQS010000125.1 GCA_946408105.1 uncultured Selenomonadales bacterium | reverse complement strand
AAAAAAAAGCGTCGGGAAAAAATCTCGACGCTTAAATTTTTTTTACTGAACGTCCGTGCCTTCGACGGCTCCCGTCCAATCGATTATGCCGCCCATCTCGTAAACGTTCGTATAACCTTTCTCGGCAAGGAGCTTTGCCGTTTGGCGTGCGCGGTTGCCGTCGCCGCAGTAGCAAATAATCGGCGCGTCCTTGTTCGGGATTTTGGAAAAGTCTTCGGCCATGACAGCTTCCTTCGGGACGAAAACTGCTCCGACGATGTGGCGCGCCTCGTAATCTTTCGGGAAACGACAATCAATCAAAATCGCTTCGGGGTCTGTCGTCAACATTTCTCGCGCCTCGTCTTGGGTGATGTGTTTAAAAAGTTCATCGCCGACGACGGGGCCTTTCCAATCTGCAATGCCGCCGAACTCGTAAACATTTTTATAACCTTTGTCAACGAGAAGTTGTGCCGCGTCTTGAGCGCGACGACCCGTCCAACAGTAAATTAAAATCGTTGCGTTTTTGTCGGGCAAGGAAGAAAAATTTCCGTTTTGAAATTCTTCGAGCGGAACGGATTTTGCGTTGGGAATGTGTTTCTTCTCGAACTCGTCGGCCGTGCGAACGTCCAGGACAATCGCGTCGGGCTTTTCGGAAAACATTTTAATTGCTTCGTCGTGCGTCAAAGATTTGTAATTAATTTTTTCGCCGCAACCTGCACACAACGCAACGATTAAAATCATCAGCGCGGAAAAAATTTTTTTCATCTTAAGACCTCCGTTAAAGTTTCAATCATTTTTTGAATGTCGAGCGGCTTGGCGATATGGCTGTTCATGCCCGCGTCTTTTGCAGTTTGAATGTCTTCCGTGAAAGCGTTGGCGGTCATCGCGATAATCGGAATTTGCGCGAGCTTCGGATTTTTGAGCGCGCGAATTTTTTTTGTCGCCTCGTAACCGTTCATGACGGGCATTTGAACGTCCATTAAAATTGCGTCGAATTCGCCGGGCTTGCTTGCAGAAATTTTTTCGACGGCAATTTTTCCGTTCTCCGCCGTGTCGAGACCGAAACCAAATTCCGTGAGAATCAGCGAGGCGATTTCGCGGTTGACTTCGTTGTCTTCGACGAGGAGCAATTTTATTTTGCTGAAATCGAGTTCGCCTTTCTCGTCGACGACCTGTTCGACTTCTTCTTCGTCGGGCTCGTCGACAATCGGAAAATCAATTCGGACGATAAATTCCGTGCCGCGTCCGAGTTCGCTCTCAACGTCGATTGTGCCGCCCATAAGTTCGACGATACTTTTTGTAATTGACATGCCCAAGCCCGTTCCTTGAATGTTGCTGACGGAGCGGTCGCGTTCATAGGCGGCGAAAACTTTTGCGGCGAATTCGGGCGTCATGCCCATGCCCGTATCCTTCACGCGCAATTCGTAGGAGCCTTTCTCGTCGTTGCCGCCGACTTGTTTAAGTGTGACGGTTACCGAGCCGCCTTCGGGCGTGAACTTGAACGCATTGCTGATTAAATTCAACAGGACGCGATTAAGGCGGGGCGTGTCACACATTACGGTTTTGTTCATGACGTGTTCGATTTTCACGGCGAAGTCCAAGCCTTTGTTTTTCATTTGCGTCGCGAACAAATCTTTAACTTCGTTGAGTGCTTTGACGAGGTTCGCCTTTTGCGGGTCGAGTTCCATTTTTCCGCTTTCGATTCGGCTCATGTCGAGGATGTCGTTAATCAGCGCGAGCAAATGATTGTTCGAGGCTTCGATCTTGTCGAGATAATCTTTCGTGCGCGGCGGAAGCCCCGGCTCCTTCTTGATTAAATTCGTGTAGCCGATAATGGCGTTCATGGGCGTGCGAATGTCGTGGCTCATGTTCGACAGGAAAGTTGACTTCGCTTTATTGGAACGTTCCGCCTGAACTTTTTCGCGCTCCATATTTTTTTCGCGTTTCATCATCAAGTTGTAAATGTTGAACATGATGAACAGCGCAATTGTTATCAAGCCTATTTGCATTAAGTTATGTTGCGTCAAAGAGCTGCTGACGAATTCCATTTGGCTTTCGAGATAAAATTCGGAGTCGGCTTTTTCTCTGGTCGTGGGCGGAATTCCGTGCTCGTTTAATTCTTCCGTGTAGTATTCTCTCAAGTTGCCCAAAACAGTTTGCGCGGCGTCCGAGGTTGCCTCGCGAACCCAAAGCATCGACGTAAAGAAAATTAAAAACAGAAGCGCAATCCAAGAAATTGTCGACTTACCGAAACGCCGTTCCGTGTCGCGCTGAAAAATATAGCGGAAGAAGACAAAGCCGAGGATACTCCAGCAAATTAAAATCAAATAACTTTCCGTCGTCATCGCGGCGACTGTCCAGACGTTCGGCACCATGAAGTACAAGAAAAAAATCATCGACACGACGACGCCGATTGTCCCCGTGACTTGCGGAAGATTTTTTCCCATTGCCCGCGCCGTGATAATCGTGACGAGCGAAGTGTAAGTGTAATCAATCGTCGCGCCGATTGTGTTCACGTCGACAATCCAGGCAATGGCCGTGCGTCCGAGAAAAGGTATCGGCAACGAAAGCAGCATGATAAACAAGACGGCATTGCAGGGCGTGCGGTTTTCGTTGAGCTTGCCGAACCACGCGGGCAATAAATCGTCACGAGTCAGCGCGAAGATTAAACGGCTCGCGGCGATATAATTTCCGACAAGACCGGTTATGACGCCGCAAACGCAAGTCACCGCCAAAATGATTAAGCCCGTGTCGCCCAAGAAAAAATGCACCGCGTGAAACGTCGGCAAACCTTCCAGCCCTTCGAGCTTGTCGAGGTCGCCGATATATTCCGTCCAATTCGAGTAGCCCGACGGCAAAGTTGAAATCGCCAAAATCGCAAGGAAAGTGTAAGCGACGGCAGCCGCCACGACCGCGCAAAATAAAATCGCAAAAGTTTTTTTCACGGAGAATTTAAAACCTTCCGCAGATTGCGAAACGGATTCAAAGCCCGCGAACGCCCACGGAGCCAAGACGACAATTCCGAAGACCGCCGCGAACGAATCGGTTGTATCGTTCGGGAAGGCGGGCGCAATGTCAAAGGGATTCACGCCGCTTGCCACGACCGCGCCCATGCCGATTAAGACGCCGCCGAACAAAATTATCGCCGCGACGGTTTGAACGCGAGCCGCCAATTTTCCGCCGTGCATACAGATAAAACCAAAAATCCACAGCGCGCCCAAACTCAAAAGAACTTCGCCGAACCAAACGTCGAAGCCCGCGATTGTGTAATGAAAGCCGAACTGAAACGTATCGCCCAAAAATTTTCTGAAGATAATCGGCAGGGCGGTGGCGTTCGCCCAAGTGATTGCAATGTAAACCAGAATTAAAAACCACGAACTCAAGAAGCCGTGGTCGTAGCCGAGAGTTTTTTTCGCATAAGAATAAGTGCCGCCCGCGTCGGGGTATCGGTTCATCATGAAGTGGTAATTGTAGCCGATGATGAGCATGATTATTCCGCCGATAAACATTCCGAGCGCAGTCCCCAACGGGCCGGCAATCGGCAAGAAGGTCGTGCCCGGCATGACGAACGCGCCCCAGCCGACCGCGCAACCGAATGACAATGCCCAAACGTTCAGCGGCGACAAGTACGGTTTAAGTTTTAAATTTTCTGCAGTATCCATTAAGGGCACCGCTCTCCTTTGAAATATTTCTTTGCAATTATACACGAAAGAGCGTTAAAGTAAAGGCGGCGGCTTCGTTGACGAACGGAAAAATTTTTTCGGGAGCTTGCCAAAGTCGGCGGGCTCCTTTATATTTTTCTCACGCGGCTGCACGAAAATTTTTTGAAAGGAGAATTCTCATGGAAGAGATTCGGGGCAAATTCAACACGGCAATTTCTTTCGCCAAAGTCATCGAGGACACGGCGCGCGAACAGATTCGGCGCATGTGCAATTACGAATTCACTCAAGGCAGCAAAATCCGAATCATGCCCGACGTGCACGCCGGCAAAGGTTG
>CAMJQS010000124.1 GCA_946408105.1 uncultured Selenomonadales bacterium | reverse complement strand
ATTTGAGTTTCATCACGCCGATTGACCGCGAAGATATTTTTGCCATTGCCAACGAACTCGACAAAGGCGTCGACATGTTGCAGGGCGCGTTGCAAAGGATAATCATGTATCACGCCGGCCACTCGACCAAACGTTCCCACGCCTTGACGAAACTTTTGCTCGACAGCACGAACGAATTGGTTAAGGCCTTCAAACTTTTGAGCGACGTGAAAAAAAATCAGCACGAAATCCTCGACGCCGTTCACAAAATTTCCGACAACGAAAGCCGCGGCGATTTGATTTACCGCGCGGACATCGGAATACTTTTCGACGAGGCAGCCGAGGCCGCCCGCGAACACGGAGCCAGCCGCGCCGTCATCCATTTGATTAAGTGGAAAGATATTTTGGAGGACGTGGAAGAAGCCCTCGACCACACCAAACGCGTCGGCGATATGATTCGCGGCGTCGTCATGAAATATTCTTAAGCTCATCTTTGCAAAAAAAATCCCGTCGCTTTGACGGGATAATTTTTTTTGTAAAAATTTTTTCAGCCGAGAAGAATTGCTTTGCTCTGAAAAATTTCCACGAGGCAGCCGAGGCCGCCCCGAAAATTTCTTTGACGTGTTCGAAGTGAGAGAACTCAACGAGGCCGGCGATATGATTTGCGGCGTCGTCATGAAATATTCTTAAGCTCATCTTTGCAAAAAAAATCCCGTCGCTTTGACGGGATAATTTTTTTTGTAAAAATTTTTTCAGCCGAGAAGAATTGCTTTGTTCTGAAGAATTTCGACGGCGGGAGCACACGCGCCGCAGTCACAATATTTCGCGCCGCCGGCTTTGAGTTCGTCTGCATGGGCGGCGAATTTTTTTGCGCCTTCCGCCCCGAAAATTTGAACCGCCGTTTCCGAATGCGCGAACGGAACCAATTTTTCAACCGTGGTGATGTCCTCTTCCATTTCGGCGAGAAGATTTTGCGCGGCAATTTTTTCGTCCGCCGTGCCCACCGCGTCGAGATAAACTTTTGCGGCCGCTTTGAGTTTCGCGCAACAGCTGGGAGCCGCCGCCATCGATTTAATTTTTTCAATCAGTGTTTGCTTGTCCATTTTCTTTTCCTCCAAAAAAATTTCTGATTAATAAATGCTCCGACAGGTACAAGTTCCATTTTATTTTGCTCCAAAAAATTTTTAAGCCGTGCGAGACTTCAACGCCTCGTCAATGGCAATCGACAGCTGGTCTGCGCAAGAAGTTCCGCGCCCGCCGCAGTTATTCCCGCGCAAAACGTCGGCAATTTCTTTTGCGTCTTTATCTTCGACGAGCTTTCCAATCGCCAAAAGATTTCCGGGGCAACCGCCGAAAAATTTCACGTCGTGCAGGCGGTTCTCCTCGTCCAAAGAAAAATCAATCCGCTTGGAGCAAACGCGCTGCGGTTCAAAAGTGTAGCTCTTCATTCAAAACTCTCCTTTAAATATTTCGCGGGGACGTGCTCGGTCAGCCACACGCCGTTGACCGATTTAAAAAATTTGAAGCCGTCGACGAACATTTTGCCGCTCTCCACGAGAAAAATTTTCGGCCGCCCGTGACGCCGCCCGACTTTTTCCGCCGTCTCAAAATCGTTCGACAAGTGGACGTAAAGCCGTGACATTTTCAGCAGCCCGTGAAGTTTTATCGACGCGCAAGATTTTTCGCCCGTGCCGTGATATAAAATTTTCGGCGGCTCCGATTCCTCAAGCTCCACGTCGACGGCGATTGAGTGTCCTTGGTTCGCGCGAATTAATTTTTTGTCCGCGCTGAAAGAATATCGCTGCTTGTCGTCCGTCGCGACGATTTGCTCAAGCGTCGCCGGGTCAAGATTTTTTACGCGGCGAATCAATTCTTCCACATCCGCCCAGCCGTGCTCGTCGAGTTCCAAGCCGACAAGTTGCGGTTTGTGCCGAAGAATCAAACTCAAAAATTTGCTCGTCGACTTCAAAATTTTTCCCTCCGTCACTTTGTGCAACATCTGCCGTACCAAAAAAATTTGTGCCGTCTTCCGCGAAAATTTTTTTTATCGTAATTCAAAGCGGCCGCCTTGTCAACGCAAAAATTTTTTAACGCTGCGGTCGGCTCCACGATAGACAACGAAACTTTTTTGTCATAAAGTTGCGGCTGAAAATTTTTTTTGGAGGTTTTATCATGAACACATGGAACGAAGGCTACTTCACCGAATCGACTTACACTTACGGCTACTACCGCGAACTCTCTCCCAACTTTATGCGCTGGTGTCTGCTGCTCAAGGGAATTGCCGCGCCGGAAATTACGGAGGACAGCTGCCACTGCGAACTCGGCTACGGGCAGGGCGTCTCGGCGAACATTCACGCGGCGGCCTCTCTCGGAAAATATTTCGGCACGGACTTCAACCCTGCCCACGCCGCTGAAGCAAACGAGCTCCTCAAAGCTTCGGGAGCGAACGCAGAATTTTTTGAGGACAGCTTCGAGGAATTTTCCAAGCGCGAACTCCCACAATTTGATTCAATCGGCTTTCACGGCATTTGGACTTGGGTCAGCGCGGAAAATCGTCGCCACATGTTGGAAATCGCGCGGCAACATTTAAAGTCGGGCGGAATGCTCTTCAACAGTTACAACTGCCTGCCGGGTTGGTCGCCCGTTGCTCCTCTGCGCGAACTTTTGTCGCTTTGTTACAAACACAAAGTCGGCGGCGGAAAAAATTCGGACGAGCAAATAAATTCCGCGCTGAAATTTGTCGACGACTTAATCGCTGCCGTGCCCGCATACATAAGTGCCGCGCCGAATTTTAAATCGTATGCCGCCTCGCTGAAGAAACACGACGCCCATTACATTGCGCACGAATATTTGAATGCGGACTGGGATTTGATGTACTTCGCGGACGTGGCGGAGCTCTGTCAAAATGCCAAGCTGGACTTCGCGACAAATGCTTTTCCGATTGAGACGAACGAGGGAATGTATCTGCACGAAGAGGCGCAAAAATTTTTGAGCAACGTCGGCAATCCGATTTTGCGCGAACAGCTCATCGATTATTTTATCAATCGCGAATTCCGCAAAGATATTTTCGTTCGCGGCGTGCGTCGTCTGTCGAGGACGGAGGCTTACGAAAAAATTTTGTCAATGCGTTATGTTTTGACGAAGCCCGCCGCCGACGTCCCGATGAAAATAAATATTTATCCCGGCGAGCTGTCTTTGAACGAGGAACTTTATCGCCCGCTGCTGGAGTATTTTGAAAAGGACAACTTCCGCCCGAAAGATTTGCGCGAATATATTTTGAAAAGCAAACTGTCCGTCGCGGCGATTATCGAATTCATTTCGGTTTTGGTTCACATGGAGCACGTCATGCCTTGCCAAAGCGAAGAGGTCGTCAAGCAGGTAAAAAAATCTTGCGAGCGACTCAACGCGCACATTTGCGAACGCGCAACTTTCGGCAGGACGATTCTTTTTTTGGCGAGCCCGCTCACAGGTTCCGCCGTCGAAATCGGGCGCGTTCAACAAATTTTTCTTGCGCAATACAAAGCCGGCAACAAGACGCCCGACAAACTTGCGGCGGCGGCGTGGAAAATTATTTCGCGCAACAGCGAACGCATGATGAACGAAGACAAAAAAGTTTTTCAGACGCCCGAAGAAAATTTGGCGCACCTGAAAACTTTGGCGGAAAGATTTTTTAAGCGGCTGCCGATTTTGAAAGCGTTGCTCGTCTGAAAATTTTTCCGACGATAAAATTTGCTTTGAAAAAATTTTTGCTGTAAAGTTTACGGCAGAGCCGCTTTGAAAGCGGCGGAACAGCTGACGCGCCGTGCCGTTCAAAAATTTGAACGTTATCGCCGCGCTTGAATGAAAAAATTTTTTTTGGAGGAAAGTGTATGAGGATTGTAAACGCAAAAAATTTTGGACGCGAGGCCGTCGAAAAACTTTTGACGAAAAAATCTTTCGACGAGGTGGAGCTGTCAGCAAAAGTTCGCGCGGCCAACAAAAAAATTTTCGGCGAAGACTTGAGCGCGATTGAAATTGTCCGCAAAATTATTTCGGACGTTCGCAAGTTCGGCG
>CAMJQS010000123.1 GCA_946408105.1 uncultured Selenomonadales bacterium | reverse complement strand
TGTCGACGTAGGCCTCGTCGCGGTTGACTTGAATGACGGTGCCTTCGACTACTTCGTGTTCGTGAATGTCCTTGAGGCCTTCCGACTCCTCAAACCAATTACCCATCTCTTCGTTCTTCAAATCCTCTGACACTTTTTATAAACCTCCCCGATAATCCAGTCCGGCGTTGAGGCTCCGGCTGTGATACCGACTTTGTCGGCATTTTCTAACCATTCAGGTGAAAGCTCTTTAGCTGTCTCTAAGTGGTAAGTCCTGCATTTTTTTTCGCAGAGCTGAGCCAGGCGCGTGGTGTTCGCGCTGTTGCGTCCGCCGATAACCAACATGACGTCGACTTTTCCGGCCAGCTCCAACGCCGCTTTTTGTCTTTGATCTGTTGCCGTGCAAATAGTTCGTAAAATTTTTATGTCGTTTGATTTTCCAAGCAGGTGCGCCACTATCTTGACGAAATTTTCGCCGCTCACAGTTGTTTGAGAAATAATTCCGAGCTTGGGGCAGGGCGCGAAGTTTTCGGCGTCCTCTTCCGATTCCAAAACGGCCGCACGGTTGTTCGACCATTCCACAATGCTTTTGACTTCGGGATGATTTTTTTCGCCGACGATTGCAACTTGCCTGCCTTCCTCCGCCAGTTCTTTTGCGGAAAGTTGCGCCTTCTTAACATGCGGGCAAGTCGCGTCGACCACGTTCAAACCTTTTGCCTGTGCCGCCGTATAAACTTGAGGCCCCACGCCGTGTGAGCGGATTATTATCGTGCCCTCCTCCATCTCCGTCAAATTTTCGATTGTGCCGACGCCCTCGGCCTTCAGTCGCTCGACCATTTGCGGATTATGGATTATCGGTCCCAGTGTGCAACTTTTTCCATCCGCGTGCTCTTCGGCGATTTTTATCGCCCGCTTGACGCCGTAACAAAATCCCAAACACTCCGACAAAATTACTTCCATTCCTACCACCTGTCTGATTGGCTTTGACAAATGAAAATCCTCAACCGTCAATAACCGCGAGTTAGTTTATCATAATCATTTTTCACAGGCAATAACTTTGAGAAAATTTTTTCAAACGGCCGTGATAATTTTTACACCCAAACGTTCTGCCTGTTGCGCCAGGTTGTCGCTGACTTCGGCGTCGGTGATGACTCCTTCCACGTTGCTCAATTCGCTGAAGCAATAGTTGCACTCCACGCCGAGCTTTGCGGATTCGGCGACGATGTAAGTGCTTTTGGAAAGTTCAATCATGCGCGCCTTGTGGACGCCCTCTTCGCTCTTGTGGCAGGAGAGAGAATTTCTGTGGAAGTGGACGCCCGTCGTGCCGATAAAAGAAATGTCGGGGCGGAAGCGTTCGATAAATTCCAAATTGAGCGCACCGGAAAAACCGTCGCGCGAACCGTTGAGCAAACCGCCCGCGAAAGTCAATCGTATGTTCGGGTTGCGGGCGAGCATAACCAAAACGTCAATCATGTTGGTTAAGATGTTGAACGTGGCGGAAGACTTTTCGAGGATTTGAGCGATTGCTATTGAGATTGTGGAAATATCGAGGAAACAAAATTGATTCGGGCGAATGAGATTGACGGCGGCTTGAGCGATTTTGCGTTTGGCGTCGACAGCGGAAATGCGTCGGCGGTTGGCCTCCGTCATCTGCAATTTTTCTTCGATAGAGACGGCTCCGCCGTAAGTGCGTTTCAATTTGCCGTCGAGTTCGAGGGTTGAAAGATCTTTGCGGATAGAATCCTCCGAGACGTTAAAAAGTTCGGCGAGCTGCTTAACCAAAACTTTTCCGTCGCGGTCGAGGATTGAAAGAATTTTAGCGTGACGTTCTTCCAAGAACATGTAATCACCTCGTCGAAGATTATAGTTTAAAGCTCGACGCCGTGCAAGTTTGCAAAAAAAATCGCCACTCGTCGGAGCGGCTAAAAAATTTTTTATGGTCGAAAAATTTATTGCGCGGGAGCCGGTGCCGGAGCGGGTGCGCCGGGTTTAATCGCGTCGGGGAATTTTGTATCCGTGAAAGGTTCCGTCGGCAACGGTTCAATCTCAAGCTGTCCGCCTTTGACGGCAGCCGTCGCAGATTCAATCGCTCTGTGCGCCGCGTCAATCGAAATGCCCAAAGACTTCATGCACTTGTCGGGGTTGTGGAAGCCCATTGCACTTTCTGCGCTGACCCAATCCCAATACCACTGCGCCTCACGGACGAGCTGACGAGCTTCGGCAAGCTGTGCGTCGGTTGCGCCCGCAAGGTGTGCGGCCTTGATGACTTTATGAGCGCGAGCCGTCGTCTGTCCCGCCATGCGCAAAAGTTTAAATGTGTTGTCGTTAATCGTCTGCACGCGATGGAGCATCGTCTCGTAGGATTCGTCGTGGCATTTGGCGCAGCCCGTGTCGTAATGTTTAAGCGGGTTCGTCATGTAGTGCGACGTGTATTTTTGTCCGTCCTTGCGAACGTAAGGCATGTGGCAATCGACGCAGGTGACGCCGTTGAGCGCGTGAACGGAATCCGTCCAAACTTCAAAGTCGGGGTGCTGAACTTTCAACATTGCGGCACCGCTGTCGGGGTGAATCCAATCGGCGTCAAATTTCGGGTCGTGGCCGTCGTGATAATATTTCCATTCCTCTTCGGGGCCGAGACCGTTGGCGAAGGGCATGTGAACTCTGCCGTCTTCCTTCTTCTTGAAATAATATTCGTTGTGGCACTGTCCGCAGACGTAAGCGCGCATTTCGTTATGAGTGGCCTTTGAAACGTCGACGCCCATTTCCGCCATCGACTCGACGAAGCCTTGATTGTAAATGCGCAACTTCATCGTGTCGGGGTCGTGGCAACTTGAGCAGCCGAACCATTCGTCGTCTTTAATCGGCGCGACAACTTCGTCGAACGGTTTGGAAGCAAAATCCCAGCCGCTCTGCTTAAAGTAAACGTCGTACATGTAGGAGCCTTTGCAAACGATACACGAGCCGAGCTGACCGGGGCGGCGTTTGGAATTCAAAATATCTTCGCCGGCGTACCAGTGGCCGCGGTCGTCGTCGTATTGAATCGAAAATTTGTAGCCTTTGAACAGTTCAATTTGTTCGGGCTGTTCGGTTAAGTGCGAGTAAGCGTCCGCGCCGCCGAAACCCGTCGGGCTGGGCGATTTGTCCATCGTCATCTTGTAAGAATTAAATTGCAACGGATAAGCTTCGGCGTAGCCCATGCGCGTCAACTTTTGGTCTTCGGGAATTTGTTTCAGTTCAAATTTCGTCGCGGGTTTGGCTATGACTCTTGCGAATAAGAGTCCAAAGAAAGCCACGCACAAGACCAATGCGCCCGCGATATATTTTTGCATCTTACTCAACTTTTATACCCCCTTCCAAGTGATTCGAGCCGTGCGCAATTTTGCTGTGGCATTTCAAGCAATCGTCCTGCGAACCTTCGGGCGCGGTTTCGACGTAAGACATCGTTGCGCTGTGGCAACGGACGCAATTTTCCGCAACCATCTTTCGGGCGGAAGCGTCGAGTTTGATTCGTTCGGGATAGTCGCGCATCATTTCGTGGTACATGTCGACCATGCCCGTGCGGCCTTTTTCAATCAGATAGTGCGCGGTGTTGTCGTGGGGCAGGTGGCATTCGACGCAATCGAGTTCTCTGTGACTTGAGACCGCGAAAGTTTTTGATTCGTGTTGCATGGAGTGACATTGCCCGCAGAAAAATTTCGTGCCGCTGGCGTGCAGTGCGCCCATGCCGACGCCGACTGCCAACACTCCGACGATGAAGCCGCCCGCCAAACATTTCAGCGTGTGCTTTTCAAGCAAATCTTTTATGCACATTTTCCCACCTCCTTCCTAAAAATTTTTTTCTGCTTTGTGTTTAGGATCTACTTTTCTTTTGCTTGTCCAAAAGAAAAGTAGCAAAAGAAAAAGACACCTCGCGGGGGCGTTGCTCGTAAGTGTTTTAAGCGTTGAGCCTGCCCGCAGCCGCTCGTTGCCCGCTGAATTCGCGTCACGCTCATTGCGCGGGTGAGCGCACGTCCTGTGCGCTCCATAGTTCGTCGCTTCGATTGAGCTGATTGATGA
>CAMJQS010000122.1 GCA_946408105.1 uncultured Selenomonadales bacterium | reverse complement strand
TCATTTTGCTTGATGTCGGGTTGAGCCGTGCGCTTTTTGTCGGCGGAAGTTATTATGGCGTTTTCGTCGTGAATCGTCGGAGTAGTTGCGCGCCGTTCTTCTTCCGACATATCGGCACGCGCCGCAACTTCACGCGCTTCCTGTTCGCCGCCGAGATTCTTATAATCAGAAGCAGAAGTTTGTTTGGTAAAATCGCCACCGAACGTAAAGCCTTCAATTTTTTGAATCGCGTGTTGTATTTCATGCACGAGAGTTTTTTTTGCTCTTTCAGGTCGAGCGTCCACCAATTCCTTGTTTAGCGTGATTATATTCTTTGATACCCAGAATTCCCCCGCCTGTAAATTCCCGTTAATTTTTGGCAATACAGAAATTGCAATGCGCATATTTTTGAGTTGAGGATACGCCGCAAAAAGCTTCGGGTTATGATAAACTTCGTCGAGGGTTGCTTCGCCGTCGCGCTTGAGCTTGCCGAAATTTATTTTTGTAAGGTCGTCGGGAATTTCAAAACGCCACAGGTTATCCTTGCCTTTAACCCAGCCCGTCGTCTGAAAAATTTGGTCACGGTTTGCGCCGCGCCGTTCCATTTCTTTTGCCCGACGGAGCAAGCTTTTATCGGCGGTCTTTGCTTTTTTCCCGCCGAGCGAGTATTTGACCGGCTCGTCGCCCTGTGATATACTTCCGTTCGGAGAATTGGTATCCACAGAATTGCCAGAGGTTCCGACACCGCCTTTATTGTCGCGAGTAACCTTTAGTTTAGCCGGTGACTGACGCTTAGTGGTGCCGTCGGCGGTAACGGCAGACGGGGGGAAAATTTCCCGCATGGCACCGTCTTTGACCAGTTCTCCATCACCGTTTATAGACGGTCTTTTTTTATTTTCGGATTGTTTTATCATTCCATAGGTATTACCACCGAAAATAATCAAAGCGTCTTCGTCGTGTGGCTTTGGTGTTCCATTGCGATTGAATAATCTTTCGCCTACAGCTCGCGCTTCTTGTTCACCGCCTAAACGTTCATATGCTTCGTATTTTAAGCGTGGTTGAAGAGGTTCTTCTGTTTCGCTTCCGTCTTCGTGGTCTACTATAATGTATTCACCTTTTGCGTCTCTTATTCCGTCAATAGCGTCACTTAACTCAGAATGACGTTCGGCAAGATATTTTATTTTCTGCCAGTTTGTAGGGGAGAATCCTTTTTTTATTATCTTTATTGTGTCCTCTGCGTCTTGAAGGAGTTCCGCCTCGTCCTCGCCCATTTCGCGTGCAAATCTGGCGGCGGAAAACGCTTCCGACAAAGGTTTGAGAGATTTTTTACCGTTAGGAATTGCTTTAACGGTGTCTTTTATCATTGCCATATTATTTTTAAGCGTAGTGAGTACATTGCTGTCGCTACCGCCACCGGAAAATTTTTCGTAGTCTTGAATCACATGCTGAATCTCGTGTACGAGTGTCTTTCCCGCTTCTTCGCGTTCGTCATTAATTTTGCTACGGTTGAGCGTTATCTCGGTGCCGTTGGTATAACCGTATGATTCTGGACTTTTCAGTTGCTTAGAACGAACTAAAACTTTCCGCAACTGCGGATAAGCCGCAAATAATGCAGAGTTATCATAAATTTTATCAAGCGAGGAAAAGTTTTCGTTGTTCTTCAGAAGTTTATCAAAATCAATCTTGTCGAAGTTATCAGGGATTTCAAACCGCCACTTATTGTCTTTGCCTTTAAACCAACCTGTTGCATTGTAAATTTCATCGCGATTCGCGCCGCTCTTTTCCATTTGTTTAGCTCGCTTGAGCGATTCTTTGTCGGCGGTTTTGGCTTTTCTGCCAGCGAAGGAATATCTCGTGTCCTCGTCGTTTTGGACGGAATTCAAACTGCGCCCGTCAGCAAGTTCGATATTGTGCGTGCGGCGGTTGTAGCGGAAAATTTTCTGCCCGTTCGGGTCGACCAAATCTTTTGCGATTCTGCCGAACTCGTCCGCCAAAGCGATTGATTGCTCTGTCGTGAGCTTGCCGTCGGGGTTGCGAAAGTGCGCGATAAATTTGTTCATGGTGTCTTTGAGCCACTGCACGACGCGTTGAATCAAGCCGCGATTTTTCCCCGCAATGTTCTGCAAAAGCCCCGTGCGTTTTGCCACGTCCTCCATTTGGTCGGCGATGATTTCTTCGTCAATCGCCTCGTCCGTGTACAAGTCCGTGCGTTCCGACCGCTCAAGGTAAGCGTCGCGCTGTTCGTCGTTGATGTCCGCCGCCTTTGCCAATTCGCCGTAAAGGTCGGCGTTATTTTTTTTGAGCCAATGCAATGATTCGTGCCAGAAAACTTTTCCGAGCGGCTTGTTGGAATTGACGTTGATGTAAGTCGTGCCGCTTGCGTGTGCCCCGTGAAAGTCGCCGTCCTCGTTGCGGAAGAAAACCGTTTTCACACCGAGCTTTTCCCCGAAAGATTTATGGAGTTTTTGTTGCGGCGTCAAGTTTTTATCATCGACAAAATTTTCAATTCGGGTATCAACTTCGCCCTTGCGCGAAAACAGCGGCGTGCCTTGCCCTTCGTTTTCGACTTCTTGTCTTGCCCGCTTGATTAAATTAATCAGCGGCGCGGGTTCGCTTTCGCCGAAAAGTCCGATTTGATTCGGGTTGCCTTGCTCTTGAATGTTGCCGGCGATTTTTTTCAGGGTCGCGGCAATTTTCTTTGGAGAGCGTTTGTAGCGGTCAAACAAGGATAACATTTCCTTTGTCTCCGCCGAATCTTCGCCGAATAAGCTTTGCTCCTGCAAGTATTTGGAAACGGGCTTACCTTCGTCGCGAAGAGCCAAAAGTTTTTTTGCGGCATTGTTGATTGCGCTCAAGTCGTAGTTGTGAAGCGTGCCGTTTTGCATTCCCGCTTTAACTTTTGCGATTAAAGGTGCGGCGGACAAAAAGGCGTTGGTGACACCGCGAACGTTATCATCGGTGCTCTCGCTCATGCGGGCGATAAGTCCTTCGTCGCCGTAAGCTTTGGCAAAAATTGCCCGCTTCACACGATTGATTCCGTCTTGACTGATTGCGCCCTCGTCGGTCGTCAAAGCATTGCGTTGGTCGGGTGTGGCAATTTCATTAACTGCGGCGCGTAAAAAATCGGTTGCCGAAGCGTGCGTCAAATCAACGCTGTCGCTTTGCGGGAAAAGTGCAAGTGTATCGGCTGAAAGTTTTTGCGCGTCGATTCGAGATTGTTCACTTGCGCCCATGCTCACGCCGCCGGTTTGTGTGCTCGTAATATCGCGAACGTCACCTTCGGATAAATCGTTTTGCAATTCACGAACTAAAACCGGCTGATTCATTTTGGAAATTGCGTTTGCGTTCAAGCCGAGCCGTTCGGCGTTTTCGACCAGTGCATTTTTGTAGGCTTCGCCTTTGCCGTTCTCGTAAGCGTAACGAATTGCGGCAGTGCGTCCATTGCCGTTCAAAACTACGCCGTCATTTCTGATGACAGGTGCACCTTGATTCACGTCGCGAGCGTTGAGTAAATCGGCGGGGTTGAGATTATTCGCCATGCTGATTAATTGCGCTTGCATATCGGCGCGTTGGCGGTCGCGCGGCTGAAATTCGGCAGGATAATTTTTGTTCGCGAAAACGTTGCCGTTGCCAATTACGTGCGAAGAATTCAACTCGCTTGCCTCGACGACGCGGTATTGAACTTGGTGCGATTTTCTGCTCCCCGTGATGACTTCTGCCGTGTTGCCATAATTTTTTTTGCTTTGAACAGATTGTGTCGATTCGGGTGCCGTGACTTGCGTCGGTTCCTGTTGAGCTTGTGTTTGCGGTTGACTTTGGCTTTGTGATTGAGGAATTGCGACACCATTCTGTTTTAAAATATTTTCGACTTCAGCGAAGTTTTCCTTATCCAACGCTTTCATAAGCTTGTCAGCAACATGTAAGTCTGCATTGTTTTTTAAATCAAGTGAATCATAATAATCAAAAGCGGCTTTTGCTAAATCTATGGTGTAATTGTCCTCTTGGTTGTCGGGATTTTTTCCCACGAGGTCTTGCGAAGGTTGAACGGGTTGTGGTTG
>CAMJQS010000121.1 GCA_946408105.1 uncultured Selenomonadales bacterium | reverse complement strand
GCGTGAATTTCTTTTTTGAAAATGCCGCTCGTGCCCCACTCCAGCCGATAAGAAATAATTTCCTTCGGGCGATTGTTCAGCGTCAAAGTGCTCGGCGCGCAATAAGCCGATGAGCCGTCGCTGAATTTGTATTCGCCGATGACCGTGATGAAAAGTTCTTTCTGCGGCAAGTGAGTTTGCGTCTGCGAAATGAACGTGTCCTGCGCGTATTTCGTCGCGTAGATTCGATTCATCTGCCGCGCCTTTGCAGTTTCAATCGTCGCGTAAAGTTCGTCGGCGTCGCTCGTGTTTATCTTGTAGTGAATCATGTAAAGATTTTCGGGCACGGATTTTAAAACGAGTTTCAAGCCGCCCGCGTCGATTTGAGTTTTGGCCGCGTCGATTTCGCAGGGCTCGACGTTCGCGCAAGTAAAAATTTCGTTGACCAAGCCGACTTCGCGTGTGGTGCTGATGACGGCAATTTTAATTCGTTCGCCGCTCAATTCAAAGTCGCAAGCCTCGTCGGTGCTCTCCGCTTTTTTATAAACGACGCCGCTGCCCAAAAGTTCGTCGACCTTATCGAGCGCGAAAGTTTTTTTGTCCGTCGTCGCGTCTTTAACTTCTTTAAACCAAACGGAAAAATCGCCCGTCGCCTTCCAGCGGAAAAAAACGCGTCCGCCCTTCACGCTGCAAATTAAATCCTTCAAAAGTTTGGGCGGCTTTTCGGGCGTCAACGTCACCGCCAAGCCGTGGCTGTATTTATAATTCCTTTCGATGTTCCAAACGCCTTTCAAATTTTTGTCGTAGCTTTGGCGGGCGAAAAATTTTTCGTCGTTGGCGGCCTCGTCCTCGGCGGAATGATAAACGCATTGCAGGCGATATTGATAAGTTTCGCGATTCTTTACGCCGTTGTCGGTGAAGGGCGATTGAACGCAGTCGGCCACGACGACGCTCTTGCCCGCGCTGTCCGAACGCAAAATCCTAATGCCCAAACAATTTTCACTCGGCAGCCGCCAAATAAATTTGCACGCGCCGCCCTCGGTCTTGGCGATTAATTTTTTCTCGTCGAGGTCGCTGTAGTAAACGGCGGTGGCGGTCGTCGGCGCAGAAATCGTTCCAAGCCGCGTGGAAAAAATCGCGTAGCCGTAGAGGACGCCGGGCTTAACGTTGAAGTCGGAAAATTCCAGGCGGTCGCTGTTCTCGATTAAAATTTCTCCGTCGCGATAAGTTTTCGGCACGCCGCCGATTTTTTTTATCAACGTATAACTCAAGCCCAAATCGTTCGGAGCTTGCCAAGAAATGTTGCAGACCAAATTCGATTCGGAGGCAACGCTCGTGGATTTTGCTTTGACGGAAATTTTCCCGATGATTGAGTTCGTGACGGGCGAATAATTTTCTTTGAACGCGGCAATGAGCACGGGCGAGGCTTTCGGCGGAATGAGTTTCAATCTGTCGAGCGCGGGCTTGTAATCTTTTATCTTGCGCAAAATTTCCACGCAGTCGCTGACGGCTTTGGCGGGCGCGATTGACAGGCTCGGCAATTTTTTTTCCGCCCAAGCAAAAAGTTCGCGCCGCTTGAGTTCGCCCGCAACTTTATTTATGCGCCACTCAATTTTTTTCAAGTCGTTTGATTCGGGCTTGAGGAGTTTTGCCTTCGCGAGAATTTTTATAACTTCCGCCGTGACGAGGTGAACGTCTTCGTCGGCGTTGCGCGCCTGCTCCACGAGGTCAAGCATTGAATTCATTTCGGCGACGTACGCGGAAAAATTTTTCAGCTCAACGAAAGAAAAATTGCACGCGGTGCAGTGGTCGGCGGCGGCAGGAATTTTTTTCCCGCACTTGGGGCACTCGACGAAAAAATTTTCGCCGCAGATTTTGCAACGGGCTTGCTCGGCCTCTTCGCGCGTCCGAAAATTTTCAAAGGCTCCGCAGTTGGTGCACGTCACGCAAAAAGAATTTTCGCCCGCGTCGTCGGTTGCCTCGTAAGGATTTTTCAGCAAGCCCGCCGCCTTGTTGTAGAGCGCGGCACTTTGCTCGTAAGTCAAAAAGTTCGTGAAGGTTCGACGGATTCGATTAATGCAGTTGTCGGCGAAATAACTGTCGCGCTTGAAGAGTTCGGGCGCAGCTTTTATTTTTGAAAAAAAATCTTTGAGCGTTTCAATCTTGAGCGAGTGCTCGTATTTGAAGCGGTTGTCGTCGCTGTTGAAAACTTGCGTCTGCGCGAGGTTGAGCAAAGCTTTAATCGATTGCCACTGCGGCACGGGCGCGGAAAATTTTTTGGCCTCTTCGCGGAAAATTTCGCGCAAGTCGTCGGTGGAGCGGCGGCGATAAAAATTCGGCTCCGGCTCGATTTGATTTTCTATGTAAAACGCCAGCTCGTAAAGGTCGTGAACGTTGGCAGACCACGGGAAATTTTTTTCGTCGGGAACGGTTTGGAACGCCGCAAAATTTTTCCGCAACTCTTCCATGACCGAATCGCTCAAGAAAAATTCGTTGAGCGTCGCCAAAATTTTTTGCGCGGTCTTCGCCGGTTTAATTTCAAAGCCCTGCTCTTTGTAGGTCGCTTCAATCGTCGCCGGGCTCAACTTGAGCTTTTCTCTTATCTGCCGAATTTGCGATTGATTGACTTGCAAGGTGCCCTGCGTGTCGCCGCGTTGAATGTCGATGAAAAGCCGCAACTCTTCCACGCGTTGCTGCTTGAGTGCCTCGGCTGCCTGTTGCCGAAAGCGCGGGTTGTCTATCGTCAGCGAAATGTAATCGTCCATTTGCAGTTCCGCGCGAATGTCTGCCAGGCGTGTCGGGTCGACGGTCGTGTTTTGCTCCGCAGTCAAGCGTTTCTTCCAGGCTTCGTGGGCGGCGCGAATTTTTTTCACGTTGTCGGGAGGGTCAAACTCCAAGCCGAGCATTTCAAAAATATTTCGTTTCGCCAAGTTCAATCCTCCCAAAAATTTTATTTGTCTCCGTAGTGTCCTTTGCAAGATTTAACGGTAATAAAACCATTCGACGATATATCGTAGATGAGACGGTTTTTTTCGTCGATTCGGCGCGAATAATTGTCGCTGTCTTTCAACTTTTCGGGCTTACCCTCGCCGCCAAGAACTCCGTCACGTTCAATGCTTTTCAATAATCGATGAATTTTGTTTAGAGTTTTTCGGTCTTGCATTTGCCAATAAAGATAATGCAACCAACCGTCGTCCTCGAAGGCAATTTTACTCATCGACAATGCCCCCAAGGTCTTCTACTGAAGCTCCGTCAGCCATCGCCTCCAGTTCTTCCATTGAAACGAGAATCGCCGAATCCGCAGCGTCTGCGCGGTCAAGCATTGCCAAATATTTTGCATTGTTTACGCAGAGGTCAATTTTTTCGACGCCGCGCATTTTAAGTTCATCGATAAAATGATCCCACTCCCAAGGTGAAAAAGTTATCGACTCCTTAATATGTTTCGGTTCGGGTAAAGGTCTTTTGGGAGTAATTTTAATTCGTTTCATTTTAAAAGCTCCTTTCAGTCGGAAAAATTTTCGCCAACCTTCGTCGCGAAGTCGTCGAACAGGAAAATATATTTTTGCGCCACGTGCCGATAAATTTCCAAAGAAGTTTCCGCGTCGTAAGTGCGACTTGAAAGGTTGCGTTTCTCCAACATGTCGAGCCAGGCTTCGGCGTCGTCAATCAGTTGCGTTTGAAAAGCTTTTCTTATAGCGGAGCGCGGGCTGTTGACTTCAATGCCTTCGTAATCCAAAAAAGCTTTCATGAGTTTCCACGCAAGCTCAAAACAAAATTCAAAACGCTGAATCGTGCCGTCGAGAAAAAGTTCGTTCGCTGCGATGTCTTCTTTCAGAGCCGCGTGAAGTTTTTCCAAGGCGCGTGAAAAATTTTCGTGCTTGAGTTTAATTTGTTCGAGCGTCATAAAAATTTTTCTCCCGTCAGAAACGAATAATATTTTTCCGTCGCGTTCGATGTTCCGTAAAAGATTTTCGCTCGCCGTCGCCAAATCGATTATGTCCGTCGTGTAAGGAAAATTTGTCGCGTCGAAGGCCGCCGCCAGTTGTGCTTGAATCGGGCGCGAAAATTTTATCGCCAAGTC
>CAMJQS010000120.1 GCA_946408105.1 uncultured Selenomonadales bacterium | reverse complement strand
TACAAGCCGAGGAAAGCAAATTGTTTCCAAACCAAAACCGTGACGCCGCCGACGATTATTCCGGCAATGACGCCCGCGCGAGTCGTCCTCTTCCAAAACAAACTCATCAGCAGAGCCGGCCCGAACGCCGCGCCGAAGCCCGCCCAAGCATAAGCGACCATGTCCAAAATAAAACTGTCGGGATTGAAGCCGAGGAAGACCGCAATCGACGCAATGATTAAAACCGACGCGCGCGAAATCCAAACCAGCTCCGCTTGTTCGGCGTCCTTGCGAAGCAAAGTTTTGTAAAAGTCTTGCGCGAAGGCAGAGGCCGCCACCAAAAGTTGAGAAGAGGCCGTCGACATTATCGCCGCCAAAACCGCGCTCAAAACCAAGCCGGCGACAATCGGCGGGAAAAGTTGATTCGTCATGAGCAAGAAAACTGTTTCGGCGTTCGTGCCTTCAAGCGGTGTCGTCAAATAAACCGTGCCGACCATGCCGACCGCGACCGCTGCCGCCAAACTCAAGATAACCCACGTCATTGCAATGTGCGTCGCCTGCGGAATTTCTTTCGTGGATTTTATCGCCATGAACCGAACCAAAATGTGCGGCTGCCCGAAATAGCCGATGCCCCACGCCAAAAGCGAAATCAATTCGATAAAGCCCATTGCCGAGCCGTCGGGTTTTGTCAGCGGCTGAAACATTGATTCTTTGTAAGCGGAAATCGCGCTTATCGTGTCGCCGAAGCCGCCCAAACTCATCGCCGCGCATATCGGCACGATTAAAATTGCAAAGAACATCATAACGCCCTGGATAAAGTCCGTGCGAGATACCGCGAGGAAGCCGCCGATTAAAGTGTAAAAGACGACGGAGCCCGCGCCGAGAAAAATTGCGTATTGAAACTGAAGACCGAAGACCGTTTCAAAAAGTTTTCCCGCCGCAACAAATCCGCTCGACGTGTACAGAATAAAAAATATTAAAATAAAAATCGCGGGAACGATTCGGAGCAAGCCGCTCGTGTCCTTGTAACGGTTCTGCAAAAATTCGGGCAGCGTCAAAGAATTGCCCGCAAGCTCTGTGTATCGACGGAGCCTGGCCGCCACGAAATACCAGTTCGCCCACGTGCCAATCGAAATGCCAATCGCAATCCACGCGGAATTCAAGCCGGCAAGATACGCGAAGCCCGGCACGCCCATAAGCATCCAGCCGCTCATGTCGGACGCCTCTGCGCTTAAAGACGTGACCCACGCGCCCAATTTTCTGTTGCCCAAAAAATAATCGCTCATGTTTTTCGTTCGGCGGTAATAGTAAACGCCAATCGCCATCATCAGCCCGATGTAAAGCACGAACGCGTTTATAACCATCAAATCGTTTGTCAAAACAAAATCCTCCTTTCAAAACGCGCTAATTATAACCGCGCCGATAACTTTTGTAAAATTTTTTAAGCGTCACTTTTCCAAGTGTATGTTGCGCCAAAAATTTTTTCTGATATAATTCGGGCGAGTTAAAGGAGGTCTTAAGTGTGCTCAAAAGATTTTTTGTTTGCGCGCTGATGTTGGCGGCCGTGACGATTTGCGGCTGCGGTTCGGATAAAGTCGTCGGCACGCCCGATAAAGCCGTCCTTGCCTTTGCCGAGACAATTACAATGGGCGATTCGCCGAACTTGGCGGCGGCGGGTTTTTCCGAGGACGACAAAAAAAATTTGCGCAAAGTTTTGATAAACATCTTCGCGGAAACTTTTAAAGGCGTCGTGCCCTTGAGCGACGAGAGCGCGGACGAACTGTCGAAAATGTTTTACGAGAACAGCAAAGAAAAAATTTCGTTCAAAGCAAAAATCAAAACCGAGGACAGCACCAATCCCGTGGTTGAGTTGACGACGACGCCGCTCGACTTGCCGAAGGCCGCCTCCAAAGTCAACGACGAATTTATCGCGTTAATGGGCATGGTCGGCAAACTCAAATCGGACGGCGCAACCGACGACCAACTTAAAGCGAATCCCGAAGTTCAAAAGCAGGCGGTCGTTGCGTTCGGAAAATACATTAAAGAAATTCCCGTGAAGGAGGAAAAAACTTTCGAGGTTCCTTGCGTGAAAGTCGACGGCACCGACGGAAAAGTCCATTGGGCACCCGCTGACGGCAAGAAGCTCACGGATTTTGTCACGGGAAGAAAATAAAACTCAAAAATTTTTTGACCGGAGGTTTTGTTTATGTTGAGAAAAATTTTGTTCGGAGCGTTGACGCTTTTGTTGACGTTTTGTCTGGTCGGCTGCGGCGGCAAGAAAGATGACGCTGCCAAAAAAGACGAAGCCGCTGCTCCGAAGGCGGAAGAGAAAGTCGAAACGCCGACGGGCTCACCCGATAAAGCTGTCCTCGCTTACGCGCAACTTTATTCTTACGGCGTCATCGAGGACGAGAACATGGCGGCGGCCGGCATGACCGAAAAAGATGTCGAAGAAGTTCAAAATCAAATCTTTACTTCGCTCGTCAACTCTTTTAAAGAATATCCGCTCAATGATGAAAGCGTCGCCAAAATGACGGAGCAATACGTCGCAAAACTTCATAAGGACATGAACATCAAAGCCACCGTCAAGAAGGAAGACGCAACACATCCCGTCGTCGAATTGACTGCCAGTACGATTGACCAGGCGAGCGCGAAAAAAATTGCGGAAAACAACGCCGACCTTCTTGCGCTCGGCGAGGCTTACGGCGAACTGAAAGCGCAGGGCTTGACGGACGATCAACTTAAAGAAAGCGCAGAGTTCCAGCAGTTCGCGATTGATTCAATCACCAAGTACATCAACGAGTTCCCGCTCGCCCCCGCAACTTCAATCGACGTCACTTGCCAAATGGTTCAAGGCACCGACGGAAAAGTTTATTGGGCACCCGAAGACCCCACGGCCGTTGCAAAATTCGTGACGGCTCAAAAATAATCGACGCAAAAATTTTTCGCCGCGAATGAGGCGGCAATTTTTTTTAGCAAAGGAGTGGAGGACATGCAAAAGTTTCGACGAGCGGCTCAAAGATTTTTTCTGCTGACAATTTTTTTCGTGACGGCACTGGCTGCGACTGCTTGCGGCGACGACGCGCCCAAAGGCGAAGTTCAAACCAAGGCGGCCAAAGGCGCGGTCTTCGAGGACACCTACAAAGCCGAGGACACTTGGCTGATTCAGTGGTATCTTTGCGGCACGGATTTGGAGACGGGCGGCGGCGCGGCCTCTTACGACCTGCAAGAAATGTTGGACGTTCAGCTCCCCAAAAATGTTAAAGTTTTAATTCAAACGGGCGGCGCGAATCAGTGGCAAAACAGTGTCGTCTCAAGCAACGCCGTCGAGCGTTTCATTTACACTTCGGACGGTTTGGAGCGAATCGCCACTTTGGACGACGCGGACATGGGCGACGTGAACACGCTGACTGATTTTATTCGCTTCGGCAAGGAAAACTACACCGCCGACCACAGAGTTTTTATCTTCTGGGATCACGGCGGCGGCTCGGCTGTAGGAATTTGCTTGGACGAACGCACGGGCAACATGCTCAGCTTGAATGACGTTCGCGCCGCGTTCACTGCCGCTTATGAACCTTCCGCAGAAAATCCGCCGTTTGAACTTATCGGCTTCGACGCGTGCTTAATGGCGACCTATGACACGGTGAACACGCTTGACGGCTTGGCGCGTTACGTCACGGGCTCCGAAGAAGTCGAACCGGGCATCGGCTGGAACTACACGGGCTGGCTCGGCGAACTTTCAAAAAACCCTGCGATGGGCGGCGCGAAACTCGGTCAAACAATTTGCAACACTTACATGGAAGACTGCGAACGCTACGACCTGGACGACACGGCGACGCTTTCCGTTATCGACTTGAAGCAACTGCCTTACCTGCGCAACGCTTACGAATCTTTCGGGCTTGAAGCTTTGCGGGCGGCTCACAAAAATCCCAAAAACTTTTTCTCCAAGTTCGGGCGCGGCGCAAAGGATTCGGAAAACTACGGCGGCAACACCCGACGCACCGGCTACACGAACATGGTCGACATCGTTGACTTGGCCAAGAGCAACAAAGAAATTCTTCCTGCCACTTCCGATAAATTAATCGGCGCGGTCGACG
>CAMJQS010000119.1 GCA_946408105.1 uncultured Selenomonadales bacterium | reverse complement strand
CCGACGGTGCCGACTTGCCCGCCGAAAGTCACGTTGTCGCCGACGGTGGTCGAACCGCTGATTCCCGTTTGCGCTACGATTAAACAGTTCGCGCCGATTTTGCAGTTGTGCCCGATGTGAACGAGGTTATCAATCTTCGTGCCGCGCCCGATAATCGTCGAGCCCATGGCCGCCCTGTCAATGCCGACATGCGCGCCGACTTCCACGTCGTCTTCGAGGATGACGTTGCCGACCTGCGGAACTTTTTTGTGGACGCCGTCCTTTGTCGTAAAGCCGAAACCGTCCGAGCCGATGACCGCCGACGAGTGAATCACGCAACGGGAGCCGACCTTGCAAAACTCGCGGACGGTTGCGCTTGAATAAATAATCGTGTCTTCGCCAATCGAGGCGTGCTGCCCGATATAAACATGCGGATAAATAGTTGCGCCGCGTTTAATTTCCGCGCCGTCGTCGACGACCGCAAAAGGCATAATCGACGCGCCGGCGGAAATTTTTACGTTCTTGCCGAGATGAGCCTTTGGACTTACGCCGACGGGAATTTCAAGCTTGGGCATGAAAAGTTCGAGCAACGTGGCGAACGCCGCGCGCGGGTCTTTGACTTTGATTGCGGGCTTGGGAAAATTTTCTGCGTCGAACGGAATTAAAACTGCGGACGCTTCAGAAATTTTTGCCTCGTCGAGGTGCGGCGGCACGGCAAAAATTAAATCGCCCGAACGCGCCCCGGTTATGTTGGACAACCCGCTGATTAAAATTTCGCCGTCGCCCGCGAGCTCGCCGTCTGTCAGCGCGGCTATTTCTCGTAAAGTTTTTTCCATGTTATCGCCCGCTCATTGCATTTTGTTGATAACGTCTTGGGTCACGTCGATTCCGCCTTTGAACAAAATTTTTTGTTCGGACGAATTGTTTATAACCACGTCGATATTTTTTTCCCGCGAAATTTCTTCGATGACGACATCCATGCGGCTTTTAATTTGCGCGGCGTAAGCTTGATTTATGCTTTCGAGTTTGCGCTGAAAATCCATTTGAGCTTTAAAGGCTTCTTCGTCGGACAATTCTTTTCCGGAATTTTCCTGTTCAAATTTTTGTTGCTCGGCAGTGATTTTTGTTTGCGCCTCTTCCATTAATTTTTTCACGCGCGGAGCCTCTGTCATGACTTTGCTCACGTCGACGGAAGCGATTTGTCCTTCGCCGCAGCCGCTTATGATTAATGACGACGCCACGAGCGCGACCGCCGCCAATTTTTTTATAAAGTTCATTCGTAAATCACTCCAATCAAAGACGATTCATTTCTTTAATCAAGTCGTCGGTCAAGTCACGCGCGTCCTTGCCGGGGAAAATCACGGCTCCGACTTTTTCGGGCGGCTTAAGTTCAAAATTCCAAACGATGTGCCGCGACAAAATTTTATCGGCGTCGTCGGGCGCGCGCTTGACTAAAACCATTTCCAATCGATAGACCGCCGCAAGCATCATCGCTTTGTCGACAATCGAATCCAAAATTTTTTCCTCAAGCTCTGCTCGTTCTCTGCCGACTTCCGTCAGCTCCGTCAAAAGTTCGCGCCGCCGTATTTGTCGATTTTCCATTTCGCGCAAAGAATCTTCCATGACTTGTTTGTTGCGCTCCGTGACGTCCGATTTTTTCTTCTGCGTTTGAGCTTCGACCTGCGCGCGCAACCGTTCGTACTCGGCTTTAAGTCGTTTCTCGTCTTCGGCCACCGAATCGTCCGCGAACTTTTTTATTTCCGCCAGCCACCTGTCCAACAATTCTTTTTGCGCGGCGTTGCGTTGCATTTCCACTTCGTCGAGCCGCTTGAGCAACTCGTTGATTTGTTCCTGCGTCAAGTGCAAGTTGTCGGCGTTTTGAAGTTTGAGCTTGATGTTTAAATTTTCGTTGAGAAATTCGCCGCTGACTTTATCGCGCTCTTGAAGGTAGCGCGGCTCGGAGTCTTTGCGATATTTTTCTGCCGCGGCCTTCCTGCGACTTTCCAGCTCCGCCAACTGACTTATAACAATCTGCGCATTTTTTTGCCAGGCCGCCTCGTCGAAAACTTCCTCGTTAGTTTCGGGCGGTTCGGGCTTGGGAAGGGCTACTACCTTCATTGCCTCGTTGAGTTCCAGACGCAAACGCAATTCCTTCGCGCGCAGTTCGGCGAGATGTTCTCCGTCGGGATGTGCCGCTTGAATTTTTTCTATGTCGATTATCCCGACGCCGCGTGCCTCTTTCGACGCGGGCTTTTCTGTTTTTGTTTCGAGCGGTTCGGCGGGCGGCTTGCTCGTTTCATAAAAGTAGAGGCCGCCGCCGATTAATGCCGCCATGACTGCTGCCGCCACTTTGTAATTCACAGTGCCGCCTCCTAACAAAATAGGAACTAGTAAATAGGAACTAGGAACTAGTAGGGATTAGTTTTCTAGTTCCCAGTTCCTAGTTCCCAGTTCCTAAGATTATTTCTTGCCGAGTTCCGAGATGACGTCCGCAGTTATGTCTTGTCCGCCGTAGATGACAGCCATTTTGTCGATGACGACCGCCAAACCTTTTTTGTCGGCGACTTTCTTAATCGCGGCGTCAACCGCATTTCTAATCGGGTCTAAAAGTTCCTGTTGCTTCTGCGCGAGCCGCTCTTGGCATTGACGATAATAATCGGCTTTCTCCTGGTCGTTCATGCCGGCAGATTTCTCGTCGAATTCTTTTTTCACGTCAGCCACCGCGGTTTCCATTTGCCCCTGAAGATTTTGTACGTCGGGGTGCGCCGCCATGACTTGCTGATAATCTATCGTTCCGACGCTTGAGGAACTTGCCGCCGACGCGATGTTTCCCGTTTGCGTCAAAGCGAGCGCGACCACCGAGCCGATGAAAATCACCGCGATTAAAATGCTGACAAACCTAACTTGTTTCTTTTCCAATTTCATCATTGTGCAACTCTCCTTAAATTTTGACGCCGCCGATTATATCAGACGGTTTCGCCCATTGCAAATTAAAATTTCTTCGCGCGAGACGGTGCCCGCGCCCAAACGCCCGCCATAAATTTTTCCCTCCGCTGTTCAAAAATTCTTGCGGCTATCTTACCAGAATAATTTCAGACTTTCAAGCCGCAGAAAAAATTTTTGTGAGGCATAAAGTTTTTTGCTATACTTTACGAAATTTTTTGCGGAGGTGTTTTGTATGAGTTTGAAGAAAAAATTTTTGGCAACAGTGACGGCGGCGGCGTTGAGCGTCTCGCTGATTTTTTCTGCGCCCGCCACAGTCGAGGCAGCTTCGGGCAGTTTAATCGGCGCGGGTCTCGTCATCTTGCAGGGCGTGCAGGCAAGTTCTCAACTAAACGAGAAACTTAAATATCACGACACGACCGAGCAAGGCCGACTGGAAATTTTTGATTCCATGCGCAAACAATACGGCGTAAACGAAGACCCCGAACTCAACGCACAACTTGCAAAGATTATGGCGAACTTGAGCAAAGGCGTCGCCGCGGTTGACCCGACAATCAATCAGAAGCCGTACATTTATTTTGTCGCCAACCAAGAATCAGTCAACGCCGCCTGCTCCATGGGGCACGTCATGATGGTAAACGCCGGCACGTTAAAAAAAATTACCAACGAAGATGAAATCGCGGCTATCGTCGGACACGAAATGGGACACGGACAAAAAAGCCACGTCGTCAAAGGCAGCAAGAAACAACTTCAAAAATTAATAACTGCCAACGTCGCGGCGTCGGCTCTCGGCGGCGGACAGTTGGCTTCAACAATCGCAGGGCTTGCGCTCAATCATTCCGTTGCTCACGGCGACAGAAAATACGAGACCGAGGCCGACCTTTTGGGTTTCGAGTACATGACGCACACGGACTACAACCCCGGAGCGTGCGCGGCAGTCATGCAAAAATTTGTCGACATGTCAATCGGCACAAAACGTTCGAGCGTTGCGGCCTTCTTTAATCCTTCCGACCACCCCGACAGCGAAAAACGCCGCGATGCTTACGTCAAAAAACTTTACGAGTACAGCAAAAACCACGCCACCGCCAAAAACGGAATCGTTACGGTGAACAATAAAACTTTCATGAAGGTTGCGGCCTCCGCCGATATGTCTTCCGCTGAACGTTCGTATTT
>CAMJQS010000118.1 GCA_946408105.1 uncultured Selenomonadales bacterium | reverse complement strand
GCGCGGGAATTCTTCCGCCGCGAGCAATGAACGCCTCCGAGCTCCAATTATTTTTGACGGGAACAATCGGGCAGTAGCCGAGCAAGCCGCCGTATTCCACGACGTCGCCGACCTTCGCGCCGGGCACGGGGATAAGTCGCACGGCGGTCGTTTTGTTGTTGACGACGCCGACAGCCGCCTCGTCCGCGATTATCCCGCTCAACGTCGCCGCGCTCACGTCGCCCGCCACCGCAATCATATCGAGGCCGACGCTGCAAACGCAAGTCATCGCCTCCAACTTTTCAATCGACAACGAGCCTTGCTTGACCGCGTTAATCATGCCTTCGTCTTCGCTGACGGGAATAAACGCGCCGCTCAAGCCGCCGACATGAGAACTTGCCATAAGCCCGCCTTTTTTTACCGCGTCGTTGAGGAGAGCAAGGGCAGCCGTCGTGCCGGGTGCGCCGCAAGCTTCAAGTCCCATCTCCTCCAAAATTCGTGCGACGGAATCGCCGACGGCGGGCGTGGGTGCCAAAGACAAATCGATTATCCCGAAGGGCACGCCCAATCGCCGCGACGCCTCTTGAGCAACGAGCTGACCGACGCGCGTAATTTTAAATGCCGTCCGCTTAATCGTCTCGGCAATTTCGGTGAAGTCCGCGCCTTTTAAATTTTCCAGCGCGTGCTTGACGACGCCGGGGCCGCTGACGCCGACGTTGATAACTTTGTCTGGTTCGCTCAAGCCGTGGAACGCGCCCGCCATAAACGGATTGTCACTCGGCGCGTTCGCAAAGATAACTAACTTTGCACAACCGATAGCTTGTCTGTCGCGTGTAAGTTCTGCCGTCCGTTTGATGACTTCGCCGCACTCGCGCACGGCGTCCATGTTAATGCCCGCCTTCGTCGAGGCAAGATTAATCGAGCTGCAAACCAAATCGGTCGACGCCAAAGCTTGAGGAATCGACTCAATCAAAATTCTGTCGCCGGGCGTGTAACCTTTTTCAACCAACGCGCTGAACCCGCCGATAAAATTCACGCCGACTTCTTTGGCGGCGCGGTCTAAAGTTTCGGCGACGGGCACATAACTTTCCGTCTTGCAAGCCTCGGCGGCAACGGCAACGGGCGTGACGGAAATTCTTTTGTTGATAATCGGCACGCCGTATTCCGCTTCAATCTCTTCGCCCGTCTTGACCAAAAATTCTGCGGCGCGCGTGATTTTATCGTAGACGTTGCGGCAGAATTCGCGCAAGTTCGGATGAGAGCAATCGCGCAGAGAAATTCCCATGGTTATCGTGCGAACGTCGAGCTTGTTCACGGTTATCATTTGATTCGTTTCTAAAATATCTTCAATCGTTATCAAAGTCGACACCTCAAATTTTATGCATGACGTCGAAAATATCTTGGTGTTGAGTTTTTATTTCGACGCCGATAGCCTCGCCCTGCTCCTTGAGTTTTTGTTGCAGGTCGACGAGTCGAATTTTACTTTCTCCGGCCTCGGCGAAAAGAATCATGTTAAAGAAGCCGTCCAAAATATTTTGATTGATGCTCAAGATGTTGACGTTGTTGTCGGCAAGAATTTTTGTCACGGCGGCGATTATCCCGACGCGGTCTCGCCCGACGACTGTCACGATTAATTTCATTTCTATCACCTCGCGAAGAAATATAACACAATCATTTTTTTGCGGCAAGGCGATAACTTTTTTCCGTGCGCGAAAAAATTTCTTCGTCCGTCAAAGTTTCGTCCAGGCGCAAAGTCAGCCAAGATTTTTTGTTCATGTGCCAGCCGCGAAAATATTTTTCCCCGTCGAAAATTTTATCCAACTCTTCGGGCTCCACGCGCAAATTTAAAATTTCAAATTCTTCATCGCCGCCGAGTTTCAAATATTTTTTCGGGACGTTCGCAATCAGCGCGTACCATTTGCGATTGTCCTTGCGGCGGAAGACGGCGAAGTTCGGATATTTTTCCCAGAGGAATTCGGGTTCGTCGGAAAATTTTTCGCGGATAAAATCGATGAGCTTCACGGCTTGCGCGGATTTAAAATTTTCGGCGTGGAAGCATTGCTCCGAAAGATTTTTCAAAACGCGTTCGTGTTCGGCTTTGACCGCGCCGACAAATTTTCCGCTCGCGCCTTCGACCAGGTGCAACGTGTAGGGCTCGCCGTCCTCGTCAAAAATTTTCGTGGTGACAGAGCCGCCCTTGTCGATTATAATCGTCAGCGTGAAGTCGTCCAAAAATTTTTCGCGGCGAATAAAATTTTCTCCGTCGACTTCAAAGCCGCGGCTCAAAAGTTTTTCGGCATTCCACATTTTGATTTTCCTTTCCAAAATAAAATAAGCGCCCTTGCGGACGCTAGACGTGCGGTTTAGGACTCACGGCGGATTTCATGCGGCGGTCGAGCGTGGACAAGCCGCGATAAACCGTTCCGATGTCGATTGCCTCGCCGCGGCTGGCAACGTAGCGTTCGAGTTTTCGTTTCACTCGTTGCAGGGCGTTGTCGATTGACTTCACGTGACGGCCGAGGCTCGCGGCAATTTCTTGATAAGATTTTCCGTCGAGATAAGCCATTAGCACTTGCCATTCCAGTTCGCTTAGGATTTCGGACATTTTCTTTTCGATTGTCAAAAATTCTTCGCGGCTGATGATTAGCTCTTCGGGGTCAGCGACCTTCACGCCGCTAATCACGTCGAGCAAAGTTCTGTCGCTGTCCTCGTCGTAAATCGGTTTGTTCAATGAAATGTAAGAGTTCAACGGAATATGTTTTTGGCGCGTGGCAGTTTTTATCGCCGTGATGATTTGGCGCGTGACGCACAGTTCGGCGAAGGCGTGGAAGCTCGACAGCTTGTCGCTTTTGAAGTCGCGCACCGCTTTATAAAAACCAATCATGCCTTCTTGGATGATGTCTTCTCTGTCCGCGCCGATTAAAAAATATGAACGCGCCTTGGCTCGAACAAAACTTCTGTAGCGATGAATCAGATAATCAAGCGCGGCGGCGTTTTCTTTTTCTTTTATCTCGACGATAAGTTCTTCGTCCGAGAGCGATTCGTATTTGGCGTACTCGTTGGCGATTTCGGTCTCAAAAGCATTTTCAACGTTCGATTTCATGTCACGCCCTCCAATTTTTACGCGCTGATTATACTTCACGGCTTTTTTTTAGTCAAATTTTTTCGGCGGGCAAGTAGGGATTATTGCGTCGAAGGTAGAATAAAAAATTTTTTGCAACTAAGCGGGCGACAAAAATTTTTTGGAGGAAAAAATTTTGGGAAAAATAATTTTGGTCACGGGCGGCGCGCGCAGCGGCAAAAGTTCTTTCGCCGAAAAACTCGCGCTGAAAATCGGCAACGGGCGGGCGGCTTACATTGCCACCGCTCAAATTTTTGATGACGAGATGAATTTTCGCGTGAAGCTCCATCAATCGCGGCGCGGAAAAAATTGGACGACGTTCGAGGCTCCGTTCGCGGCGGAAGAAAAAATTTCAGACGCGGGAAAAATTTTCGGCGCGATTCTTTTCGACTGCGTGACGATTTACGTCAGCAATTTTCTTTGCGCGGCCGACCTTGACGACGAAAAATTTTTGTACGACGAACTGAACGAACGAATTCAAAAACTTATCGACGCCGCAAAAAATTCTGATGCCGTGACAATTTTTGTGAGCAACGAAGTCGGCGGCGGCATTGTTCCCGAAAATAAATTGGCCAGGCGATTCAGAGACTTGGCGGGGCTCGCCAATCAACTGCTGGCCGCGCACGCCGATAAAGTTTTTTTGACGGTGGCCGGGCTTGCGGTCGATTTAAAAAAGTTGGAGGAAAAATTTTGACGGTCGAACTTTTCCCGACGCGCGACGAAAAATTTTTTCTCGACGCCCTGCAAGCCGCCTTCCGAAAACCTGACGGCACAGAAAAATTTCGCCGCGAAGACCTGCTGAAATTTTTCGACAAGACCGGCGCAACTTTGCTGGACATCGTAAATGACGGAAAAATCGTCGGAGGCGCGGTCGTCATCATCAACGCCGAAACTTTTCACAACAAGTTGGTGCTCTTCTTCGTGGACGAAAATTTTCGCAACCGAGGCTTGGGCTTCGCGGCGTGGCAGGCGATTGAAAAAATTTTTCCCGACACAAAAGTTTGGTACACGTCGACGCCCCGGCTCGACCCGCGCAA
>CAMJQS010000117.1 GCA_946408105.1 uncultured Selenomonadales bacterium | reverse complement strand
CGGCTCTGTCATCGGCGCAAAATCTCTCGTGACAAAAGACATTCCCGAAAATGTTCTGGCGTTCGGCAACCCTTGCCGCGTCGTGAAAAAAATCGGCATGGAGACTTTGCTCGTATGACGCGCGACAAAAATTTTTATTGGAAACTTTTCAAGTCGACGTTCATCGTCAGCATGTTCACGGTCGGCGGCGGCTACGTGATAATCCCTCTGCTCAAAGCCAAATACGTCGACGAATATCATTGGATAAGCGACGAAGAAACTTTGAACATGGTGGCAATCGCGCAGTCGACGCCGGGCGTCATGGCGGTGAACACGGCGATAATGCTCGGCTATCGCATGGCGGGCGTGGCGGGCGCGTTGACGGGTTTGCTTGCCACGGTTTTGCCGCCGCTGATTATAATTACAATCGTCGCAACTTTTTATGACTTGGTAGCCTCCAACGAATACGTCAAGCTCGTCTTGAAGGGAATGCAATGCGGCGCGACGGCTCTGCTTCTGAACGTGGCGATTGACTTGCTCAAAAAGCAATTTTCAAAAAAACTTTTCCTGCCGATTGTTATCATCCTCGCAACTTTTGTCGCCAATTTATTTTTCAACGTCAATATCATGTTGCTCGTGGCCGTTGACGGCTTGGTCGGTTTCTTCCTCATGCGCGACAAAAAATATGAGTGAGGTGAAAATTTTTTGAATATCAGATGGGAAGTGACAGACCAGCTCGGCAGAAAAATTTTCTTGAACGAAGAAAATTTTCGTGACCACATAGTCGGTCGTCACGACACAAAAGACGCAGAAATTCGCTCGAAGATTGAACCTCAAGCAAAATTTGCAATAGAGCACCCGCGCTTTATTATCCGCGACCTTCAATATTCGGGACGCATGAAATATTTGAGCTTGACTGACATTAAAGATAAGGATAATGTTTACATCAGAACGATTACAGTTGTCGTCGACGAGAACGGCGAAGTTGTCACGTGGTTTGCTCGCCGCACGATTAATGACAATTTGGAAGAAGGAGATGTTTTTTATGACGCCCGGAACAACGACTTACAGGTATGACACCGACCACGACGTTATGTACGTTCGACTTGAAAAATATACGCCCGCCGAGTCCGTGCACTACGTCGACGATGAAATTTTGCCCAACATTAACGAAGTGCGCGACGTGCGCAACGAAGATTTGGTCGGCTTCGTGATTTTGGATTATCGCCGCAACAAACCCGAACTGGTTAAACGTTATCCCGAATATTTTTTCTGACGGAGGCGGCAAATTGATTTACTTGCAACTTTTCCTGGAGTTCGCGAAAATAAGTTTGGTCTGCGTGGGCGGCGGTTACGCTTCAATGCCTCTGATTCAAGCGGCGGTCGTCGACGGTTATCACTGGTTGAGCTTAAGCGAATTCATTGATATTTTTACAATTTCGCAGATGACGCCGGGCCCGATTGGAATAAACGCGGCGACGTTCGCGGGCATGAAAATCGCGGGGCTCGGCGGGGCGATTTGTGCGACGGCGGGTTTCGTGACGCCAAGCATTTTCCTTTGCATTGCGCTGGCGAAAATAATTTTTAAGTACGGCGACCTCGGCGCGATTCACGGCATTTTGAACGGCTTGCGCCCTGCGGTCATGGCGTTAATCGCGGCGGCCTGTGTGAGTTTCGTTTTGTTGGCCGTGTGGAACGCGGAAAAAATGCCCGAAGATTTTTTGGCGACGTTCGACTTGAAAGGCGCGATAATTTTAATCGGCGCGCTCGCAGCCGTGAGAAAAAAAATCGGCGTGATAAAAGTTTTGTTGGCGAGCGGCGCAGCGGGGTTGCTTTTGGGGCTGGTGATTTGATTGGCTGACATTGTGATTATTTTGATGATTATCTGCGTGATTTTTTACGCGTTCGGCGACGACATTTTCACGGATTAAAAAAGCCCTTCCAATTTCGGAAGGGCTTTAAAATTTTTCAGCCGCGAATTATTTTTTGCGGGATTTAAAATCTTCGTCGAGTTCTTTGCGCCAATCGTCGTCGAGAATTTCACTTGGCGGAGCACTCATCGCGAAGGAAACGAGATTGCTCATTGCGCCGTAAACTTTTTCCGTGCCGAGTTTGTCGGAATGATAATTGACGGCGCGGCGGCGTTCGATGCCCAAATGACTTGCGACTTCGGGGGCGTCGATGTTGGCACCGAGGAAAATAAATTCCCAACCGTTTTCCTTTTGCCGTTCGATAAGCCGCTTAATTTCTTTGTAAGTGAAACGTTCGCTGGAATTTTCGCGGCCGTCGGTCGTGATGATAAAAATTGTTTTTTGCGGGCGGTCTTCTTCGCGCGCGTACTTGTGAACATTTTTGATGTGCTTAACGGCGTCGCCCACGGCGTCGAGCAAAGCGGTCGTGCCTCCGACTTGATAATCTTCTTCGGTGAGCGGTTCGATTTTGTCGAGGGCAACTCTGTCGTGCAAAACTTTCGACGTGTGATTAAAAAGAATCGTGGAGACGACAGCCGCGCCGTCGGTTTCCTTTTGCTGCTTTTTAATCATTGCGTTGAAGCCGCCGATAGTGTCTTCTTCCAGGCCGCTCATGGAGCCGCTGCGGTCGAGGATAAAAACCAATTCAGTCATTTTAATCTGCCTCCTTTTGTTGAGGCGATTATACTTTGAAAAAAATTTTTGTTGTCAATCGTGAGGCGACAAAAATTTTTTTATCTGTTGAAGAGGACGGGCTGATTGTATTCGTAAAGATAATCGTTGAGCTCGGCGACGTCAAAAATTTTGTTCTCAATAAAAAAGGAAATGATTAAATCGCGTTTGGATTTTGTGAGCGTGAAGCCGGCGGTTGCGAGAAAATCTTTTGCCTTGTCGAAGTCGAGCTTTAGGGCGAGGGCGAGCGCAACGGCCGTGTCTTTGCCGGGCTGATAGTTTTTATTTTTTTTGATTCGGGAAAAAAGTTGGCGGTCGATTTGCGCGCGGTTGTAGACGGCAGAATTTTTTTCGCCGCTCTCTTCGACGAGGCGCGTCATCATCTCGGAAAAAGTTTCGGACTCGTTCTCCTCAAAAATTTTTTTGAAATTAATCTTGCTATAAAATCGGGGCGCGTCTGCAAAAAATCCTTTCGGCTCTTCAAAAGTTTTTTCGGCAAAAGTTTCTTCGGGCTCCGCAGCAAAATTTTCCGGCAAAAAATCTTCTTCCAAAAAATTTTCGGCAAGGTAAGCGTCGAGCCTCTTTTTAAAATTTTCACGATTGTCCACGGAAAACACCTCCGCAGAAATTTTAGCAGACTTCGCGATAAAATTTCAACGGCGCGCCTTGAAAGTCGAAAGTTAATGAAATAAAATTCCGATATAATCTTCGACGAAAGGAGCTGATTCAATGCCGTTAATTGATGCAGGTTCAACGGGCATAAGACCGATAGACCGACAGCGGCCGCTTGACGGAACAGAGCGAGTAAGGCGACGCGACGACGGAAGCGGTGCGTTTCGGCCGCAGACGACAGTAAATTTAAAGACAGCAATTCAAGACTTGGCGGCGACGCTCGGCAAAATCGGCACGGAGGAGAAGTACGGAATTCAAAAGTTGCCAAAGGAAGTCGGCGACGTTGTAAAAAATATTTTGAGGCAATCGCTTTCGGTGGAGGCGACGCTGGGCAAAGGAATCGGCAGCACGGTCGAGAGCCAACGCTTTTCAATGGATCAGCTTATGCTTTTTTCGCGAATGCTTTTGCAAGTCGGGACGCTGGCCGAAAAAGGTTACTCCATGCAAATCAGCGAGGACACTCAAGCGTTGCTGACAAATTTCAAGCAGGCATTAATCGCGGAAGAGGGCGGCAACGACTTGGAGCCGATTTTGATAACCAAGGCGGCCTTCGAGTTGGTCGACGCAAAAACCGTCGAGCAACTGCCACAAGCCCTTTACGAAATTTTGGCGCAGCTGGCGAACATGCCCGAAGCTCAACAGCAACAGCCGTCCGAGAGTATGCAATTTTTAAAACAGCTGGTAAGATATTTCATGCCGCGCCCGGAAGTCGACAACTTGCAAACGGAACAGCCTCTGCCGCAAGAACAGCCGATGACGCAGCCCGAACAGCAGCCGCAAACTTCAGGCGCGACGCAAAAATTTTTGGAGTCGGTGTTCAAAAACTTCGGCGGGAAATTCGCGCAACAAA
>CAMJQS010000116.1 GCA_946408105.1 uncultured Selenomonadales bacterium | reverse complement strand
AGGCCGAAGTCAACATCGAATACATGTACGCCTTCGCGGGCAAGGAGCGCGCCTACATGATTTTCCGCGTCAACGACACGAAGAAGGCCGAATCACTTTTGAAGAGCAAAGGTCTGAAATCTTTGACGCAGGAGGAAATTTCTGCGGTCTAAAATTTTTTAATCGAATAATCCGATGCGTAATGCGTGATGTTTTAAAAATTTCATTGCGCATTACGCATTTCGCATTTCTAATTGCCTTTCGGAGGTGATGTTTTGGTCAAATACAAACTTAAAATCGATGACGAGAAAAATTTTTTCGGACTCTTCGACGAGACGAATTTAAATTTCGGCGAATGCGCTTTGAGCTCGGTTATCGTCACGCCCGAAATAAATCTTTGGCAGATAACTTTGCGCACGGAAAAAAATTTCGACAAAAAAATTTTGGACGCAGCCAAAAAATTTTTGCACGAAAAATATTTTGCCGAAGTTGAAATTATTCATGAAGTTTTGAACGGCGACGAAATTCCTTTGACCGAAAAAAATTCTTCGCCCGAAAAAAATTCTTCAGCCGAAAAAATTTCTTCAGCAAAGAAAAAATCTTCCGCGCGGAAAAAAATTTTGGGCGACGTCAAAAAAATTTCAAGCGTCAAAGAAAACGAGGAAGTCGTGGTCGTCGGCGAAGTCGGCAGCGGCGACAAAAACGGCGTGAGCCTCCGCGAATTCAAAAGCGGAACAACCGTCGTTTCATTTTGCGTCACGGACGACAGCGACGGCATCGTCTGCAAAAAATTTTTCAAGGGCGACAAAAAATCTGACGCGCAACCTTTCGCCGACCAAATTAAATCGGGCGCGCTCGTAAAAATTTCTGCCGCCGTGAAGTATGACGATTACGCAAAGGAAAATGTTTTGTTCGTCAACGCGCTGGAGGTTCTGGAAAAAAATTCTGCCCGCGTCGACACCGCCGAAGTTAAACGCGTCGAACTGCACGTGCACACACAAATGAGCGCGATGGACGCCGTTATCCCCGTCGAAAAATTAATTCAGACCGCCGCCGAGTGGAAGTGGCCGGCCGTGGCAATCACCGACCACGGAGTTATTCAAGCCTTCCCGAACGCCGCGCTGACCGCCGAAAAACTCGCGAAGGCCGGCAAGAAAATCAAAATTATTTACGGAATGGAAGGTTATCTCGTCGGCGACGATTGGAAACAAAAATTTGCAAACCACGTCATCATCCTCGCGAAAAACAAAATCGGTTTGGAAAATCTTTACAAGCTCGTTTCAATCAGCCAAATCAAATTCATGCACTACCGCCCGCGCATTCCGAAAAATCTTTTGAGCGAACTGCGCGACGGTTTGATTATCGGTTCGGCGTGCGAGGCGGGCGAATTGATTCGGGCAATCGAGGCGGGCGCGGACGATTCGGAGCTTGAGCGCGTTGCAAACTTTTACGACTACTTGGAGATTCAGCCGATTCACAACAACGATTTTTTAATTCGCAGCGAAGACTTCCCGAACATCACGAGCGAAGACGATTTAAAAAATATCAATCGCAAAGTCGCCGCGCTTGCAAAAAAATTGGGCAAGCCGCTCGTCGCCACGACCGACGCACATTTTCTTCAGCCCGAAGATTCGATTTGCCGCGCGGTACTCATGGCAAGCAAAGGATACGCCGACGCGGAACTGCAGCCGCCGCTTTACTTGCGCACGACCGACGAAATGTTTGCGGAGTTCGATTACCTCGACGAGGCGACAGCTTACGAAGCAATCGTCACGAACCCGAACAAAATCGCCGACGACGTAGAATTTTTGAAGCCGATACCCGACGGACTTTACTCGCCGCAAGTGCCCGGCGCGGAAGAAGAGATTCGCGAAACTTCCTACGCGAAGGCTCGAAAGCTTTACGGGAAAAATTTGCCGGCGTTGGTTGAGGCTCGCCTCGAACAGGAACTCAAGCCGATAATCGGTCACGGCTTCGCGGGACTTTATCTAATCGCTCAACGCCTCGTGAAAAAATCAAACGACGACGGCTACCTTGTCGGCTCGCGCGGCTCTGTCGGCTCGTCGTTCGTCGCCACGTTGATTGGGATAACCGAAGTCAATCCTCTGCCGCCGCATTATCGTTGCCCGAAATGTCTTTACAGCAAATTTTTCACGGCGGGCGAAGTCGGCTGCGGCTACGACTTGGAAAATAAAAATTGTCCCGTGTGCGGCCACCCGCTGATTAAAGACGGCCACGATATTCCGTTCGCGGTGTTCCTCGGCTTCGACGGCGACAAGGTGCCCGACATCGATTTAAATTTTTCGGGCGAATATCAATCGACGGCTCACAAGTACACAGAAATTCTTTTCGGCAAGCACAATGTCTATCGCGCGGGAACAATTTCAACCGTCGCGGAAAAAACTTCTTTCGGGCTCGTGAAAAAATTTTACGAGGAGCGCGGACTAAAAAAGCACGGCTCGTTCATCGCGAAGATTGCGGAGGGCTGTCAGGGCGTCAAGCGCACGACCGGTCAGCACCCCGCAGGAATTATGGTCGTGCCGCGCGACATGGATATCCATTACTTCACGCCGATTCAATATCCCGCCGACAACAAAGACGCCTCCACCACGACGACGCACTTTGATTATCACTCGATAAGCTCGCGCCTCGTTAAGCTCGACATCCTCGGCCACGTCGACCCGACGATGATTCGCATGTTGGAAAATTTAACTCACCGCGACCCGAAAACAATTCCGCTCGACGACAAGCCCACGTTAAGTTTGTTTCACTCGACGGACGCGCTCGGAATAAATTCCAAACAGCTCGGCACGAAGTCGGGAACGTTCGGCTTGCCCGAATTCAGAACGAGTTTCACGCGACAAATGATTGACGACACAAAGCCCGATTGCTTCAGCGACCTGGTCAGGATTTCGGGCTTCTCTCACGGCACGGACGTTTGGCTCGGCAACGCGCAAGATTTAATTCGCAAAGGCATTTGCACTTTGAAGAACGCAATTTCCGCCCGCGACGACATCATGATGTATTTGATTCATCACGGCGTCGACGCGCTGAAATCTTTTAAGACGATGGAGAGCGTCCGCAAAGGTCGAGGCATTAAGGCGGAGGACGTTGAAGACTTAAAGGCTCACGACGTGCCCGACTGGTACATCAGCTCTTGCCAAAAAATAAAATATCTTTTCCCGCGCGCGCACGCCACCGCCTACGTCATGATGGCTTATCGAATCGCTTACTGCAAAGTTCATTATCCGCTGGCTTATTACGCGGCGTATTTTTCAAAGCGCACGGAAGAGTTTGACGCCAACGAAATCATTAAAGGTCAAGTGCACGTCAAACGCAAATTGAACGAGCTGGAAGATTTAGCCGAAGAGAGAAAACTTGACGTCAAAGAGAGCGACAAGCTTGCCGATTATCAAGTCGTGTACGAATATTTTTTGCGCGGCTTCACGTTCGAGCGGGCGGACTTGTACGAGTCGGCGGCGGAAGATTTTATCATCAAAAAAAATTCTCTGCTCATGTCGTTGAGTTCGATTGACGGCGTGAGCGAAGCGGCTGCCAAGTCAATCGTCGCGGCGCGTGCGGAAGGAATATTTTCTTCGATTGACGACTTAAAAAATCGCGCGGGCTTGAATAAAACTGTCGTGGCCGCCCTTAAAGCTCACGGCTGTTTAAAAAATTTGCAGGAGACCAATCAGATTTCTTTGTTCTGAAAAATTTTCTGTCGCCGTCCTTCCTTTACATTCCGCGTCGCTTTTGATACACTGTAAAAAAATTTTTCGCAGGAGGTGGCATAAGTTGAATATCGGCGATAAAGTTGTTTACCCGATGCACGGTGCCGGCGAAATTACGGGCATGGAAAAAAACGAAGTCGGCGGCGTCGTCAGTTCATATTACATCTTTCGCCTCCCGATGGGCAACTTGAAACTTATGCTGCCCGCGGACAAGGCGGACGAAGTCGGCTTGCGTGAACTAATCAAGCCCGCGCAGGTCGAAGAGGTCACGAAAATTTTGCAGGCGGAAACCGAACAAATCCCCGGCAGCTGGAACAAAAGATTTCAAACGAACCTTGAGCGGCTCAAGACGGGAAATATTTTTGACGCGGCGGCCGTGGCAAGAAACTTAACGAGGCAAAACAACAAGAAAAAAATTTCCAGCGGCGAACGACGCCTGCTCGACTTGTCCCGACAAATTTTAATCAGCGAGCTTGTCTACGTCTGCAACAAATCGC
>CAMJQS010000115.1 GCA_946408105.1 uncultured Selenomonadales bacterium | reverse complement strand
GAGCGCACCGCGTTGACGACCGAGCCGACCGTTTGATTGACGAAAACATTTTCCAAAATTTGTCCTTTGGCCGTGGTGTGGAGCAAAACGCCCAGCGGCACGCCGACGGCCGAAGCGATTGCCATACTCACCGCGACCATGTAAATCGTTTCGCCCAAAGCCTTAGTCAACAGCGGCAGCACTTCTGCGAACATAACCAATCACCTCCACGCGAACATCTTGCCCGCTCAAAAAATTCAGCGCGTCGTTAATTGCCTCGTCCGCGCCGCTCAAGCCGATGATAAATCGTCCGAAGGGCACGCCGCGCAATTCGTCCAAGTTCCCGAAAAGCATTGTGCATTCCACGCCCGTGCAAGTCCGAATCATTTTCGCCAATACGGGGTCGTCGGCTCTGTCGCCCTGAAAAATCAATCGAACCAAAAGAAAACTGTCGGGCGTTCTGTCTTGAGAAATTTCGTTGCCTCTGAACGCGGCGGGCAATTCGTTCGACAAAAGCACGCTGATAAATTCTTTTGTGATTCGGTGCTGAGGATTGGTGAACACGTCGAGGACGGAGCCGCGCTCTGCAATGACGCCGTCGCTGATGACTGCCACCTTGTCGCAAATTTCTTTGATGACTTGCATTTCGTGAGTGATGACGACGACGGTAAGCGCGAGCTTTTTGTTTATGTCTTTAATCAGCGCGAGGATAGATTTTGTCGTTTGCGGGTCGAGGGCTGAAGTTGCTTCGTCGCACAGCAAAACTTTCGGGTCGTTGGCCAGCGCGCGAGCAATTCCGACACGTTGTTTTTGTCCGCCGCTAAGTTGCGCGGGATATTGATTGGCTTTGTCGCTCAAGCCGACGAGTTCGAGGAGCGGCTCAACTTTTTTTTTGATATCGGCCGCGCTCATGTCAGAAAGTTTCAGCGGAAAGGCAATGTTATCGTAGACCGTCGCCGAGCTTAACAGATTAAAATGTTGGAAAATCATTCCGATATTTTTTCGGGCGGCGCGCAGTTCGCTTTCCGTCAAAGTCGTCATATCTTGTCCGTCGACGAAAACTTTTCCCGCCGTCGGTCGTTCGAGCATGTTAATGCAGCGCACGAGCGTGGACTTGCCCGCGCCGCTCAAGCCGATTATCCCGTAAATTTCTCCGCGCGCAATTTCCAAATCAATTCCTTTGAGCGCGTGAACTTTTCCCGACGGGCTGTCGTAAATTTTTTCAATGCCTTGAAATTTTATCAAGCGTCACACCTTCTCCAAGAAACGATAGAGCGCGCCGAACAAATTTGCGTCGTTGTGATATTTGCAGGCGACGACTTCGGGGCGCGGCAAGTAAGCAGGAAATTTTTTGTGTAGCGCGTCGAGTTCTTTTTGAACGGCTTCGATAAAAATTTTCTGTTCGCTGATTCCGCCGCCGAGTGCAAATTGTTCAGGGTCGAAGAGCACTTGCAAATTAAAAATCATCACCGCGACGCCGCGAGAAAATTTTTTCAGCGCGGCGAGCATTTTTTTATCCTTCGCGTCAATCAAATCGAAAACCATTTCGCCCGTGACTTCTTCGGGCGGCCTTCCCAAAATTTTCGCGCAACTTTTTTGGAAGGCGAGTGCGCCCAAATTATTTCCGCAAAAATTTTCATCGGCAACTTTCGAGTTTAAACTTTTCAGCGTGAAAGAAACTTCGCCCGCGCAAAAGTGAGAGCCGCGATAAATTTTTTTGTTTTGAACGAACGCGCCGCCGACAGCCGTCCCGAAAACCAAAACGAACGCATTTTTCGCGCCGACGAGACTGCCCGATTTTATTTCCGCCAAAGCCGCGCAGTTTGCATCGTTTTCGACCGTGACGGGCACGCCGCAAATTTTTTGAAGTTCCTCGGCGACGCAATGACCGTTAGAAAAATCCAACGCGCCGCTGGAAATGCAAACGCCTTTGAACGTGTCGATTAGCCCCGGCATGGAAAGGGCAATGCCTTCCGCGCCGCCGACCGATTTAAAAATTCCCGCGAGACTGTTCAAAAATTCCTCGTGATTTTTTTTCTCCGTGGGAATTTTATTTTTCGCGTCGAGCTTAAAAGTTTTCGTGCCGCAAGCGACAGCGTATTTGGTGAACGTGCCGCCGACGTCCACTGCCAAAATTTTTTTCACGACAAAACCTCCAAAAAAAATTTGCCTCAACGATAAGTCAAGGCAAGGAGATTTGTCAACAATTCCGCCAAAAATTTTTCAAGCCGACTCTTTTTGCGCGCGCAAGGCGAACATCGGCACCGAATCATAATTGCAACGATTATCTCTGTGCACGGCGTGCGAAATGTCTTCTTCCACGCGCACGGAAAAATTTATTCCTTCCAAAAAGCCCGCGTCCCACATCGGGCGGCGTCGGCTGCTTATCGTCAAAGAATTTTTAATCGCGTCGCACTCGTTCACTTGCGCCGAAGAAATTTTCGTCTTTGAGCACGCGGAAAAATTTTTGTCGCCGTAATCCGAATCAAAATTCATCAGCACGCCGCCGATTTTCAAAACGCGCCGCCATTCGCGATAAGCCGCCTTGACATCGGGCAGCGTCCACGTCAAATTTCTCGTGACAACCGCGTCAAAAGTTTCGTCGGCAAATTTCAAAGCTTGCGCGTCCATTTTTTTGAATTCGGCGGAAAGTTTCAAGTCGCGAAGATTTTTTTCGGCCTCGACGAGCATTTTTTTTGAAGTGTCGACGCCGATAACTTTATGACCGAGCTTGGAGAGAATCGCCGCGAAAAATCCCGCGCCCGTTCCCGCGTCCAAAATTTTCAGCCGGCCTTCGGGCAAGTTTTTTTTGAAAATATTTTTCCACGCGGCACCGTCCACGCCGTCAAGTTCAAGGCGACGCGTTCGACTTAAACTTTCGCTGCGCGCGTCCCAATAATTTTCAATGCGCCGATTCAAATGCTCCATTGCAAAGCCTCCTTGAAATTTGATTCGTCGAGCGTCTTTAAATGCGTGTCCTCCAAAACCAAAACGCGGTCGGCAATTTTTTTCAGCGTCGGCAGGTCGTGAGTGATGAAAAGGCACGCGATTTTTTTTTCCGCGCAAAGTTTTTTTATCAGCGTGACGATTTGCGCTTGGATTGTCACGTCAAGGGCTGAAGTTGCCTCGTCGCAGATTAAAAGTTTCGGTTCGACGGAAATTGCCCGCGCGATTGCCGCCCGCTGACATTCGCCGCCCGAAACTTCACGCGAATAACGTTCAAAATAATTTTTCGGCAAGCCGACTTCCGCCAAAAGTTTTTCGACTCGTTCGCGAAAATTTTTTCCGCCAAAAAAATTTTTAATCGGCTCGGAAATGCTCGCGCCCAAAGTCATTCGCGGGTCGAAAGAATCTTCGGGCGTCTGAAAAATCATTTGCATATTCCGATAAAATTTTTTGTCGCGCGCGTGAGTGATGTCCTCTCCGCAGAGAAAAATTTTTCCGCCGTCGCAATCAATCAGCCGCGCAATAATTTTCGCCAGCGTCGACTTGCCGCCGCCGCTCAAGCCGACAATGCCCAAGCATTCGCCCGCGTCGACAGAAAAATTTATGTCGTCGAGAATTTTTTTGCTCCCGAAAAATTTTTTCACGTGCCGAACGTCCAAAATCATAATCCTGCCGCCTCGATTAATTTTTTCGTGTAAAATTCTTGCGGCTCGTTGAAAATTTTTTCGCGCGTCCCGAATTCGACGGGCGAACCTTGCCGCATGATTAAAATTTTGTCCGCCATGAATTTTGCGATTCGCAAGTCGTGCGTGACCATGACGATTGAAATTTTTTGCCGCTCGCGAAGTTTCAAAAGTTCTTTGACGACGCCGGCTTGATTTACGATGTCCAATGCGCTCGTCGGCTCGTCGGCCAGCAAAAGTTTCGGCTCAAGAATCGTCGCCGCCAAAATTCCCGCGCGTTGAGCCATTCCGCCCGAAAGTTTGAACGGATACTCCTCCAAAATTTTCGGCTCAAGATTTATTTTCGTCATGAGGTCTTCCGCGCGTTCGAGAAAAAATTTTTTGTCCCAATCTCGATGAGCGCGCACACTTTCAAAAATTTGGTCGCCGATTGTTCGTATCGGACAAAAAGACGCGCCCGCGTTTTGAAAAATAAAACCGATTGCCTCGCCCGAAATTTTTCGCCGCCGGTTGTCGCTCAAAAAGGTAATTTCCTGTTCGTCGAAAAAAATTTTCCCGCCGACAATCGTTCCGCCCTTTTCAAGCAGTCCGCCAATCGCTTTTAGTATCGTGGACTTGCCGCTGCCGCTCTCGCCCGCGATAATCAAAATTTCTCCGCGCTTTAC
>CAMJQS010000114.1 GCA_946408105.1 uncultured Selenomonadales bacterium | reverse complement strand
GGAATCGGACCGGGGATAGAGGTTTTGCAGACCTCGGCCTTACCACTTGGCTATGTCGCCGCGTCGACGCTTTGAGCGTCAACACGCGCATTATAAACGCTAACTTTTAACAAGTCAAGTATTTTCTTTGTCTAAACTTGTCGTGAAAATTTTTGTCTTGCTTGACGAAAAGTTTTGAGTGTGATAATATTCGGCGCAGTGATTCGGCGCCTTCGTCAAGTGGTTAAGACACCGCCCTCTCACGGCGGGTTCAAGGGTTCGAATCCCTTAGGCGTCACCAATAACGATAACAACAAGGGCGTTGCGTGCGGCAACGCCCTTTAAAATTTTTTAACCGAGTCCCGTAAATTTGCTTGTTGATTTGATTGTTTTGCCGTAAGTCATGTAAGTTTTTCCGTTGATGTTAAAAGTGTCGCCCTTACTGACGCCGCTGAAAATTACGGCACCGCCGCCGTCAATCGCAAGCGTAAGTTTGTTGCCGCTGAAGGTCGCGCCGAAGAAGGAACCTTTCGAGCCGTTGGCGTTCAGGATTTGCAGCATGTCGCCGCTTTCATAGTCGAAGATTGTATCGGTGCCCTCTTCGCCCGTTCGATAAATAAAAACGTCATTTCCTGCGCCGCCGTAGAGCGTATCGGAACCTGCGCCGCCCCAGAGGGTGTCGTTACCTTTGCCGCCGTAAAGTTTATCTTTACCCGCACCGCCGCTCAAGCTGTCGTTACCCGTGCCGCCGTCGAGTATATCATTGCTCGCGCCGCCCGAAAGCGTGTCTTTGCCCGCGCCGCCCAAAAGTCTGTCGCTGCCTGCTTCGCCGAAAAGTTTGTCGTTGCCCGCGTTGCCGATGAGTGAATCGTTGCCCGCGCCCCCGACGAGATAATCTGCGCCGCTGCCGCCGCTTATCGTGTTGGCCAATTTGTTGCCCGTAATTTTTATCGCCTTCGTGCGAGTGGATGCGTCGACAACTTCAACAGCTGAGGCGACAGTCAACGGCGATTTTGAAGAATTCGTCACGGTTAAGATTTTTTTGTTGCCGCTCGTTATCGAAGATGAGGAGCCGCCGTAAGTGCCTTTAATATTCAGAGTGTTGCCCTTGCCGCCGACCAAAGTTATCTCGCCACTGCCGACAGTGAGAATGACATCGGAGCCGCTCGTCACGGAAGTATAGGAGCCGCCCGAAATACTCAAGGTGTCCGTCGCGCCCAAGTTATAAATTTTGTCGTTGCCGTCGCCCGAAGCGTATGCAATGACATTGTGGTGACCGCTGCTGTCGAGGGTAATTATATCGTTGTCTTTGCCGCCGCTTATCGTCGAGTAGTAGCTGTAGCTGTAGATTGAATCGTTGCCCGCGCCCGCGTCGATTTTTATGGTGTCGCCAAAGTTGTCAATCGTGTCTTTGCCGCCTGCGCCGTTTATCGTGACGTAAGAGCCGCTGTAAGAATTGTAAATCGAATCATTGTAAGCCGTGCCGGTGATAACTTTGTTTGAAGTGCTGTTGCGAATATTTTTTCCGCTGCCCGTCGTCGTCGAAGTGCCTCCGCCGCTTATCGTCGGTGTGGAGGAGCCGCCGCTCGTCGTGGTCGCCGCGGGAAAAGTTCCTGCGGGAACGGTTACAATGTTAATGCCCGAATAGGAGAACTGAGGATCTTTAAACAAGATTGAACCGCTACCGACTTCAACGATAAAATCGGAGCCGCTCTTTTGCGTCGAATAACTGCCTTCGATATAAAGAGTGTCAAATTTATACCAGCCGACCACGGTGTCGTCGCCGTCGCCTTTTTTGTATTGCAAATGATAGTTGCCGCCTTCATACTTGTAAAGACTTCTGGAAGGAAGATTTATCAAGTCGTCGCCTGCTCCGCCGATTATCGTAACCTCGGTGGGATTTTTTGTGCTTGAGCCACGCTGAATCGTAATGGTATCTTTGCCCGCGCCGCCCGAAATGGAATTGTTGGAAGGCGTGTAAGGGTCTCCCGAAATCCTAATGCTGTCATTGCCCGCGCCGCCGCTTATCGTGACGTCTCTTTGGTGGTTCCTTATTTTATCGTTGCCCGAATCTCCCCAAATGAATGAGGCCGCCCCGTGATTGGCAAAAGTGTCTGCGGCTTCCGTCCCCAAGACAACCACGCCGTGCACGTTGTTTTGGTCGTAGTCGCTCATGCTTATCGTCGTGTCGCTCGTTTTGTTGTGGCGCGAATTGCTGTCGACGACGACAGGCACGGAACCGATTGAACGATGCTTGGCTTTGGCGTTAATCAATGCAATTTGAGCGTCAAGCAAATTCTCTTGAGTAAATCTGTGCAACGTGCCGTCGCTCGGAATGTAATTGCTTGCCATAAAAATCTCTCCTTCCTGCGAATGTCGATTGCGATTTTTTTGTATTGTAAAAAATTTTTTTGAGGGTAGCAAGAGCTTTTGAAAATTTTTTCTTGACGAAAATTTTTGAGTGTGATAGCGTCATTTCACATTAAAGGAGGGATTGAATTGACTCAACAAGAAATCGGCTCGGCTCTGGCGCGGGCAGTCAACGAGGTGCGCGAAAAAAATCCTCTGGCTCCGTCGATAACCAACACAGTCACTCAAGATTTCGTGGCGAACGCGCAGCTGGCAGTCGGCGGCTCGGCGGCAATGCTCTACTTGGCTGATGAGTGCGAAGCAATGGCAAAAATCTCGGCGGCATTTTACATCAACATGGGCACGGCTTTGCCCTTCTACGCGGAGACGCTGCCGCGAACGGCAAAAGCTCTTCACGAAAACAAAACGCCCTGGGTGCTCGACCCGGTCGGTATCGGCTTATCGAGTTTGCGCACGGACATTTTGAAAAAGTTCAAAGAGTTTAAGCCGACGATAATTCGCGGGAACGCCTCGGAAATAATTTCGTTGGCAAAACTTTGGAGCTTGATTGAAGATTCGGGCGGACAAGTTCGCGGCGTCGACTCTACGGAAAAAGTTTCTTCGGCCAAGGCGGCGGCTCATGCGTTGGCAAAGTTCACGGGCGGCGCGGTTGCCGTTTCGGGCGAAGAAGATTTTGTAACCGACGGCACGGAAGAAATTCTTTGCGCGGGCGGCTCGGTCTTCAGCACGAAAATCACGGGCAGCGGCTGCGCGTTGGGCGGCGTCATGGCAATTTATTTGACGGTCGCCGAACCGTTTATCGCGGCGGTCGCCGGCACGACGATATTTAACTTGGCGGGCACGAAGGCTGCGGCTCAAGCTCAAGCCCCCGCAAGTTTCAAAGTAAATTTCTTGGACAATCTGTATTTGCTGACGGCCGAAGAAGTCGCAAACAATTTCCGCATCGTCGGCTCGTTTGAAGATATGTTCGACTTCGAGAAAGCTTGAGGAGTGATTGAAATGAATACTTTGGTTGCCGTGGCGATTGCGCCCGTTGGCGTCGGCGAAGAGTTGAGCGCGCACGTCGCCGAAGTCGTCAAAGTCATCCGCGAATCGGGCTTGCCGAACAAAACTTATTCCATGTTCACGGAGATTGAAGGCGATTGGGATTCGGTTATGGCCGTCGTCAAGCGCGCGACGTTCGTGCTGGCGGAAAAAGGAATTCGCACCGAAGTCGTCTTGAAGGCGGACATTCGCCCCGGCTTTTCAAACACGATGGAAGGAAAAATCGACAGGCTCAACGAGAGACTGGAAGAAAAACCTCAAGCTGCGGAAGTTAATCCGCCCGTCGAAGAAAAACCTCAATCAGTCGAAGACAGAATACGGGAGACGCTCGGACGAATCGGCGGGAGAAAAAAATGAGCATGCGCGAACGTTTGAACATCTCGGCTTATCTTGTCATCGGTCAAGAAAATTGCAATCAGCCCGTCGAAGAAATTGTGGCGGCGGCCGTCGACGAAGGCTTTACTTGCGTGCAAATCCGCTCGAAAATTTCTTCCGCCCGCGAAATAATTTCCGTCCTCGAAAAATCCGCGCGGGCGATTCGTGAGCTCGGCAAGAGCGATTCGGTTGCCCTGCTCGTCGACGACAGATTGGACGCGGTCTTGGCGGCGCGAGAGGCGGGAATTAAAGTTGACGGCGTGCACGTCGGACAAAGCGATATTCCCGTCGAAGTCTGCAGAAAATTTCTCGGCGAAGATTCGATTGTCGGCTTGAGCGCGAACACGGAAGAACTTATCGCAGCGGCGGACGCGGGCATCGTCGATTATCTGGGCGTCGGCCCCTTGCACGCCACGAACACAAAATCGGACGCGGACGAGGCAATCGGCTTTGAAAAAATTTCCGCGCTCGTCAAAGTCAGTCCCTTGCCCGTGGTCGTCGGCGGCGGCGTCAAGTTAAAAGATATTCCCGGCCTCGTCGCTGCGGG
>CAMJQS010000113.1 GCA_946408105.1 uncultured Selenomonadales bacterium | reverse complement strand
AAATTTTTCTCCGACGACGATTTGACGGTCGAGACGGGCGCGGGCATTTTAACCGTGAGCATGAAATACGACTTGATAACCGTGGACATGGGCGAGCCGATTTTTAACGCCGACAAAATTCCCGTGGCGGGCTTCGGCTCTCAAAAGTTGGTCGCCGAGCCGATTGAAGTCGACGGCGTGACTTACAAAATGACTTGTGTAAGCATGGGCAACCCGCATTGCGTGGTTTTCGTCGACGATATAAAAAAAATTGACTTGGAGCACGTCGGCCCGAAATTCGAGACGCATAAATTTTTCCCGCGCAAAACGAACACCGAATTTGTTCAAGTCGTCGGCGAAAATAAATTGCGTATGAGAGTTTGGGAGCGCGGCAGCGGAATAACTTTGGCGTGCGGAACGGGCGCATGTGCCACGGCGGTCGCGGCGAACTTGAACGGCTTGGCGGACAGAAAATCGACGGTCATTCTTGACGGCGGCGAACTCAACATCGATTGGCGCGAAAACAATCATATTTTCATGACGGGCGCGGCCGAAAAAGTTTTCGAGGGCGAATTTTAAATGCAAAAAGGTCTCTTAATAGTTGTTTCCGGGGCGAGCGGCACGGGTAAGGGCACTGTTTGCAAAAAAATTTTGAGTGACTTGCCCGAAGTCGCTTATTCAATTTCGGCCACGACCAGAGCACCCCGCCCCGGCGAAGTCGACGGCAAAGAATATTATTTTTTGAGCGTCGAAGAATTTAAAAGTTGGATTGCCGACGGAAAATTTTTGGAGCACGCGGAAGTTTACGGAAATTTTTACGGGACGCCGCTGAACAAAATCGAAGAGCGGCTCAATCGCGGCGAAGATATTCTTTTGGAAATCGACGTGCAGGGCGCACTCAACGTCAAGCGCAAATGCTCCGAAGGCGTTTACATTTTTCTTTTGCCGCCGAGTTTGGAAGAGCTCAAGCGTCGAATCGAAGGACGCGGCACCGAGACGCCCGAAAGTTTGTCGCGCCGAATGAAAAACGCGCTGGCCGAAATAAACGTCGGACTGGAATACGATTACGTCGTCGTGAATGATTCGATTGAAAACGCCGCCGAAAAAATCAAAGCGATTTTGACGGCGGAACGTTTGAAAGTTTCGCGCAACGAGGACAAATTTAATTTTGATGGAGGCTTTTAAATGAAACTGAACGCAACGCCGCTTAGCATGGTCAATCCTTCGACGGACTCAATGCTCAAGCAAACGCACAGCCGCTACGCTTTGGTCGTGCTGGCAAGCAAACGCGCCCGCGAACTTTTGAGCGGCAAACCCTGCCGCGTGGAAAATCGCGCAACAAAATTTGTCACAAACGCCATGGAAGAAATCAACGAGGGAAAAATTACTTACGAGATAAAGGATTAAGTCATGCTTGACAAAAAAAATATTTTAATCGGCGTGACGGGCGGTATTGCGGCTTACAAGGTCGTTGAGGTCGCCAGCCGCCTGAAAAAATCCGGCGCAAATGTCCGCGTGATGATGACTTTGGCAGCGACGGAATTTATTTCGCCGAGGACGTTCGAGGAAATTACGGGCAACGCCGCGTTCGTGGAAATGTTTGGGGACGCGGCGCATTTTCATGTGGCGCACGTGGCCTTGGCGGATTTCGCCGACATGATTTTAATTGCGCCCGCCACAGCGAATTTTTTGGCGAAGGCTGCGCACGGAATAGCCGACGACCTTTTGACGACGACGATTTTGGCGTCCGACAAGCCGCTGTTAATCGCGCCGTCCATGAACACGAAAATGTTTTTGAATCCCGCGACGCAGGAAAATTTAAAAATCCTCAAGTCGCGCGGCGTGAAAGTTTTGGAGCCGGCGTCGGGCGAGTTGGCTTGCGGAACAGTCGGGAAAGGTCGTTTGCCCGAACCTGCGGAAATTTGCGCGGCCGTGGAAAAATTTTTCGCGGCGGGAAATTTGAGCGGGAAAAAAATTTTGGTAACGGCAGGCGGCACCGTCGAGGCGATAGACCCCGTGCGCTACATCGGCAATCGTTCAAGCGGGCGCATGGGCTACGAAATTGCAAAGGCGGCGGCCAACGCGGGCGCAGAAGTCATTTTAATTTCGGGCAAGAGCGAACTGGAGCCGCCAAACGATTTAAAAATTTTCGTCAAGGTCGAGTCGGCTTTGGAAATGCGCGCGGCCGTCTTGAAAGAATTCGATTCGGTCGACGCAGTGATTATGTCGGCTGCCGTCGCCGATTATCGCGTAAAAAATCCCGCCGCACAAAAAATTAAAAAGTCTTCCGACACTTTGACGCTTGAGCTCGTGAAAAATCCCGATATCTTGAAAGAACTCGGCGGCCTGAAAAAAAATCAAGTGCTCGTCGGCTTCGCGGCAGAAACTCAAAACGTTTTGGATTACGCAAGCAAAAAACTCGTCGAAAAAAATTTGGACTTCATCGTCGCCAACGACGTGACGGCTGCGGGCGCGGGTTTCGGCACTTCAACCAACATTGCGTCGATTATTCGGCGCGGCGGACAGGTTGAAAACTTTCCGAAGATGAGCAAGACCGAACTCGCGGAAAAAATCGTCGAACGCGTCGCAAAATTATTAGACGCAGATAAAAAATTTTCTCCTGCCAATGTCAATCAGTAAAATTTCATAAAAGTATGCTAGTCTTGCGTAAACTTTATGGGAGGTGATGTTTATGCTTGATAAAGCGATAAAATTTTTCATAACGTTGACTTGTGCGATAGTCGGCGGCGCGGCTCTGCACCAAGCAAGCCCGCTTTTGATTTCGTACATTAATCCGGAATTTTTCAAACTCGACACAGGAATTTTTGAATTGACGCTCGCAAGTTTGGTTTCAATTTTGGCGGGCGCGACCATCGGAAGCATAATCGGATTTTTCATTTCCCCGTTTTTAATCGACAAGCTTAAAAATTTTACTTCGTTTGTAGAAAAACAGCTCAGCAAAATGCCAATCAACGACGTTATCGCCGGGGCGGTCGGGTTGGCAGTCGGACTTATCATCGCAAATTTATTGGGCAGCGCGTTCGCCCGCATTCCGGTCGTCGGCAGTTATATTCCAATCATTTTCAGCATCGTGCTCGGTTATTTGGGCGTTCGCCTCACGATTAAGAAGCGCAAAGAGCTCACGAGCAGTTTTGACTTCATAAAAGAAATTTTGCGCAACAGAGAGGCGGCAAAAGCAGCCAAAGAGGTCGAAAAAATTTCCGAACAACCCGCGCCCGAAGAAGCTCCGCCCGTCGAGAAGGCCAAAGTTAATCTCGTTAAACTGCAGGAGCATAAAGACAAAAATTATAAACTCCTCGACACGAACGTTATAATCGACGGGCGCATTGCCGACATTTGCAAGACGGGATTTTTGGAAGGCACGCTTTTAATCCCCGTGTTCGTCTTGGAGGAGCTGCAATACATCGCCGATTCGTCCGACACGTTAAGAAGAGTTCGCGGGCGTCGCGGCCTTGACGTTTTGCAAAAAATCCGCGAAGACGAATCAAATCATCTTGAAGTTGAAATTATGAATGTGGATTTTGATGACGTTCAGGGCGTAGATTCAAAACTCGTGCGGCTCGCGCAAAAACTCGGCGGAAAAATCATCACGAACGATTTTAATTTAAATAAAGTTGCTCAACTTCGCGGCGTCGACGTGCTCAACATCAACGAACTTTCCAATGCCGTCAAACCCGTCGTGATTCCCGGCGAAACGATGAAAGTCCAGGTCGTCAAGGACGGCAAGGAGCCCGGCCAGGGCGTCGCGTACCTCGACGACGGCACGATGATTGTTATCGAAAACGGCCACAGATATTTGAGCAGGACAATTTCCGTCGAAGTCACAAGCGCGTTGCAAACTTCGGCAGGCAGAATGATTTTCGCCAAACCAAGATAGATTATCGGAAAAATTTTTTGAGCCGTTCGGCTCATTTTTTTTGGAGGAAACGATGAAGACGGTTGCAAAAATTTTAAGATTGGGTACGGCAACCCTCGAAGACGGCGGCATAGAAAATCCGAGGCTCGACGCGGAAATTTTATTGGCGCATGTTTTAAAATGTCGGCGGCTGGATTTGTACGTCGACGCAGAAAAATTTTTGTCGCTCGAAAATATTTTGCGCTTCAATGAGCTGATAAATTTGCGGCTGAAGAAAATTCCCGTGGCATATCTGACGGGCGCGAAAGAATTCATGGGCTTAACCTTCGCGGTCAACGAAAAAGTTTTAATCCCGCGACCCGAAACGGAAATTTTGACGGAATTTGTCGGAGAATTTTTGCGTTCGCGCGGCGGCGGAAATTTTTTGGACTTGGGCGCGGGCAGCGGAGCGATTTTCATTTCGATTTTAAAGTTCGT
>CAMJQS010000112.1 GCA_946408105.1 uncultured Selenomonadales bacterium | reverse complement strand
TATTTTGCCCGCCGACTTTGACTTGATAAAAAATTTCGTCGACGTGATTAAAATTGTAACCGTCGCGCCCGAAGTGAGCGGCTTTGACTTCATCGATCGTTGCTTGGAAAAAAATATCGTCGTGTCAATCGGGCACAGCGCGGCCACTTACGAGGAGGCAACCGCTGCAATCGCCCGCGGCGCGAATCACGTCACGCATCTTTTCAACGCGCAAAGCGGCCTGCACCACAGGAAGCCCGGCGTCGTCGGCGCGGCTCTCGATTCACGCGCGACCGTCGAACTCATCGCCGACAACGTGCACGTGCACCCCGCCGCCCAAAGGATTGTCGCGAAGATTAAACCGCGCAACGAAATTATTTTGATAACGGATTCGTTCAGGGCGTGCGGCGTCGGCGACGGCTTCAGCGAACTCGGCGGACAAAAAGTTTTCGTCAAAGGAAACCTCGCGACGCTGGAAGACGGAACAATCGCCGGCTCCGTCGCGAAGATGAACGACGTCTTGAAAAATTTTTGCGCGAACACAAAATTTTCCGTGGCGGCGGTCGTCGAACTCGTTACGAAAAATCCCGCCGTCGAGTTGAAAATTTTTGACGCGCTCGGAAGTTTGGAGGTCGGCAAGGCGGCGGACATCACGATTTTTGACGACGACTTCAACATCAAAAAAACTTTCATCAACGGACGGGAGGCGACTCTTTGACAACTTATTTAAAAACTGCGGCGATGATTACGCTTTGCATTTTCATTCCGCCGCTCGGTTGGCTGTTCATGTACAAATATTCGACCTTCGACAAGCGGACAAATTTTGTGCTGGCCGCCGCGTGTCTTGCGTTTTTCGTTTACGCGAACATGACCGCCGGCAACGTGCAAAATATTTTCGGCAGCAAGGAAGGCTTCGAGCAGACCATGACGCCCGAACAGTTCCGCGAAAAATTTAACGCCGCGTCGAAAAAACTTGCTCCCAACTTGGGAATTGAAATCGCCGCGCCGTTCACTGTCGAAGACAAAAATTTTTCTCACGAGTTCACGCCCAAACTTAAACTCGTCGGGACGGTCGACGGCGAAAATATTTCCGCGCTGAAAATTTTGACCGCGCCCGAAACCAAAGACGAATCCTTTCAGACGATAAACGTGCTCGGACTTTTAATCGCGACGCTCAACCCCGAACTGGACGTGGACGACCGCAGCGAAGTCTTCCGCGATTTGCGAATGCTCAAAGAAGTTTCGACGGAGGGCAGCTACGATTGGACGACGAGCCGCGGCCGCGTGAAATATTCTGTGCACGCCGACAAAGGCGACGTGACCTTCACGGCCGAACTAAAATAAAAAATTTCAGCCTCGACGATTGGCCGAGGCTTTTTTATTGACGGCGGCGGAAAATTTTTTTACAATAATTTTGGAGGCGGACGAGATGAAAAAATTTTTTGCGGCGATGAGTTTCCTCGCGCTGATAAATTTCGGGACGTGTTCGGCGGAAACGGTTCACGCCGTCGGGCACGGCAACACGGAGCGAATGGCGATTCATAACGCGATGCGGGCGGCCGTCGAAAAAAAATTCGGCGCGGTCGTCAACTCAAAAACTCTCGTGAAAAATTCCGTGCTCGTTTCTGATGAAAATTCCGTCGACAGCGCGGGCTTCGTTTCAAGTTGGAAAATTATTTCGAGCCGCGTCGAGAACGGAATTTTTGTCGTGGAAATTCTCGCCGAGCTGGACGACAAAAAAATTTCGTCGCGAACGATTGATAAAAAAGCTCTCGTCGACTTCAACGCGGACAATCCTCGCGTGGCGGTCGTTGCGTTCGATTCAAACGGAAAACGCTACGCCGAAATCGAAAACGAAATTATTTCCGCGCTCAAACGTCAGGGCTTCACGCGCACCGTCGACCCGGCTCAAGTCAGCCGCGCCGTTCAACAAAGAATTTTATCGGCGGCGGGCGACGACGAACTTTGCAAAACTTTGGCGAACGATTTTCACGCGGACTGCCTCGTCCTTGCCGAAGTAAGATTTTTGCCCGACAACGAGGCAAGCGTTTCGAGCCGCATGATTGAATTGAACACGGGCGAAATTATTTTCGCGGGCACGGCCACGGGCGGCGGAAGTTTTTTCAGCGGCAGCGACGCATTGATTTTGGCGGGGCAGCGCGCAGGCAACGAACTTTCTTTGGCCGCGCTCAAGCACGCCGCGAACGTCGAACATCATTTGACTTTGCTTATAACAAAAAATACGTTCGAGAAATTCGGCGGGACGTTGACTGCTGTTTGCGAACGCATTAAAAATATTTCGGGCGTGAACGACGCCTTTGCCCGCAAGCTGAACGCGAGCCTTGAGCTTGACGTTGACTTTGACGGGACGGCCGCCGACTTCGCAAAGTTGTTGGAGCTTTTCGCCGTCAAAGTTTTGGAAGTCAGCGCGGGCTACGTTAAGATTTAATTTTTGGGGAGGAAGTTTTATGGAAGCATTGCACGGCGTGATTAACGACATCAACTCGTTTCTGTGGACGTACATAATCATCATCGCGCTGATTGGTTCGGGCGTCGTCTACACGTTGCGGACAAAATTTGTTCAGCTGCGGCTCGTCGGCGAAATGATTAAATTAATTTTCGGGAGCGCGGGACAAAAAACTTCCGGCAAAGAAATCAGCGGCTTTCAGGCATTCTGCGTGTCGACGGCTTCGCGCGTGGGCGTCGGCAACATTGCGGGCGTCGCAATCGCGATTGTCACGGGCGGCCCCGGCGCGGTCTTTTGGATGTGGCTCATTGCGTTTATCGGTTGCGCCACGGGTTTTGTCGAGAGCACACTTGCGCAAATTTACAAATTGCCCAGAGGCGACGGCGCGTTTTTCGGCGGCCCCGCTTACTACATGAAGAACGCTTTGCACATGACGGGCTTGGCAAAACTTTTCGCGGTTTTAATTTCCGTGACGTTCGGTTGGATTTATGTTTCCGTTCAAGCAAACACAATCGTCGGCGCGGTCGAGACTGCATTCGGAATTGACCACGCGATAACGGCGGTAGTCGTGGCGGGCTTAACTGCTCTTGTTATCTTCGGCGGCGTGACGAGAATTGCAAAGTTCGCGGAAATGCTCGTGCCTTCGATGGCCGGTCTTTATCTTTTGTCCGCGCTGGTAATTATCGTGATGAACTTCGACAAAGTGCCCGCGATGTTTGCGCTGATAATCCACGACGCCTTCGAGCCTCAAGCGGCGGTCGGCGGCGGCTTCGGTGCGGTCTTCATGACGGGCGTGCGTCGCGGTCTCTTCTCCAACGAGGCGGGCGAAGGTTCCGTCCCGAACGCGGCGGCCACGGCCAGCGGCAAGCATCCCGTGCGCCAAGGTTTGATTCAAAGTTTCGGCGTCTACGTCGACACGTGGCTTGTCTGCTCGGCGACGGCGTTTTCCATTTTGCTCACGGGCGAATACGTTATCGGCGGCGAACTTACGGGCGTTTCTCTCGTGCAAATGTCTTTGGCGAGCGTCTACGGAACTTACGCGCCGCACGTCTTGGCGTTTATCGTTTTCCTTTTTGCGTTCAGTTCAATCGTCGGCAATTATTTTTACGGCGAAGTCAATATCGCGTTCTTCGAAGGTGACGAGTCGGGATTTTTGCCCAGTACCGTCGCCCGCCACGCGATGAATCTTTTTCGCGTCGGTGTCGTTGCCATGGTTTTAATCGGAGCGTTCGCTGACCTCGGTTTGGTTTGGGATTCGGCCGATTTGTTCATGGGCTTCCTGTGCTTGACGAACCTTTACGCGGTCGCGCGCCTCGGCAAGTACGCGTTCATTGCGCTCGACGATTATGTTGCGCAAAAAAATCGCGGCGTCCAAGAGCCCGTCTTCGACCCGAAAATTTTGCAGAATCAAGAAGGAATTCACGCTTGGTCTGCCGACGAGAAAAAATGATTTGAGCTTGTAACAAAATTTTTTCTTGACTTTGACGGCGTATCGGTTTATAATCGCGCTTGCGTTGGGGACGTAGCTCAGCTGGGAGAGCATCAGGTTCGCAATCTGGGGGTCAAGGGTTCGAATCCCTCCGTCTCCACCAACAAAGAAAATTTCAAGGCGGAAGTTCAAAGCTTCCGCCTTTTGCGTGTGTGTGTTCAACTTTTCTTTTGCGTTAAGGATCTACTTTTTCTTTGCGCGTCCAAAGAAAAAGTAGCAAAAAGAAAAGACGCCTCGCGGGGGCGGCTGCTCGTAAATATTTTTAACGTTGAGCCGACCCGTGCGTTGTGTGCCCGCTGTGAAGACATCACGTCTTCAGCGCGGGCGGAGCCGTCATCCGTGACGGCTCCAAAAAGCGTCGGCGAGTTCTTCGGCCGTCAAAATTTTTTTCGGGAGCTTGAAACCTTTTCGGC
>CAMJQS010000111.1 GCA_946408105.1 uncultured Selenomonadales bacterium | reverse complement strand
AACGCCCTGCGTCGTCGCCCCAAATGTTCTGGCGTACAAAAGTTTTCCTCCTCAAAAAATTTTCATTTCATGCGTTCTTTTGATTCGCGGACGGCGGTCGAGGGCAAGCCCACGATGTCAAAGGCGGGCATTCCGTTCGCGCTGTCGACTTCCACGGAAATTATCAGCCCGTCAACGCCCTGCGTCGTCGCCCCAAATGTTCCGGCGTACAAAAGTTTTCCTCCTCAAAAAATTTTCATTTCGGTAAAGCGTCGAGTCCTTGCGGCGTGAATCCATTGCCCGACCTGCGAACCGACAAGTTCGGGCGGCGCATCCTTTCCGCCGATTTTCAAAAGCTCGTCGATAATTTTTTGCGCGTGCTCCAAGTAAGGCGGCAGCCCGTGATTGTCCGCGCGGATTATGTCACAAAAATCTTTCACGCCGAGTTTCAAACCGTTGAGCCTCAACAGCAGGTCGACAATTTTGCCGGGCTTTTCCAGGCGCGGTGCCCGCATGTGTTCACGAATGACAAACGCCGCAGATTTTTTCCACTCGTTGGGCAGCGTCATTCGCCGATTCATTTTGCTCAAGACTTCAAGGCCGCGCCGTTCGTGTTTGTAATGGTGCGGCAACATTTCGGGCGGCGTCGTGCCCTTGCCGATGTCGTGCATGAGCGCGGCGAATCTTACCATGGGTTTTTGATTGACGGCCGCCACGTCGTCCAAAATTTTCAGCGTGTGTTCGTAGGCGTCGCCTTCGGGATGAAAATGCGTCGGCTGAATTTTCCCGTGCAGCTGAAAAATTTCGGGGAAAATTATTTCCAGCAAGTCCGCCCGCTCCAAGCTTCTAAAAAAAATCGACGGCTTGTCGGTCTTTAGTGCAGTCTCCAGCTCGTCGAAAATTCTTTCCGTCGGCTCGCGCGAAAGTTCCTCGCCGCAAAGTTTCATCGCTTCAATCGTCGAGTCGCAAATTTCAAAATTAAATTGAGCTGCCTGGCGCGCCGCCCTCAACGCTCTGACGGGGTCGTCGGTGAAGTGTTTGCTCACCGCGCGAATTTTTTTGTTCAAGACATCTTCGCGGCCGCCGAACGGGTCGACGAGAGAGCCGCTCAAAATTTCAATCGCCATTGCGTTAATGGTCGTGTCGCGGCGGAACAAATCTTGCTCAATCGTCACGTCGGGCGAAAAAGAAACTTCGAAGCCGCGATAACCCGCGCCGATTTTTTTTTCCGTGCGCGCGAAGGCAACCTCGCAAAATTTCCCGTCAATCTCGACGGAGTAAACGGGAAAAGATTTTCCGAACTTGGAGGCGTTCGGAAAAGTTTCGGCAAAAATTTTTTCTTCGACGCCCGTGACGCAATAATCTTTATCGTGCGCCACGACGCCGCGAAATTTATCGCGAACCGCGCCGCCGACAAGATACGCCGTGCCGCAAAGCCCGCGAATTTTTTTTGCAAAGTCAAACTCTGTCATAGTAAATCCTTAAAAAAATTTTTTTCAAAGCGCGGCAACCAACTGAAAAATTTCGTAACGTCTTGCGCGCTCATTGGATGCAACGTCACGTTGCTCATTTTAAAACCCGATTCAAAAAGTCAACGATTATCCCAAAAGCTTTCGGCTGATAAAAATAAGCCGCGTAGTGGTCTGCGCCGTTGATGATATAATAATTGGCGTCGACACCGTTTTTAATCAGCGCGTCGTAAAGAATTTTCGATTGGCTCGGCGAAATGGTTTTGTCCGCGTTGCCGTGCATGATGAGGAAAGGCGGAGTGTTCTTGTCAATGTAAGTTATCGGGTTTGAATCTTTGGCGGTTTCGGGCGTGTCGAGGAGAGAGCCGCCCTTTCTGTCTTTGTAACAGGGCGCGCCGTTGACGAAAAGCGCAGGCGGCGCGGCGGGTGAATTATACATTTCTTGCGTCGCCTTAGGATAATCGTCGGCAACTTTGGTTAAGTCAGTCGGCCCGAAAATATCGACGACGGCTTGAACGCGGCTGCTTTGGTCGAGGTTGTCGCCGAAGTCAAATTTCTCAACGCCGCTCGTGACGCCGACCATTGTCGCCAGATAACCGCCCGCCGACATTCCAATCACACCGATTTTATTTTTGTCTATGTTGAACTTGTCGGCATTGGCGCGCAGATAACGAACGGCCGCTTTAACGTCGCCGATTATGTCAATGTAATTCGCCGCAACGATAGTTCTGTATTCGATTGACGCCGCGACAAATCCCGCCTGCGCCAGTTGATAACAAATTTGCGTTCCCGCAACTTTCGGACCTGTCACCCACCAACCGCCCGGTGCAAATATCACGGCGGGAACTTTTCCCTTGACGGCGGGCGAGAAAATATCCATTTGCAAACGACTTTCAGGCCACGTGAAATATTGAGCGTAAGTCACGTTCTGAAGAAGGCCGATTTCCGGCACGACATCTTCCGCGTCGATGATTTTTTCTTCGGCCGCGCACGTCGAAGTTACGAACATAATCATTGCGACGAGCGCGGTAAAAAATTTTTTGTAAAGCATAAAAAAACCTTCTTTAAATTGTTGTCTTGGCTAAAATTTTTCCGTCCAAATTATTTGCCTGCCGCGCCTTGTCGATGAGCTTGACTGCTTGGTCTCTGTCGAAGTCGAAAACTGCCTCGCTGATAATCGGCGCGCCGAATTTACCCAATGCCGTCTTGAAAACAGCCTCGCTGACTTGCGCGGGGAAAGCGGGATTATTTTCGCTCGTGCCGGTTATGCCGTCGACAACTTCCAACAAAGTGTAACCGACGGGAGCTTTCTTTGAGCAGTTGTGATGATACATATCGACAAACAGCACGTCGAAAAATTTTCCGTCGACGCTGACGAGTTCAAAGGCATCAATCGCGCCCTCGACACTTCCCACGCGGTGAAAAATCATGCGTTGATTGTCCGTCGTCAAAAGACGCGAAAGATAAGTTATCTCGCCCCACGTTTCATTGACGAGAATAGGATTTGTAGGCGTGCGCCCGAATTCTCCTTGAGCGTTCGGCCACTCGTCCACTTCGCCCATTGCGTAACGTTCCTTTGCAAAAGGCGGCAAAAGTTTTTCGGACATGTGGGGCATTTGAGCGATGATTTCGTTTTGAAGTTCAATGTCATTCAAAAGAACCAACGCATTCAAAAGTTTCTCGCGAATCTCTTCTTGCGTCATGAAAAAAATCCTCCGTCAATCACCAATTCTGTCGCGCAAAATGACATCGTGGCTGCCGCCCTCGACAATGCTCGTCGACGAGACCAAAGTTATTTTCGCCTTGTCACGCAGTTCGGCCAAAGTCAACGCGCCGCAGTTGCACATGGTCGAACGAATCTTTGCGAGCGTGCCGGTCATGTTGTCTTTGAGAGAGCCGGCGTAGGGAACGTAAGAATCGACGCCCTCTTCGAAGGAAAGTTTTTTGTCGCCGCCCAAGTCGTAGCGTTGCCAGTTGCGCGCGCGGTTGGAGCCTTCGCCCCAATATTCTTTGTAGTAAGTTCCGTTGATTCTGATTTTGTCCGTGGGGCTTTCGTCGAAGCGGGAAAAATATCTGCCGAGCATGAGAAAATCCGCGCCCATTGCCAAGGCCAACGTCATGTGATAATCGTGAACGATGCCGCCGTCCGAGCACACGGGAATATAAATTCCTTTCTCTTTAAAATATTCGTCACGAGCTTTGCACACGTCGATAACCGCGGTGGCCTGCCCGCGGCCGATACCTTTTGTCTCGCGCGTGATACAAATCGAACCGCCGCCGATACCGACCTTAACGAAGTCCGCGCCCGCGTCCGCCAAAAATCTGAAGCCGTCCGCGTCGACGACGTTGCCCGCACCGACTTTGACATCTTCGCCGAAATTTTTGTGAATGTATTCGAGCGTAATTTTTTGCCACTCGCTGAAGCCTTCCGACGAATCAATACACAAAACGTCCGCGCCGGCTTTGAGCAATACCGGAACTCTTTCGGCGTAGTCACGAGTATTAATGCCCGCGCCCACGACGTAGCGTTTCTTTTTGTCGATTAGTTCAAGCGGATTGGTTTTGTTGTCGGTGTAATCTTTGCGGAAGACCATATAGCGCAGCCGTTGCTTCTTGTCGACGAGCGGCAACATGTTGAGCTTGTGTTCCCAAATTAAATCGTTGGCCATGGGCAGCGTCGTGGTGTCCGCGTCCGCGTAAATTAATTTCTCGAACGGCGTCATAAAAGTTTGAACTTGTTCGTTGCCTGTCATGCGCGTGATTCGATAATCGCGGCTCGTGACAATCCCCAAAAGTTTTCCCGTCGGCTTTCCGTCTTCGGTCACGGCCATCGTTGAATGCCCCGTATGCTTGAGGAGCGCGAGCATTTCGTTGAGCGTCGTCGTCGGCTTGAGGTTTGAATCGCT
>CAMJQS010000110.1 GCA_946408105.1 uncultured Selenomonadales bacterium | reverse complement strand
CGCCCGTCAAAAAAATCAGCGTCTACGTTTCCGGGCAAGTCAAAAATATTTCCGTCGTCGAACTGGAAGACACCGGCAATTTAAAATTCGTCGACGCCGTGAACAAAGCGGGCGGTCTCACGGCTTCGGCGGACACGGAAGCAATTAATCTGGCCGAAAAACTTTTCGACGGGCAACACGTTCACATTCCGACCAAAGAAATTTTTTTGTCGACGAAAAATTTTTCCGCCGCAAGTTCGGGCGACCTCGTGAACATTAACACAGCCGACGCCGAACGCCTCGCCACGCTGAAAGGTATCGGCCCCGCGCTCGCCCAAAGAATCATCGACTACCGCGAACAAAACGGCGCGTTTAAATCCGTCGACGAAATTAAAAACGTGCGCGGCATCGGTCAAAAAAAATTCGACGCCTTCAAAGACAAAATCACGATTTAAAATCAAAATCCTCCGTAAAAATTTGCGGAGGATTTTTTTTGCAGGAAAATTTTTGCTCGCGGATAATTTTTCGGCGGAAGGTGATTTTCATGCAAGAAAATTCTTTGCAGTGGTTCCCCGGCCACATGAGCAAAGCTCGTCGGCTGATTCAAGAAAATTTATCACTCGTCGACCTCGTTATCGAACTGCTCGACGCGCGAATCCCTTTGAGCAGCCAAAACCCAATGCTCCAAGAAATTATTCAAGACAAGCCGCGCTTAATCGTCCTGGGCAAAGCTGACCTGGCCGCGAACGTCGACGCGTGGTTGAAAAAATTCCGTGACGAAAATTTTTCTGTCGTCGCCGTCGACGCCGTGAAGGGCACGAGCATAAAAAATTTAATTGCGCTGGCAAAGTCGTTGGCTCACTCGAAGACGCACAAACTTTCCAAACACGGAGCAAAACCTCGCGCCGCCCGCGCGATGATTGTCGGCATTCCGAACGTGGGCAAGTCATCGCTGATAAATCGGCTGGCCGGCATGAATCACACGAAGATTGAGAATCGACCCGGCGTCACGCGCGCCAAGCAATGGATAAAAATTTCTGACGGCCTCGACCTTCTCGACACGCCCGGAATTCTTTGGCCGAAGTTCGACGACGCGAACGTTGCGCTAAAACTTTCGTGGACGTATGCAATCAGCGACGAGATTCACGACCTCGAACCGACCGTCTGCAAACTTTTGGAGACGCTCGCCGAAAAATTTCCTGCGGGTTTGATTGAACGCTACAAAATTTCTCTCTCGAATGACGCCCGCGAACTTTTGAATCAAATCGGGCTCAAGCGCGGCTGCATAAAAAAAGGCGGCGTCGTCGACACGGAAAAAGTTTTGCGGCTGGTCTTGAGCGAATTTCGCGCGGGAAAACTCGGAAAGGTTAGCTTGGATGAACTTTAAAAAATTTTTGCCCGCGATTGTCGCGCACTTGTCCGCCGCGTTGAGCGAAATTTTATTAATGGCGTCGGCGGCGTGGCTGATTGCTTCGGCCGCGTTGCACCCGCCGTTGAGCGCGTTGTCCGTCGGGATAACTTTGGTTCGCACGGCAGGAATTTCGCGCGCCGTCCTCCGTTACGCCGACAGATTTTTATCGCACAAAATAATTTTCAAACTCCTGGACAATTTGCGCGAAAAAACTTTCCTCAACGCCGCAAAAATTTTCCCGCTCAAGTCGGGTCGCTCACACGAAGGCGAACTGCTTCACACGCTGACGGTCTCGGCCGATTTGCTCAAAGATTTTTTGCCGCGTGTGGTCTTGCCGCTGTCGACGGCCGCGCTCGTTACAATTTTGCTGACGTATTTTTTATTCGCGCCGCTGAAATTTTTTGCGCTGACTTTGCCGATAATTTTTTTTGCAAACATTTTGCTTGCCGCGTCGATAAAAAATTTTCAAGCCGACGACTCCGACTACCGCGAAAAAATTTTGGACTTGAGCGACGGCCGCGACGAATTGAAAATTTTCGGGACGACGCCCGCCGAAAAAATTTTGGACACGGCCGCAGAAAATTTCGGCGCGGAAAATTTTAAGCTCACCGCTCGACAAATTAATTTCGACACGGCGTTTAAAATTTTCGGCGCGGCGGGATTTTTTTTTATGCTGTTGAAACTTGCCGCCGTTGTTGATACAATCGCTTTGACGGTTTGGACTTTGATTTTTTTGGCGACGCTCGAAATTTTTTCGCAGCTCCCGTCGGCCGTCCGCACGTGGAAAAAAATTCGCGCCGTGAAACTTCCCGACGAAAAAATTTTTCCCGCGAAGATTTTGCCGACCGATAAAGCCGTCGAGATAAAAAATTTGAGCTTCGGCTACGACAAAAATATTTTTGAAAATTTTTCTTTGACGATTGAGCGCGGCGAACGACTTGCGATTGTCGGCGAGAGCGGCGCGGGCAAAACGACGCTGCTTTATCTGCTGACGAAACTTTTTCCGCCCGACGCAGGAACAATTTCACTCGGCGGGAAAATTTCTGCGGCGACGTTCACGAACTATATTTTCTCCGCGTCGATTCGTGAGAATTTTAAAATGCTCCACGAAAATATTTCGGACGAAAAAATTTTTTCCGCGCTGAAACTCTGCGGCCTGGAAAATTTTGACATCGACGCTCCGATTGGCGAGGACGGCGAAAATCTTTCGGGCGGCGAAAGAAATCGTCTGCTGGTCGCGTTGGCCGTCGCGAAGGACGCAGAAATTTTAATCCTCGACGAGCCGACTGCCGGCCTTGATAAAATTCGCGCGGAAAAATTAATCGCAAACCTAATCGACGACGCGCAGAAAAAAAATCGCACGCTCATTGTCATCACGCACGATTCAAATTATTTTTCGGAACTTGGGAGGATTGAACTTGTACACTAAAAAAATTTATTTCAGCGGCGGCAACGTCAACGAGCTGCAAGAAATTTTTTCCGACGTGCCCGGCGTCGTGAAAGTTTTAATCGGGCAATCGTCCGCAAAAAATGTTCACAGCTACGTTAATCACGAGCCGCAGACGTTGGAAAACATTCCGAGCATCGAAATCGAATTCAATCCAAAGAAAATGGATTTGTCCATGCTCATGGATATTCTCTTCAACGTCTTGAATCCTTACGCCGACAAAACTTTGGGCGTCTATTACAATTCGGGCGAAGACGAGCCGCAAGTCGAACTGCATTTGAATTTTATCGCCAATCGCGGCCGCGAACCCGTCGTCTCCAAGGCGTGCCTGACGATTAACGACCCGCACGTCGATAAAGTTGTTCGCAAATGTTTTGTAAAAGTCGGGCGGCTGATAAATTTCGTCGCCGCGCCCGAAGCCGAACAATTTTTCTTGCGCAAGCACCCCGAAATTAAAACCGACATTGACTTGACGAAGCTCAAAACTTCTCTTAAATTTTGATTGAAGGGAGGTGACAGCAATGCGCGAACGTTTGGACGAGCGGCGAAAAAAAATCATGCGCAAGATGCGCAATCGGAAATTATTTTGGTCATTCATACTTTGTTTTTTTATAATCGCGGGCTCGCTGGCGCACTTGGGTTTTAATTCGGACTTCACGCGGATAAAAGAAGACTTAACGGAAAAAATCGCGCCCGAAAAAGTTTTGCCGACCTTCCGCAAGCCGACGACGATAATGCTCATGGGCGTGGACGAACGCAAAGACGACGTTGGCCGCTCCGACACGCTCATGGTTTTGAATTTGTCAAAGGACGAGGCATCACTCTTAACAATTCCGCGCGACACGATGGTTTACATCAATCGTCACGGCTACCAAAAAATTAACGCGGCCTACGCTCACGGCGGCGCGAAGTTGGCGCGAGAGACCGTCGAAGATTTTTTGGGAATTGAAATTGATCATTACGTCACGATAAATAAATCTCGTTTCGCGGAAGTGATTGACGCAATGGGCGGCGTCGACATTTACGTCGAACGCGACATGCACTACGAAGACCCGTGGGACGACGACGGCGGACTTTATATCGACCTCAAGCAAGGCAAGCAGCACCTCGACGGGAAGACCGCCATTGAGTTTGTAAGATTTCGTGACGCGGAAGGCGACGTCGGGCGCGTGCGTCGTCAACAAGCTTTCATGCGGGCTTGCGCCGACAAATTGACCGAACCTTCCATGCTGATTAAAATTCCCGAACTTTTGAGCGTGGCAGTCAAGGCGATTGAAACCGATTTGTCTTCGGGCGAAATGTTGGCGGCGGCCGGCTCCCTAAAAAGCGCGGAGGCCAAAGGAAATGTTAAGACGGGCGTCGTGCCCGGCTGGCTGCAATACATCGACGGCGTGAGTTATCTGATTCCCGACGGCGAACGCCTCGGAAAAGTCATGCGGAAAAATCTCGGCTTCGACGCGGACAGAAAACATTTTGAAAATCTTGCGGGCGAATACGTGCCCGGCTCGGACGCAGAATATTACGACGTGAATTT
>CAMJQS010000109.1 GCA_946408105.1 uncultured Selenomonadales bacterium | reverse complement strand
TTCTCCGCGTCGATGCAGTCCTTGGAAAAATTTCTGTATTCGGGCTTTTCGTTGAGGAAGGAAAAATTATTCAAACCGTCATCATCTCCTTTCGGCAAAAATTTTTAATATTTCTTTTTGTCGTCGTCGGTCAACAGAATGGCGGCGATTGTCCCGATGACGCCGACCGCCACCAAGCCGGCACCCTTGAGGATTTTTTTCAGCGTCGAGTCTTTCACGGGGATGTCGTCCGTGTCAAAAGTTCGCGGCTTAAAATTTTTTCCGTAGCGCGAATCAATCCACTGCACGAAGTCAAAAAGATTTTGCAAGCAGGTGATTGCCTCGTCCGCCGAAAATTTTTTCTCGTTGTGAATCGCCTCGTTGCCGGCCTTGCGGCAGTAGTGGAGCTTGCCGATTAAATTTTTCCCGACCGCCCGCTCAAAAGTTTGGTTTGAAAGCAAATCGAACAGATTGTCGCTTGCCGAAGAAAATTTTTTATCCGTCGCGTAAGTCCATTTGACGGCGGCCTCAATCGCCTTTCGCACGAGCCCGACGCACGAGTCGAACGAATTTTGAAAAGCTTCCTCCGCGTCGATGCAGTCCTTGGAAAAATTTTTGTATTCGGGCTTATCGTTGAGGAAGGAAAAATTACTCAAGCGTCTCACCTCCGAAAACTTTTCGCGCGTCGAAGACGGGGCCGTCCTTGCAAACTTTTTTTCTGCCGTCGACGGTATCAATCGAACAGCTCAAGCACGCGCCCAGTCCGCAGGCCATACGCTTCTCGAAAGAAACTTCGCAGGGAATATTTTTTTCCGCCGCGAATTTTGCGACGCCGCGCATCATGACTTCGGGGCCGCAAGTGAGAATCGCCGAATAATTTTCCGTCGCAAAAACTTCGGGCAACAAATCAATCGCGAAACCTTTTTTGGCGTAGGAGCCGTCGTCGGTCGTGACAAAAATTTTTCCGACGTGCGGACGAAATTCTTCTTGCCAAAAAATAACTTCGTCTTTGGTTCGCCCGCCGAGCAAAACATCCGCCGAAAATTTTTCTGCCGCGCAGAGGAGCGGAGCCATGCCCATGCCGCCGCCGACCAAAAGAATTTTCCCGCCGAAATTTGAATAGCCGTTGCCGAGCGCGCCCAAAATGTTCAAGCATTCGCCCGCCCGCCGCGCCGATAATTTTTCTGTGCCGCGCCCGACTGCCCGATAAAAAATTTTGACCGTGCCGCCCGCCGTCGACGCAATGCCCAGCGGCCGCCGCAAAGTGAATTCGTCCGAAATTTTTACTTGAACGAATTGACCCGCCCGCGAATTTTTTGCGAGTTCGGGCGCGTCGACCGTCAGACGAAAAATTTTTTCGGCAACTTCCTCGTTCGATAAAATCTTCGCGTTAAAAGTGTTCATAAAAATTTCTCCTTTTGTCGTGTGCTTGAACTTTCCACGCCGACTCGAAATTTCCTTTTGTTGACGCAGGGAAGAAAAATGTTTATCATAAGCCGAACGAAACAGGGAGGAAAGAAAAATGCGAGTAGCAATGATTACTTTGAACGTCTACGACAACTACGGCAACATGCTCCAAAAGTACGCGCTGTACAAGACGCTCGAAAAGTTTGCGGATTTTGTGGAAGTCCTGTGGCACCCCGCGACGAAACCTTTTTATCCGTATCACCTCGAAACGGAACGCAACCTCGAAGGCAATTTAAAATACGCGGCGTTCAAGAGCGTCCGCGAATATAAATTCAAACAGTTCAACGACGAAAACATCCGCACGCGCTTCGATATCCCGTATCTCGAAGAGCTTGCCGACGAATACGATTTTTTTGTTATCGGCTCCGACCAAGTGTGGAATCCCGAATTTAAAGTGCCCGGCAGATTTTTGGAATTCGCGCCGCCCGAAAAGAGAATCGCTTACGCCGCGAGCATCGTCGTCCCCGAATTGCCCGAAAACGTTCAACAAACTTATCGGGAAAAAATTTTGGAGATGCCGCACGTGTCCGTTCGCGAAAAAGACGGCTGCGACCTCGTGGAAAAACTCACGGGCAAAAGACCCGTTCAGCTCGTCGACCCCGTGCTTCTTTTGACGGCCGACGAGTGGCGCAAAGTTGCAAAGCGTCCGCGCTGGCTGGACAAAAAAATTTACAAGAACGGTTACTTGATGGTTTATTTTTTAAACGGAGAAGTCCCCGAAGTAATTCGCGCCTTGGCAAAAAAACTCGGCCTGCCGATTGTAAACATGGTGGACAAAAATAATTTCGACCACTACGTCACTGGCATCGAAGAATTTATTTATCTGCTCGACCACGCGACGATTCTTTGCACGTATTCTTTTCACGGCACGGCCTTCGCCTCGATATTCAAAAAACCTTTCATCGTTTACAGAGCCGGCAAGTTGCGCACCACAAGATTTTCCAGAGTCGGTTCCCTGCTCGAACTTTTCGGCTTGAGCGACAGAGTGTCGGACACGAATTTAAAAATTAATCTCGACGACCCGCTGAAGATTGACTTCACCCGCCGCGAAGAAGTTTTGCCGCTCGAACGAAAGAAGGCTTTTAAATTTTTGGCGAACGCTCTTTGGAAATAATTTTGGAGGTGAATGACTTTGAAGATTGAAGAAATGATTGCCGCCAAGCGCGCCGACTGTTCGGGCTGCGAGGCTTGCGCGAATATTTGTCCGAAGGGCGCGATTGAAATGATTCGCGACGCCGAAGGTTTTGCCTACCCGAAAATTAATCCCGAACTTTGCATACAATGCGGACGATGCGACGCGACTTGCCCCGCGCTCAACTTCAAGGCAAAAGAAATTAATTCGCTCCCGAAAGTTTTTGCGGCGATTTACGATGATGAAAAAATTTTGCGGCACAGTTCGTCGGGCGGAATATTTTCTGCGTTGAGCGAAATTTTTTTGAAGAGCGGCGGAATTGTTTTCGGCGCGGGCTTCGATAAAAATTGGCGCGTGGTGCACACCTCTGCAAAAAATTTTGACGAGCTGGAAAATCTTCGCGGCAGCAAATACGTTCAAAGCAAAATCGGCGACGTTTATAAAAAAGTTCAAGACGCGCTCAAGTCGACGAACGTTTTGTTCAGCGGCGTGCCCTGCCAATGTGCCGGCTTGAAACATTTCCTCGGCCGCGACTACGAAAATCTTTTGATCGTCGAAATAATTTGTCACGGGGTTCCCTCGCCCGCGCTGTGGGAAAAATATATCGACGAGCTCGGCTACGCGCACGAAATTACAAACGTAAACTTCCGCAGCAAACGCCACGGCTGGTCTTCGCGCTTCGATGTAAATTTCGCCGACAAAGAACCGCTTGTAATTCAAACGACGAAAAATCTTTACGGAAAACTTTTTTTGAATGGAATTTCCGAGCGGCCTTCGTGCAACGCGTGCAAATTTAAATTTCCGAACGGCCAAAGCGATTTGACTTTGGGCGACGCGTGGGGCGTCAAAGATTTTCTGCCGGAAATGTACGACAGCCGCGGCGTGTCGATTGTCTTTGTTCACACGGACAAAGGAAAAAATTTTCTCGAGCAGGCAAGCTTGAAGACGCAAGAAATAAAATTCGCCGACGCCGTGAAAAAAAATCCACGCTTCTTGTCGCCGACCATTGCCGACCCGCGCAGGAGAAAATTTTTCGCCGCCCTCGCCAAGAACGCCGATTGGTTTGCCGTCATGCAAAAATATTTTGAGGACGACGAAGTTGCCGTCAAAGAGACCGCCAAGAAAAACGGTGTCGCCTTCAGGAAAAAATTTTCGGACGTCATCGCCCAAGTCAAAAAAAATTTCGCGCAAAATATTTTGGTCGTATCTTCCGCCCGCGAAGGAGACGCGCAAAAAAATTTGGAAAAATTTTTTGAGGACGGCTTAACAAATTGCGCCGTGTATTTTCTTCAGCCGACGGGCGACGGGCAGCTTGTTTGCACGGAAAATTTTTCGGGCGCGAAGACCAAATTGCAAAATGTTTCCGCGCTGACAGATTTCGTTAATCGATACAAAATAAATGCGATTTGCGTGGAGAAGCCGCTGAACTTTGGCGACGACTCTTCCGCGCTGATTGATTGGCTCAAAACTTGCGGCTTGCCCGTGAAACTTTTTACGCAGAAGAAAAAATAATTCCCGCAAAAAATTTTCGACCGTCTTCGCGTCGGCCGATTTTTTTTGCAAAGGAAAAGCCCCCGCCGTTGACGGGAGCCGAAAAATTTTCTGATTAACGTTTCGAGAACTGGGAAGCTTTGCGCGCTTTTTTGAGGCCGTACTTGCGACGCTCTTTTTCGCGCGGGTCGCGTGTGACGAAGCCGGCTCTCTTGAGTGCGGGGCGCAGGTCTGCGTCGAGTTCCATGAGTGCGCGGGTTATGCCGTGACGAATCGCGCCCGCCTGGCCTGTGGTGCCGCCGCCTTTGACGGTGGCAAT
>CAMJQS010000108.1 GCA_946408105.1 uncultured Selenomonadales bacterium | reverse complement strand
GTTTCGTAGCCGTGAAAATTTCTCATCGACCAATCGACCGCGCCCGTCCAAAAAATATTTTCGCTGATTTGAATTGCCTTGCAGTTGTTCGTCATTTTAAAAACCTCCCGAAAAATTTTTGACAATCTTAACACACCGAACGCACCTTTACAAATTTTGCCGCCGCAAAAGAAAAAATCCCTCCGAAGTCGGAAGGATTTTTTTTACGGAAAATATTTCAGTTGAGCTTTTTGTTCTTAAAAATTTTCATGCCTTTGAGCGTCGCTTCGAGAGAGACACCCTTCGTCGTCATTTGGAAGACCCACACGCCCGGCGCAACGTATTCCGCGCCTTCGATTGAACCGCCGGTTACGCCGTCATTGGCAGCAGCCTCCGCGCTTGCGGCGAAACGAATTTTGCCGATAAGGAAATTGTCCCAGGCTTCGCGCGTGTTGATTAGGAAAACCAAATCGTATTCCTTCACGCCGAGCCCCAAGCCCACCGACTGTTCCTCCATGCGCAGATAGACGCGTTCACCCGTCACGTTGTTCACGGCAAGCCCGCGCCCGTGTGAACTGCCGAACAAACCAACTTTTATTCCGGTGTTCGACAGCGTTGCGTAAGCGTAGCATTGATTGATGACGCGTTGCGCGTGAGGATATTTTTCGTAAAGTCTTTCAAGCGTTTTGGCGTGCAATGCGTTTATTTGCTGACGCTGCTTTTCGACGGAATCACTTGCCAAAGCCGTCGCGCTGAACATGAACAGAAACATCATCGCGAGCACAAAAATTTTTTTCATGCAGAACACATCCAATCAATCAAGCGTAATCTGTCCGTATCTGCTCAAGTTGAATATATAAGTATGCTCGAAATTTTCATTCATGAAGAGCGCGGCCGTGGTGCCCGAACTGCGCGTCGCGACCAGGGAATTGCACATGGAGGCAAGCAATATCTGCGTCAAATATTCTTTGCCCTGCAGGTAGTAATCGTTTTCGCGTTCGATTCTGCAAATGCTGACCCATTTGTCTTTCACGGAATTGTATTCCACGTAAGCTCTGTCGGAAGTCACGCAACGATAGCCGAACGTCGCCTGGAAGGAGTCGACAATTTTTTTATCTTCCGTCGCCAAGAAAAATTTATTGCACTGCCACTCTTTGAGCTTTTCGTTGACGATACTTTTGGCGAAGTCGACGGGCGGCGGAATCGGGCGGCCTTTAATTTTTCTGGCAACGTAATCGGTTCCGCGCAAAATCACACCGAGCACGCGGTCTTCGCGCGAAAATAAATTTTGCCACGTCGCCGTAACTTCTTGCATCAATTCCGGCTTCACTCTGAACATTCCCAGCTTGACGAGCATTCGCCATTCGGTTAAAGCGTCGCTTCTTTTCTCCAGCATTTTCAGCGAGTGCGCGGGATAAGGTTTCACGCAGTCCGCGTCGCTCAAGATGACGTTTTCGCCGTTGTAAGCCTGCTCCAAACCGATTCGCAACGGCTGTTCAAAATAATATTCCCAAGCGTTTTCCTTCTCGACTTTTTCGGGATCCAAATTCGGGTTCGGATAGTTTTGCATGTCGACGACGGGTATCCAGCCTTTCGACAGCGCGTAGCGAACGTGCCCCATAATCATTCTGTATCTTGTGAGGAGCCCTGTCGTGTCGGCTATTCGACGAATTATGTAATAAGTCGGCTTGGCGGGGTCGCCTTGCTTAATATAATGCTCTTCGGGTTCTTTATCAAACAAAAGTTTTACCTCCTTTAACGATTACGGCAGACGATTCAATAGTTGCCGAGGTTGAAGAAATGCACGTGGTCAAATTTTTTCGCCAACAGAAGCACGCCTGTCGTGTCTCCGCATTTTTCCGCGACGAAAGATTTGCACTCGGCCAAAAGAATCGTTTGCGCCAAACTTTTCACGCCTTCGATAAAAAATTTGTCTTCCGAGGCGTCTGTCTTTTCGGTATCATAACAAAGCGAATAAATTTGGTCAAGGGAAACGCACTTGTCGCCGAAGTTGTTCCTGAACAGCTCCGCGACGGACTCGTCCTCCGTTGCCAAAAGAATTTTGGTGCACGCCCATTCTTTGAAGTCATCGCTTATCGCATTCGCCGCAAACTCCGGGGGCGGCGGGATGGGGTGGCCTTTAATTTTTCTTTCGGGATGATTTCCGCCGCGCAAAAGGACGCCGAGCACAACGTCTTTGGGCGAAAAAATTTTTTTACGCATCGCCGAAATTTTTTCCGTAATTTCCGGCCGAATTCTCATCAGACGCATTTTAATCAGCATGCGCCATTCAATTAACTCGTCGTTTTTTTTCTGCGACAAATTCATCGAATAATCGGGATAAGGTTTCACGCAGTCGCCGTTGCTCAAGATGACGTTTTCGCCGTTGTAGGCCTGCTCCAAGCCGACGCGGAACGGCTGCTCGAAATAAGTTTCCCAAGCGTTTTCGTTGCCGAGTTTTTCGGGCGAAAGATAAAGATTCGGATAGTTTTGCATGTCGACGACGGGCAGCCAACCCTTCGACAGCGAATAGCGGATGTGCCCCATGACTATTCGATACATTTCGGCAAGCGAAGTTTTTTCGTCCATGCGGCGAATTATGTAATAAGTCGGCTCGTTAGGGTTCCCCTCCTTGATATAATGTTCTTCGGGATTTTTGTCGAACAAATTTTTTCCCTCCTTATAAAAAATATTCAAAATAAAGACGACAAAAATTAAATCATCGTCACTATCAGCAAAAAGTTTTTTCCTCAGTCTCCATAAAAATTTCTCCGGTCAATCAAGACCAATGAGGCCGTATCTGCCGAGGTTGAAGAAATAAACATTTTCGAAGTTGTTTGTCATCATCATCGCGCCGAGTGCCCCCGAACATCTTGCCGTTACAAAAGAATTGCATGTGGACAACAGTACCATTTCGGTAAGGTAATCTTTTCCCTTCTGAAAGTTATCGTTTGGTCTGTCTATATGCACGAGACTGACAGCTTGTCCTGCCTTATAATCCACATATTCGCGGTCGAGCGTCACGCAGAAATCTCTAAAGACTTGCTTAAAAGCCGCCGCAATGTTTTTATCCTCCGTCGCGAGGAATATTTTATTGCAGTGCCACTGCTGAATTTTTTCGACTACGATACTTGCAGCAAATTCTACGGGGGGGGGGGTATTGGGTGAGCGTGAGGTCTGTTTGCAACGTAATCGGTTCCGCGCAAAAGTACACCCAGCACGCGGTCGTTCGGCGCGAATAATTTTTGTCGCATCGCCAAAATTTCTGACATCAGTGCGGGTTTGACTTTGAGCAAACCGAGTTTAACGAGCATTCGCCATTCAGTAAGATAATCGTTGTTTTTTAAAAGAGTATCATCGGGAAACGATACAGGTATGGGATAATCACTTTTACACAAAATGACATTTTCTCCGGCGTAAGCTTTTTCCAATCCAATTCTAAGCGGTTGCTCAAAATAATATTCCCAGGCGTTTTCTTTGCCCAGCTTTTCGGGCGGCAAATAAGCGTTCGGATAGTTTTGCATGTCGATAACCGGTAGCAAGCCATTTTGTAGCGCGTACCAAATATGTCCCGCGAACACAAGGAAATTTGAGAATAGCCCGACAGCATAATCACTGCGGCGAATTATGTAATAAGTCGGCTCGTCAGGGTTCCCCTTCTTGATGTAATGTTCTTCGGGATTTTTGTCGAACAAATTTTTCCCTCCTTGTTAAAAACAGGCGACGACTTAAGAGTTAAACCGCCGCTCAAAATTTTCACAAATAGATTTTATTTCATGGTGACAAGCGGCTTGCCTGTCATTTCGGCGGGAATTTCCATGCCTGCCAAAGTCAAAAGAGTCGGAGCAACGTCACAGAGTGCGCCGTCTTTAACTTCGGCCACGCGGTCGCTGACGACGATAATCGGCACGGGGTTGGTCGTGTGCGCGGTGAAGGGCTCCTTAAGTTTGTAATCAAACATTTGGTCGGCGTTGCCGTGGTCGGCGATGATGACGACTTCGCCGCCGATTTTCTTCATGCACGCGACGAAAATTCCTACGCAAACGTCAACGGTCTCGACGGCAGAAACGGCAGCTTTCATAACGCCCGTGTGGCCTACCATGTCGCCGTTGGCGAAGTTCAAAATTATGAAGTCGTACTTTTCGGAAAGAATCGCTTCGGCAACTTTGAGCGTGACGGTCGGCGCGCTCATCTCCGGCTTGAGGTCGTAGGTTGCAACTTTCGGCGAAGGCACCAAGATTCTGTCTTCGCCCGCGTAAGGTTCCTCGACGCCGCCGTTAAAGAAGAACGTGACGTGCGCATATTTTTCCGTCTCCGCGATTCTAAGTTGAGCCAAGCCCGCCTTGCTTATCGTTTCGCCCAAACCGTTTTTGACACTTTCGGGCGGATAGGCAACGTCGACGTTCAAGCCTTCCTCGTATTGCG
>CAMJQS010000107.1 GCA_946408105.1 uncultured Selenomonadales bacterium | reverse complement strand
TTGCTGTACTTGCCGATGAGTTCGGCCGCCAGCGTGAACGTTTGAATTTTTCCACCCGCGCCGATTGAGTCCACGTCGATAAAAATTATTCGGTCGAGTTCATGCTGACGAATCGCCGAAATTCTTCCGCTCTCCAAATTTTTTCTCAAGACCATGCAAAACGTCGGCGGCTCCGGCAAATTTTCGGGCGACTTCTTGAGCAAATGCACCGACGGATTTTGCGGCGCGGTCGAAAGCCTCAACAAAAAAGTTTTGCCCGGCTGCCGAATCGTGAACGTTAAGTTTGCTTTGTTCTGTTGAGTGATTTTGTCGACGCGCCCGCCGACCAAAAATTTTTCCAGCTCCATTGTCAGCGGCCGCATGGAAAAGCCGTCCAAGTTCAAAATTTTTCACCTCAATATTTTTTCAAGACGGAGTGTCGCGCCCGTTCGATGTTGGCGTCCAATTCGTCTTGCGAATGTGATTTTAAAATCGGTGTCATGCCAAAAAATTTTTCGTCGCTGTCAATTTTAATCCAACTGTAGCCGGCCGCCTCCACGATAAACAAAAACGCGCGCTCAATCGCGTGAGCAATCGTGCCGTCAATTTGCCCGTGCTCTTCGGGGAAGTCGTCGAACGTCAAGCCGCAGTCGAGGAGCGGAGCAAGTGCCGCGGGCTTGAACCAAAACATCGAACCCGCAGGAAATTCAATCAAGTTTCGATTGTCCACGTCGACGCCGAGCCTTTGCAAAAAATTTTTCGTGACGAGATAATTTTTTCCCCAGTTCACGGAAATTCTAATCGGCGTAAAATATTGCGGGAAGACGAGCCCGACTTTTTTGTTCGATAAAATTTCCAGAATGCCGCCGACGATTTCGGGGCTGCCCAAAAGATTTTTGTAAAGATGATTTCTCCAGCCCGCCAGCCGACTTTTTGCGTGCAAAGATTTTTTCGAGTGAATGTGAACGCAAGCATCGTAGCGGCCGTAAATTTCTTTGAAGCCGACGAACGCCGCCGCAATGTCGCGCCCGCGGTTCTCAAAAATTTTTATCGTGACGGAGCCTTTGTCGAAGTCGCCGAAAACATTTTCAATCACGGATTTTTTTTCGGGCGCAGTCGTCGAAATGAACACGTCGACCGCGCAAGGAATGTTGAGCAAAAGTTTTTTCAGCTCGTCGGCCAGTTCGGGATAAAAAATGTGAACGACCGCCGCGACCCGCAACTTAATCGACCGCGCAGAAAAATCCAGCGGCACTTTCAAAGCAAAATCTTTTTTGTTTTTCAAGCGGACGTGCTCGGTAAAAATTTCCGAACTGATTCCGACCGTCTCGCCCAAATCTTCCACGCGGATGCCGTGACGGAAACGATAAAGGCTTTCGTAGGCGGCGGGAAAATTTATGGCGCAAAAATCTTTCAGGCGTGCGAAAAAATTCATTGGAGTTTATCCTCGAAGACGGCAATATATTTTTCGGCGACGCGCTCAATAAAAAATTTTTCGGCAACGACTTCGGCGCGGCGTTTCATTTTCTCGTAAAGTTTTTTGTCGTCGGCAAGCGTGCGCAAAATTTTCGCGAGTTCGTCGACGGGAACTTTTCCGTTGACCAAATCAAAAACAATTCCCGCGTCCTCGACCATGGAAGGAACTTCGCCCAAGTTGGAGCTGACGACGGGGCGTCCCGCAAAAAAGCTGTCGATTATCAAGAGCGGAAAACTTTCGCCCGCGTATTCGCTCGGAAGGAGCCCGATGTCCGCCGCCGCAAGATAATCGCGCACGTTGCTTTTGAAGCCGACGAGATGAACGAATTCGCCCGCGCGATTTTTAAGCTTGTCGTACATTTCGCCCGCGCCGACCAAAATCAAATCGATTCGACGGCCGCCCTGCTCGTTAGCAAGTTTAACGGCGTCGACTGCCGCCTGCCAACCTTTTTGCGGAATGGCTCGGCTCACGACGCACGCGACGAAAGATTCTTCGGGAATGTTCAAACTTTCGCGGGGCACGGGATTTATCGTCGAACGCTCCAGGCCGTTGCCAATCTTAATAAATCTAGTCCCTAGTCCCCAGTCCCTAGTCCCTAACGCAGTTAAATTTTTTTCGGCAATGTAAACGAAGACGTCGACGGATTTTTTCACGCGGTCGAGAATTTTTTTAAGATAATCGGCGTCGGCGGCCTCGTACATGCCGTGGAGCGTGACGACGTGGCGCAAGCTTGAATTGTTTTCGGCGACGTAGCTCGCGGCAACGTCCGTCGCGCCGTGGTGTGTGTGAATCACGTCGATTTTAAATTGTTCGACGACCTCGGCAAGGCCGCCCGTGTTGTTCAAATAAATCAGCGGGACGTTCGGTTTTAATTTTTTTCTCACGTCGGGCAAATCGTCCGCCATCTGAAAATTTAAAACCGTGACGGGAAAATTTCTGCGGCTCAACTCGTTGGCAAGGGCAATCGGAAAAGTTTCGCCGCCGCCGACGCTGAACGCCAACACGCCGATTAAAATGTTGGGCTTGCGTTCGACGCGCAGAATTTTTTTCACGTCGAAAAGTTTTTCCAGCTCGGAAATATTTTTGCCGCCGTAGTAGCCGAAAAAATGTTCCTCCAAATTTTTTCTGTGCGCCTCGTGGACTTCGGCGGGCACAAAAAAATTTTCCGCGACGAGTTCGGCAATGCGTTCGTGCTCGATAAAATATCGCGGCTCCTTTTGAATTCTCAGCGACGTGCTGTTTTTGTGGACGCGATAAAAATTCGTGGCGGCGGGAGAAAAATAAACGCAGCCGCCTTTAATCGCGTCGAGGTAAAACGCCCAATCGCCGCAAAGTTTCATGCTCAAACAAAGTTCGGGGAAAAAATTTTTTTTGCGGAAGAGGACGCCGCTGACGTTCGGGATGATATTTTTCACGCCGAAACCTTGCGCAACGAATTCGGCGGCGGTCATCGAAAATTTTTTCCGCCAATCGAAACTCGGCAGGTCGGCAAGATATTGTTCGCTCGTAAAAATTTTTTGGTCGTCTTGAATAAAATCGGTGCGGCAAAAGGCAAGCTCAACGGCGTCGTCGGCGAAGGCGGGCACCAGCTCCGACAAAAAATTTTCCGCGCTGAAGTCGTCGCTCTCGGCAATCCAAATCAAATCGCCGCGCGCCTCGGAAATTCCTTTGCGCCACTGACAGAAGACGCCGCCGGAATTTTTTTCGTTGAACAGGAGCCGCGTATTTTTTTCGTGCGCCGCGTGAAATTCTTTCAGAACGTCGCGGCTTGAATCGGTCGAGGCGTCGTCGAGGAGAATCACTTCAAAATTTTTGTAAGTCTGATTGTAAATCGTTTCGAGGCGTTGGACGAGAAATTGGGCGTGATTGAAGTTGGGGACGACGACGCTCACGAGCGGCGAAAAATTTTCCCGCGAAGAAATTTTCCACAAGCTCAAAGCCCGCCCGGATTTTTTTCCGCGCGCCATGGAAAATTTTAACAGCGCGGACTTTGCGGCGGCCTTCGTCGGCAAAAAAATTTTCTTGTGGACGGTCGGCAAGTTCAGCGCGAAAAAATCTTCGGCGCGTCTGACAAAATTTCTGACCGTCGAGCCCGTCAAAGCCCGATAAATTTTCATCTTCAAGCCCAAAAAATTTCACCTCGCGTAGAGAATAAACAAAGCCGCGCTTAAAGTCAACCTGAAAAGATTTTTGCCCGCCGATTTACATTTCACGCGCAATTGATTATTATACGTGCATTGATTTACAGAGGAGTGAAATTTTGTGGTCATCATCATGAACCCCGAAGCGACTTCGCAAAACATTAACGAAGTCATCAAAGCGATAAAGAGCGTCGGCTTGGACGCAAAGATAATGGAAGGCGCGCAACAAAAAATCGTCGGCGTCATCGGCGACAAAACGAAGCTGGCGTCCGTGGCGATTGACGCGTTGCCGGGCGTGGAAAGTTCCGTCGCGATTTCAAAAAGTTATAAGCTTGCAAGCCGTGAGTTTCATCCGCAGTCGAGCGTTATCGACGTGGGCGGCGTGAAAATCGGAGGCGGCTCTCCTGTCGTCATGGCGGGGCCGTGTGCCGTCGAAAGTCGCGAACAACTTTTGAAGGCGGCCAAGATTGTAAAAGACGGCGGCGCAGAATTTTTGCGCGGCGGAGCATTCAAGCCGAGGACTTCGCCTTACTCGTTCCAAGGTCTTGAGGTCGAAGGCTTAAAATATTTGTCGGAGGCGCGTGAAGTCACGGGCTTAAAAATTGTCACGGAAGTCACGACGGTCGAGGGCATTGCGCCCGTCGCCGAGTACGCTGACATGTTGCAAATCGGCGCACGCAACATGCAAAACTTCGGACTGCTTAAAGAGGTCGGCAAATGCAAACGCCCCGTCCTCCTCAAGCGCGGGCTGGCTGCCACGATTGACGAATGGTTGAACGCGGCCGAATACATCATGAACGCGGGCAA
>CAMJQS010000106.1 GCA_946408105.1 uncultured Selenomonadales bacterium | reverse complement strand
TGCACGTCAATCGGCTTGCTCAAATAATCCGTGAAACCTTCGGCGATTAATTTTTCGCGCGTCCCGGAAATTGCGTTGGCGGTCAGCGCGATTATCGGCGCGTCTTTGCTCAAATTGTTTTCCATTGCCCGCGCGTTTTGCAAAGTCTGCACGCCGTCCAAGCTCGGCATCATCTGGTCGAGAAAAATTAAATCGTAACGGTGCGCGGAAATTTTTTTCAAGCAAGCCATGCCGCTCAAAGCTGTATCGACTTTTACGCGCGTCGCCTTGAGTAAATTCGTCGCAACAAGCAAATTCATTTCGTTATCGTCGACGACCAAAATTTCTGCGTCGGGCGCAACGAAACTCGGCGCGTATTTTTTTTGCGCGTCGGAATGTTCGCCGTTAAATTTTCCGATTGCTTCGTCGCCGATAATTTTTTGCGGAAGCGTCACGGAAAAAGTCGAGCCTTCGCCGTAAACGCTTTGAACTTCGATGTTGCCGTTCATCATCTGCACGAGCTTTTGAGTTATCGGCAAGCCCAAGCCCGTGCCTTCGATGTTTTTGTTTTTCTTTGCGTCGAAGCGTTCAAAGTCTTCAAAAAGTTTCGGAATGTCCTCTTCGCGAATGCCGATGCCCGTGTCTTTGACCGTGAACTTTAAATTTATTTTGTCGTCGGAAATTTTTTCGCTGTCGACAAAAAATTCCACGCCGCCGGCTCTCGTGTACTTCACGGCGTTTGTCAAAAAATTTATCGCGATTTGCCGAACGCGAACCGAATCGCCGAACAAAAGATTTTTCGTCGCGGGATTGACTTGCACTTTGAACGACAAATTTTTTTTCTCGGCGCGCGGCTTAATCATTGTGACGAGGCTTTTAATCACGTCGGCAAGCTTATAATTTTCCTCGACGAGTTCAAACTTGCCCGACTCAATCTTGGAAAAATCCAGAATGTCATTTATCAGCGTCAACAGAGTTTCACCGGCGGCGGAGGCGTTCTGCGCGTAACCGATGACGTCGGGATTTTGGCTCTCGCGCAAAATCATTTCGTTCATGCCGAAAATCGCGTTAATCGGCGTGCGAATCTCGTGGCTCATGTTTGCAAGGAAAGTCGACTTCGCTTTGTTGGCTTCCTCGGCCGCCTGTTTTGCCTCGCGCAGAGCGTCGCTTTCCTCGGCCTTCGTGCGGACGACAAACAAATACACGCTGACCAGTGCCAAGAAAATTAACATCAAAGTTCCGCCGCTCAAAAGGAGCGTGTAAATTCTGAAGATGTCGCCCGCGACCGCCGCCCAAGGAACGTAACCAATCATCGTGCAATTCGTCTGCGGCAAGTCCGTGGCGAACAAGAAAAACTTTCCAATCTGTCCTTCACGATAAACCGCCGCCGATTTATTTGTGTCCAACTTCTCGCGAATAATTTTGAAGCCGTTTTGAATCGTCGGGTCGTTGAAAAATTTTTTGTCGGCCTCGCCATAATTTTTATACGGCACAATAATTTTTCCGTTACGCTCTTGAATCAAAAGGCGCATGTCGGAATTGTATTCGGCCAGCCCAAATAAATCCGTCAAAACTTTTTCGCTGTAAAGCCGATAAATAACCGCTTTGACATTTCCTCCGCGCATGACCGGCACCGCGAACAGCAAACCTTTTCCCGCGCAATAGTCCACGACATTGTTGCCGCGATAAGCCGACGTGAAACGCAGAAAATCCCACTTCGACAAAATCTTTCCGTGAATCGCTCTGTCGTTCAAAGTCATCAGCCCGACGGAAATATTTTCGTTGTCCGCCTTCAGCAACGACAAAAAATTTTCTTCCGTCGCCTCGTTCGGGTGCAGCTCAAAATATTTTGCCGCCAACTGAAGTTCCGCCAGCTCCGTTGCGAATCTTTCTTCCGCCACGATTGAAAAATCCGCCGCCTGTTTCGCCATGGTTTTTTCCAGCGTCGCGTTGAGCAAATCTCTAACTTCGCCGTGCAAAAAAAATCCCGCCAAGATTAAAAACGTCAGCACCGTCACGAACTGCAAAGAAATTTTCTTGATATATTTTTCGTTCAAAGAGAAGCCGCCCTCATTCAAGAACCTCAACTCCTTTCACGAGCCAATCGATATTTTCCAACAAAGTGTCGTCGCTTATCGCCTCGCCTTCCTCGCAACGAACTTTGCCTGTGTTGTCGTAAATTTTTCCCGCGAAAATCAATTTGCCGTTCATCAGTTCCTGCTTGAGCGAATCAATTTTCGAAATCATTTTCGGAGTGACTGCCGGAGAATATTCCGTCAACATGACTGCGCCGCGGTCGATGCCCAGCCAATGATTTTTAACCGAATTCAATTCGCCTTTCAAATATCGTTGAATCATGTCCGTGTAATACAAATCCCAGCGGCAGACAATCGACGTTAAGTAATGCTCCGACTTGCTGTCCAAAATCGCGTTGTAAGCAATGAAGTCCGCGCCGAATTTTTCCGCAACCTTCGCGGTCGCCTCTTCGTCTTGATGATAAGTCAAAACGTCCGCGCCCGCTTCTATCAGCCGTCGGGCGTGAGCCGCTTCCGTCTCTTCGTCCTGCCAAGAGCCCGTCCACATTACCAAAACTTTTGCGTCGGGGTTCGTCCGTTGCACGCCGAGAGCGAACGCGTTTATCCCGCGATTGACTTCCGTGTTGGACATCGCCGCCACGTATCCGACGACGTTCGATTTTGTTTTCATGCCCGCCAACGCGCCCGCCAAATATCTCGCCTGGAACATTCGCACGAAATAAGCCGTCATATTTTTTGCGTGCACTTCCGCCGAATTCGTCGCGAACGCCACGTGAGGATATTCGCCGATTAAATTTTGCGCTTCTTTTGAGTAAGAATAGCTTGCCAAAAAAATCATGCCGGCTCCTTTGCCCGCCAAATCTTTTATCGCCGCGGGACATTCGCCGCTGTTCTCTTTAACTTTATCGCGAACCAAAAGTTCTATTCCGAAATTTTCGCACGCCGCTTTTATTCCTTTGTACTGCGATTCGTTCCAGCCCGCAATTTTTATGTCGCCCAAAATTATGAAGCCGATTTTTTCTTTCCGCTCAGCAAATTCTCTGTTGAAACTGAAAATGAACATCGCGGGCAAAACGATTATCAAAAAGACGACGACCGCCGCCGCCAGGTTAAAATTTTTTGCGTTAAGTATGCGTTTCATTTCTTACGTTCTCCCGCTCGAAAATTATTTCCCGCGCGTTAAAATTTTTCAACCGCGAAAAAATTCTGTTCTTCATGCCGTCGGCTTCGGCTTCCGTCGCCTCCATGAGCAACGCCAAAAATTTTTTTCCGCTCTGCGTCACGCAATCGCTCCGCCGCAACGATTGAATCAAAACTTCTTTGAACTCTTCCGAAAATTTTTCCGCCGCCAACGTGAACTGCATGAGCACCAATCCTTTGCTGTATGTGTCGACCATACGCACGAGCAGCTGATAAATTTTTTTGAACGTCTCGAACTCCACGAAGTACGCGCCCGGCTCGACGTTTCGTTCGCCCAAAATCATTCGCATTTGCGAAATGCCTTCGACAGTCGACGATTCGTCCGCGCGATTTTTTTTGCCGAAAACGGAAATGCCGTGCTTGCCGCGCTGTTTGACTTCGTAAAGCGCGCTGTCCGCTTTCTCGTAAAGTTTTTGGAAAACATTTCCCTCGTCGGGCACGAAGACCGCGCCGATACTCGTGCCCAAAGGAATTTGCATTTCATTGCCGAGAATTTTTTTCGCCGCGATTAAAATTTGTTCGTTCAAAAAATTTGTCTTGCTTACCAAAATTTTTTCGTCGTCGACGCCGTGCAGGAAGGCAACAAATTCGTCGCCGCCCATGCGCCCCGCCAAATCTTTTTCGCGAATAATTTTCCGAATCAGCTCCGCGAAGACGATTAAAATTTTGTCGCCCGCCGCGTGCCCGTAAATGTCGTTGACGAGTTTGAAACTGTCCAAGTCAATCATCAGCAACGCGCCCGAAGAATTTTTTACGGCTGCTTCGATTTCTTTCTGCGAAGCCGTCTTGTTTAAAAGTTTTGTCAGCTGGTCGGTCGACGCGGCCTCCTCCAGTCCTCGAACTTTGTCGCGGTGTTCGATTATGTTTCCCACGCGCCGCAAGAGGACATCGGGCTTGAGCGGTTTGCGAATGTAATCTTCCGCGCCGACCTCGAAGCCTTTGCTTTCCGTCTCTTCGCTCTCGTCGGCCGACATGAACATTATCGGCACCGTCGACGCGCTTTTTTCCTGCAAAATTCTGTGCAGCTCGTAACCGTCCATTTCCGGCATCATCAAATCCGACAAGACCATATCGGGGCGTTCGCTCTCGAAAAGTTCTATCGCCTCCGCGCCCGTCGTCGCCGTGACAATTTCGTATTTCGTCGACAATATGTGCCGAGCCATCATCAACATCATTTCGTCATCGTCGAC
>CAMJQS010000105.1 GCA_946408105.1 uncultured Selenomonadales bacterium | reverse complement strand
TTTGCGACGGGGAAAGTCAATTCCTCGACCGTGCGCCCGACGAAACCTTGAGCCGAAAAGCCCGCTTCGGGGACGCCCGTCGTCAGCGACGCGATGAAAATTTTTCCTGCGAGCGCGGTGCCCTGCGAGCCGTAAGCCCAGCCGTGCTCCATGACTTTATCAATGTAAAGCTTGAGCAAGCCGGGCAAGCCGTACCAGTGCATGGGGTATTGGAAGATGATGACATCCGCTTTTTCCAAAGCCGCCTGCTCCGCTTTGATGTCGAATTGATAATCGGGATAAAGTTCGCACAGTTTGCGAATCTCGACCTGCGGACATTGCGCGGAAATTTCTTCCAGAATCGTTTTGTTCGCGAGAGATTTTTTTAAATCGGGGTGCCCGCAAACAATTACAACGTTTTTCATTTTTCAAGAGCCTCCTTGAAAGTTTTCAAAGTGTTGTCAGCCGCCGTCGTCAAAAAGGCAGTGTCGCCGCCGAGAATAATATAGCTTATGCCCAAGTCGACGAAGCGTTTAAATTGTTCGGTGGTGAGCGCGATTGTGCCGACGGGTTTGCCGAGCTTGCGAATGCGTTTAATCATGTCGTCCATTGCCGCTTCAACTTCGGGGTGGAAAATGTCAATGCCGTGCCCCATGTCGACAGCCAAATCAATCGGGCCGAGGAAAATCGCGCCGACGCCGGGCGTGTTGGTGATTGCCTCCAAATTTTCCCAGCCGCGCACGCTTTCAATCTGCGGCAAGATACAAATTTCTTCGACGTTGCGCGCAAGATAATCGGGGTGACGATTGAAACGACCCGCACGCACCGCCGACGCCCCGAAGCCGCGATTGCCGCGCGGCGCGTAACTCGCCCAATACATGATGTCTTCGGTCTCTTCGCCCGTCTCGACTTTCGGAATGATTATGTTTTGAATGCCGCCGTCCAAAAGTTGTTTGATGATTCCGGTGCCGGCCTGCGGAATTCTGACAACGGGCGTCATGTCGTAAGCGGCGACAGCTCTGGCGATATCCAAAATCGTCGTGACGGTGTGGCCGCCGTGTTCGCCGTCGACGAAGAGAAAATCAAAATTCGACGTGGCCAAAATCTCCGCGACCTCCGCCGAAGTCGTCTCTTGTCCGACGCCGTATTGAAGTTTGCCCGCCTCGATACCGTGCTTGAATTTGTTGTACAAATAATCTTTCACCATCGGCATGATAAAATCCCTCCGAAAATTTTTTCGCCAAAATTTTACGACGCCGATAAAAAAATTTCAATTTACATTTCGTCAAATTTGTAAAAGCAACGGCTTGAGCGGCGCGGGCATTGCCTCCACGAAAAATTTTGCCATGTCGCGCGGCGAACAGTCCCACTTGCCCAGGCACCAATCGCTGACGAATTCCGAGACCGCCCGCATAAAAAATCTTATGCAGAAAAAATTTTCGGGCGTGAGCTTGTTTAAATTGTGCCGAGCTTTTATCCAATCCTCAAGCAATTTAATCGCGTGGTCGTTGGTGGCGTAGCGGAAAGAATTTTGCCCGACGGCATTTTTTAAAAGGTTCGTGTAAAAATTTTCGTCCTCCAAAACAATTTCCATCCACTTGCAGATAACGTCCTCAAACGAATCGCCGCGCCCGAAATTTTTCATCGACGCCTCGACCTTTTGATTATAAATCCACGCCATGAGCTCGTACTTGTCGCGGAAGTGGTTGTAAAACGTCGGCGGCGTGAGCCCGCAATTTTTTGTCAGCTCTTTAATCGTGATTTTGTCGACGGCCTTGAACTTCGACAGCTCTTTAAGCGATTCGGCGAGCAATTCTTTTGTCGTTTGCTGAACAATCATTTGAATCCCTCCGCGCAAAAAAATAACCCGCCGCGAAAAATTTTGCAACAAAAAATTTTTCAAGCAAAAAAAATCCCTCCCGACAGTCGAGAAGGATTTTTTCCGTTTAAAAATTTTTTACTACGCAAGCACACGAGCCAGCCGCATGAATTCGGGATTGAGTTGTTTTTTGTTATTAACGGCGTCGTGCAGATTAATGGAGACGACGTGCCCGCGGTTGAAGCCGAAGACAATATCGCTCAAGCCGGAAATGATTGCCAAAGCCGCGTGTTCGCCGAGACGACTTGCATTAACACGGTCGATAACGCTGGGCGAACCGCCGCGCTGAATGTGTCCGAGTTTGGAAACGCGCGTGTCGAGTCCTGTCTTTTCCGCGATAATTTTTCCGATTTCGTGACCTTTGCCCGCGCCTTCAGCCACCACGACCAAGCAATAACGTTTGCCCGCGTCGTAAGCCGCCTTCATCTCTTCGCACATTTCGTCCAAGTCGTATTCTTCTTCGGGGACGAGGATATATTCCGCGCCGCCGGAAATGCCGGAGACCATGGCGAGCCAGCCGCTGTTGCGCCCCATGACTTCCAAAACGATTGTCCTGCGGTGAGCCGAAGCCGTGTCGCGCAATTTGTTAATGGCGTCGATGATTGTGTTGGCGGCGGTGTCGCAGCCGATTGTGTATTCGGAGCCCCAAACGTCGTTATCAATCGTGCCGGGCAAGCCGACAATCGGAATGCCCGTTTCTTGACTGAGAATCGACGCGCCGCGCAGAGAGCCGTCGCCGCCGACGACAACCAAACCTTGAATGCCTCTGTCGACCAAATTTTTATAGCCGAGCATGCGTCCTTCGGGCGTGGCAAAACGTTTGCAACGAGCCGTGCCGAGGAAAGTTCCTCCGCGCTGGATGATGTCGCTGACGTCCTTGGATTGCATCTCAAACATTTCTTCATCAAGCATGCCGTGATAGCCGCCGCGAATGCCCCAAACTCTTACTCCGTGGTGCAGAGCCGTGCGAGTTACCGCGCGAACTGCCGCGTTCATGCCGGGGCTGTCGCCGCCCGAAGTCATTACCGCGATACTTTTTAGCATAACCGAATCCCCTCCTGCCAAATCGCTTTAACCTTCCGCGCCAATCATAGCATAAATTTTCAGAATTGCAAACGAAAAAATCATCTAGCCTCACAAAAAAGTTTGAACCCCGAGGTCGTAACTCGGGGTTCTTTTTGTGGCTTTCCCATGTTGTCTTTGTTCCCAACGACCGTCGCGGCAACCGTCGCGGCGAATGTCATTTCCCACTACGCCCGAAGTTTATCACAGCGCGGAAAATTTTTCAAGCCGTTGCCTTATCAAAAATTTTTCGTTAAAATAAAATCGCACCACGCCTCTTATGTTTTTTCGTGAAAGGAGGTGAGTACTATGGTGTCACTTTTCTTAACGACCGTCGCGGCAACCGTTGTGGCGAATGTAATTTCCCACTACGTTTGCAAGTGGCTCGACAGGCATAATAAATAGCAGAGAGCCCGCTTGGTTATCGTTACCCCAAACAAAACGAACAATCTTCAGTTAAAGTTTGAACCCCGAGTCAGCAGCTCGGGGTTCTTTTTGCGCCTTTCCTATGGTGTCACTTGTTTGGTTATCTTATCAACCGTTTGAAGTTTATCACAGCGCGGAAAATTTTTCAAGGCATTTCTCTCACGCGCGCCTCGATAAAATTTTTTTCCGCGTCGCTCAAGTTGTATTTCGCGTAAAGCTGCGTGTCGACGTTCCCGCGCCAATCGATGTCACTCGTCGCAGAAAAATCTTGCAGAGGAACTTTTGCCCACGTGGCCGGCGGGTTGTCTTGAGTGACTTTTAAAATGCCGAGCATCGCCCGCGCAAATTTGCTCTTGACGTAAGCCAAACAGTTTTCTGCTTCCGCACGCGTGTCGAACGCCCCGACCGTGATAAACGTCTGTGTGCTGCCGACAAGCGGCGAGCCGATAACGGGCTTGCTGATGATTCGTGCCGGCTCTTTGTCATTGAGCTTGCCTGACGCGCCATTTGATTTTGGAACAAAGACTTTGTACTTGTATAAATTTTCGTGGCGCGTGTCGATATATTTTTCCTCAACGTAGCGATACACGCGCTGATTTTTTATCAAGCCCAAAATTTTTAAGTCGCCGTCCTTCGGCTGTTCGCGGAACAAATTCAGCGCGGAAAAAATCCCCGTCGTCAATCTGCGTTCCGTGCCGCCACTGCCAATTTTCGATTTGTATTCGGGATGGTCTTCAAAAAGTTTTTCCAAATTCCATTTACTTTGCATGAAGATAAAATCGCTGAGCGGGCGAAAATTTTTATTGTCGACGCAAACTTTTTTGTGAATGGTGTTTAGTTCCGGAAACGGAGAAAAAATTTCAATCGCTCCAAAATTTTCGTTCGAGTCGTAAAGAATTATTACAATGCCACCTTCGATGTAAGAGCTAGGGAAAAGCTCTTGGCTTTTCGGAAAATATCGGATTACCTTGACGTGTTCGTTGGCGAGAAGTCTTTGATTAAAATCTTTGGGCGTCTTGCCCGCGTTAAACAAACAGCGCGCAGGGTGAATCAGCGAAACTTTATCGGCAAGTTTAAAAGCCGCGTCG
>CAMJQS010000104.1 GCA_946408105.1 uncultured Selenomonadales bacterium | reverse complement strand
GTGACGCCGCGGTCGCAAATAATTTTAAACGAAACCGCCGCGTGTTCGATAACCGATTCGTGTCCGCGCTTGATGATTCCGCGAATAAATTTTTCCGCGCTGCCGTCTTTGATGTTGCCCTCGGACTTGTAGCAGACGCGCCCCGCCCGCTCAATTTTTTTCATAATCGCCGCCGCGTCGAAGTCGTCGACAAACTCAACACTCGGCTCGATGATTTTCATTTGTTTTCCTCCCCGACAAAAATTTTTTCGTCGCGAAGTTCAAGTTTGTTGCTCGCGACAATTTCTTCAACCGAAATTTTTCTGTCGATGATTTTTCTTTCGCGCAAAAGCTTTCCAAAAATTTTAATCGGCATTCCTTCCACGAAAGGCAAATCAAATTTTCTTCCGCCGTGCCGAATTAAAATCGATTTAATCTTCAGCGCGTGTTCGTTAAAAAATCCGTCGACGTCCGTTTCCAAATCTTCTTGCGCAATTTTCAGTTCGTCCCCGGTGAGCAGATAAACTCTTTCGTCGCGAACGTCCAGCAAACTTTGCGCGGCAACCTTAACCGCCGAAGAGTTCCGCCCGATAATTTTTTTTTCGCGCAAAAGCTTATCGAACAGCTTAAGCGGCATCCCGTCCGCGAAAAGAATTTCAAAAGTTTTGCCGTTGTGTTTGACGGAAATTTTTTTTGCGTCGCGGCAGTCGAAGTAAGCGGCAAGGTCGCCCGTCGCTTCGGCGTAAAGTTCGCTCAACCTGTCCTCGTCGCAGAGAAAAACTTTTCCGTCGCGCACGTCCAAAAAATTTTTCTTGGCAATGTTCGTGGCGGACGCACTCTTGCCTATGATATTTTTTTCGCGCAAAAGTTTTCCGAAAAGCTCAAGCGTGATTCCGTTGACGAAGGGCACCTCGAAAGTTTTGTTGCCGTGCTTGATTAAAATTTTTTTTATCTCGGCCGCGTGGAAAGAAAAATATTCGTCGACGCTGTTAATCGTGTCGCCGTAAGCGGCAATCTGTTCCTCGTCGCTGCAGAGAAAAACTTTTTCGTCGACGACCTTGAGCAAACTTTTCGCGGCGGTTTGTTCGGGCGAAGCTCCTTTGCCGATGATTTTTTTTTCGCGCAAAAATTTTCCGAAGAGGTCAAGCGACATTCCGTCCACGAAAGGAATTTCATAAAGACGCGTGTTTTGCTTGACGAAAATTTTTGTGACTTCGGCGGCGTGCTCCGAAAAAAATTCTTTGATTTGTTCGGCGGGCGTCGGCTCTGAAAGTTCGGCTTCGCTTTGAAAGTAAATTCTGTTCCGCGAGATTCTCAAAAAATTTTCGGAAATAAAATCGCGCACTGAACTTGCAAAAGAGAAAATGTTCAGTTCGCGCAAAATTCTTGAGAAAGTCGGAATGTCCATGCCCGCCACGAACGGCACGTCGAAAAAATTTTTGCCCGCCTTGACCAAAATAAATTTTATTTGGTTCTCGTGGTCGAAAAGATATTTTTTCGTCCTGAAGCTAAGTTGCGGCAAAATTTTTTCCAACTTTTCCGGCAAGCCGAACTTTAAGCGAAAATCTTTCAGCTCGACGGCTTCGGGGCTCACGCCCAAAATTTTCAGCTGCTCGGTAAAAGTTTTGTGGCCGACGCCGTTCGACACGATGAAAATTTTTTTCTCGAAGTCGGCGGCGAATTTTATCGCGGGCAAAAAATCTTTGTCGCTCGAAACGATTATAATCAGCTCAAGATACGGCTCGTCGATGATGGCGCGCACCATCTCGAAACAAAGCCACATGTCCGCAGAATTTTTCCCGTAGAAACAATTTTGCACGCGATAAATTTTTTCGTCGAGGTTGCGATATTTGTAAGGCAGCGTGTCTTCTTTGGCTACGATGTCGACGCGCGTTATCGTGTGCTCCTTGCCGAAATGTTCAACGACTTTGAACGTGACCGATGGCGGAATATTTTCTGCGTCAACGAAAACATGTGCAATCAAATCGAAGCTCCTTTCTCGCGCGGCAATTTTATCACGGCGGCGAAATTTCTACAACTGCAGGATTTTTTCATGCTTAGCCGAATTAAACATTCATTGCCTTTCAGGTTTTCGGACAGATTGGAGAAATGATTGATGAGCGAAAAAATTTTGAATCGAGCGGCCGAAAAAATTTTGGACGGCGTGCTTGAAGAATTTTCAAAGCTGGCAGCAATCCCGCGCCCGTCGAAGCACGAAGAACAAGTCAGCGATTTTTTAAAGAAGTTTTTCGAGGAGCACGGCTTGGAGGTCGTGCAGGACGAATTTAAAAATATCATCGCCGAAGCGGACGCGAGCCCCGGCAAAGAAAATTTCCCGCTTACGATTTTGCAGGCGCACATGGACATGGTTTGCGTGGCGGAAGACGATTACGCTTTCGAGCCGACGAAGGACGCGATAAAATTGATTCGCGGCGAAAAATTTTTGGAGGCGGAAGGCACGAGCTTGGGCGCGGACGACGGAATCGGCGTCGCGGAAATTCTTTATCTTGTCAAAAATCTTGACGCCTTCGAGCACGGCCGCCTAAGAATAATTTTCACGGTCGAAGAGGAACAAGGCATGAGCGGCGCAATCGGCCTGGACGAAAAATTTTTTGCCGACGCGAACTTTTTAATCAACTGCGACTCGGAAAAATTCGGAGAGATTGTCGCGGGCAGCGCGGGTTGCGTTCAAATAATTTTTTGTCGCGAACTTCATTACGTCCGCCCCGACACGAAACTGGGCACGAACATGGAAATAAAAATCGGCGGCCTGCGCGGCGGTCATTCGGGCGGAGAAATTTCTTCCGGGCGAATCAATGCAATCAAGCTTGCCGTCAAAATCATGCGGGCGATAACCAAGCACGGAAAAATTCGCCTGTCCTCTTTCAGCGGCGGCCAAGCTTTTAACGCCATTCCCGACAGCGCGTCGTTTGTCATTGCCACGGACTTGAAGCCCGACAACGTTCAAAACATTTGCGAGCAAGTCGAACGGCGCATGAAAAATGTTTACGGCACGACCGAGCCCGAAATAAAAATCGAGACGAAAATTATCAGTCGTCCCGATAAAGTTTTGCACGCCAAAGATTATGAATTGCTCACGAATTTTATCGAACTGATTCACAGCGGCGTTTATCTCATGTCGCCCGAAAATCCCGCGCAAGTTTTGGCGTCGGCGAACTTGGGCATGATTCGCATGGACGACCAAATTGTCGAGCTGAAACTTTTGGCGCGCGGCAATGCCGATGAACTTGTCGAAGAATTTATCGAGGGCTTCGAGCAGGCCGCCAAGCTTTGTGCGTTCGAGAGCAAAATTTTCGAGCCGTCGCCCGCGTGGCTTTTTAATCCGAACAGCAGACTTTTGAAAATCGCAAAAGAAATTTTCGCGGAGCAAAACGGTCACGCGCCCGAAGTCAGCACGGTTCACATGGGTTTGGAGACGGGTTACTTCGTCAAAAAAAATCCCGCGCTGGAAATAATTTCAATCGGCACGACCAACGAAAACATTCACAGCACGAACGAACGCTTGCACTTGGAGACCGTCGCCCCGCACGTTAAATTTATCGTCGGAATGCTTGAAGAAATTTCTGCGACAAAATTTTAACCGATAAAGTCAGCGCGAGCGTCGCCGCGTAAAAAATCAGCGCGTTCGGTGCCGTCATGATTAATCCGAGCTTGCCCAAGCCGAGCGACAGATAATGTATCGCCAGCGGGTGAGCCAGGTACACGAAGTAAGAATTTTTTCCGAGCAGGCTCAAAAATTTTTTCAGCGGCGCGGGAAGTTTTCCGAATTGAAAAATCGTGAACAAAAAAATCGACGCGGCGATTGTGTAAAAAATTCCCGGCGGCGAAAGTTGATGAGCCGTGTTGACTGCCGCCGTAGCCGAAAAATTTTTCACGGCGATTAAAAAATAATATTGACCGAGCAAACTTGTCAGCGCGAGAAAAAAAATCGCGCCGGCAAATTTTTTGTGCGCCGCACACCACGCGAAAAATTTTTGCGAGTGAACGGCCAACACTCCGCCCAAGACGAACACGAACACATAATGCAGCACGAGCCAATTTAATCGCCACTTCAAACACATTTGCAGGAAAGAATCGGGCGGCAGCGAATTTACGAATTGCCAAAGCGCGACGCTGTAGCTCGACCAATAATCGAACGCGACCTGCGCCGCCAACAAAAAAATTAATCGGGCGGGCGTCATGCGCTTGACCAAAAAAATCCACAGCGGCATCAAAAGATAAAACCAAATCAAAATCACGAGGAAATACAAATGATATTTCGCCAGGCCGAAGAAATAAATTTCCGCCGCGTAATCGAAGTCGGGAAAAAGTTGGTAGCCGTAAAAATAATTGTCGTGCAGAAGATAGAACGTCGACCAGAGCAGATACGGAATTAAAACGGCTTTGAATCTTCGCCGCAAAAATTTTCCGTAAGCGAACGGCTCGTCGAAGTTCATTCGATAAAA
>CAMJQS010000103.1 GCA_946408105.1 uncultured Selenomonadales bacterium | reverse complement strand
GGCAACCCGCAAAATTTTTATCGGACGATTCACGTGACGGGCACCAACGGCAAAGGCTCGGTTTGCGCCATGCTCGCCGAAATCCTCAAAGCTCACGGGCTGCGCGTCGGGCTGTTCACGTCGCCGCATTTGGAAAGTTATTGCGAACGGATAAAAATCGACAACGAAAATATTTCCGAAAAAGATTTTGCCGAAATGATTTTCCGCGTGAAAAATTCGGGCGTCGAAGCCACACACTTTGAAACTTTGACGCTGGCCGCTTTTGAATTTTTTAAAGTTCGCAAAGTCGACGTGGCGGTTGTCGAAGTCGGCTTGGGCGGCACGTTCGATTCGACGAATATAATTTCGCCCGAACTTTGTATCATCACGACCGTTGCGCTCGACCACGAAAAAATTTTGGGCGACTTGAATTCAATCGCGCGCAACAAGGCGGGAATCATTCGGGCGAACGTCCCGACTGTCACGGGCGCGGACGGCGAACCGCTTGAAATTATTCGCGCCGTCGCCAAAGAAAAAAATTCTCCGCTGTATGAAATTTCTGCGCCCGCCGAAGTCGAAATAAATTTGCGCGGCGAATATCAAAAATTCAACGCGGCGATTGCGATTAAAGCGGCTAAAATTTTTGGCGTCGACGACGAAAAAATTTTCTCGGCTTTGGCGCGCGTGAAGTGGCCGGGGCGTTTTGAAGTCGTAAAAAATTCTTCGGGCGTCGTCGTGATTGACGGGGCGCACAATCCTCACGGGGCGGCGGCTTTGCGCGAAAGTTTGGACAAAAATTTTCCGCGCGGAAAAAGAGTTTGGCTCTTCGGCGTGCTTGAAGATAAAAATTTCGACGAGATGATAAAAATTTTGTTCCGCGAAAATGATTTTGTCATCGTCACGAAAGTTCCCTCCGACCGCGCCGCCGAACCCGAAACGATTTGCGAAATTTTGCGCGGGCGCGGCGTCGAATGTGTGACGATTGAAAATAATTTTGCGGCAGTCGAGCGGCTGAAAAATTTTGTCGGCGACGTGAAAATTATTGCGGGCTCTTTGTATTTGATTGGAGCCGTGAGAAAATTTTTCGTTGCTTGAGAAGGGAGGCGAGCGATTGGACAGGGTCAGCGTTTTTGCGCGGCGGCGGCGAATAAAAAATTTGGAAGACTGGACGCTTTACGCAATATTGACCGAAGCATTTTTCCTTGCGCTGTGGCCGACGGTCGCGGCGGCGGCGGTCGTGTTCGGCGTGATAACCTGGTTCCTGCGCAGCCGAATCGATTCGCATTATAAATTTCGGAGCCTGCCCTTTGATGTGCCCGTCACAATTTTTTTGCTAATCGGCGCGGCAAGCGTCTTTCTGTCGTCGGTGCGAAATTTCGATTTGTTTTACAATTACTGTTCGCTCGTAGGCATTTACGCGCTGACATATTTAATCGTCGGGCAAACGATTCGCAAGCCCGAACAAGTAAAACTGATTGCTCAAGCTCTGGGCGCGTCGGCAGTGTTGGTCGTGCTGTGGGGATTTTTTCAATTCGTCTTCGGCGTTGACGCGGCCGACGTGAAATGGACTGACCCCGAAGCTTTCCCCGAACTGAAGAAAAGAATTTTTTCGACGCTGGAAAATCCCAACGTGCTGGCCGGCTATTTGGACGTGATGATTTGTTTGGCGTTGGGGCTTTTGACTAAGGCGGAGCTTCGTTTGCAAAAAATAATTTTAATCGGCGCAATCGTCTTGCTTGCCGCGTGCCTGGCGATGACTTATTCGCGCGGCGCGTTCATTGCGATAGCGGTCGTCTTCGCGGTTTACGGCGTGCTTAAAGATTGGCGCGTTTTGATTTTGTTCGCGCTCGTCACGGGGATAATCGCTTACAGCGACACGAATTTTATCAACAGAATTTTGTCGGCGTTCACCATGGGCGATTCGTCGGAGGGCGTGCGCGTCGGCATTTGGGTCAGCACCGGCGCAATGATTAGCGACCACCCGTTCGCGGGCATCGGCTGGGGCGCGTATCAATTCGTTTACCCGCAATACAATTATTACGTCGCCGACCCGAACATCACGATTTATCACGCGCACAATCTTTACTTGAACTTCGCGGCGGAAATCGGAATCGTCGGGGCATTGGCTTTCTTCTGGTATTTTTTCGGGACTATGTTTATGTCCTTCGGCGTGAGCGAGCGCGGCGCGCAAAAATGGTTTTCCGAACGCTTGGACAAAATTATTTCGTCGAGTGAATTTTTGCAGGAGCTTTCGGCTCTCGTCAACGAAAAGCTTGCCGACTTCTCCGAAAAATTTTTGAACTTGTTCGGGAAGAAAAAATCGCTCAAGATAAAAAAAGTTCGGCGCGCGGATGTTCTTCACCACGAGGAAATGAATTTCAGCGAACACACCCGCCAAAAATTTTCTGAAGAGGAAAACGTTGCCGCCGTAGAAAATATTTCTGTCGCGGGCGAAAAAATTTCCGCGAAGATTATCAAACTTCCCGACGCGCCCGCCGAAAAAAAATCTGCTCAAGTCGATTGGCGCGGCGTGACAAAAATCGACGACAAAAAATTTCTTGAAGGTTTTCGGCTCGGAATCGGGCTGGCGTTTCTGTCCATAGCCTTGAACGGTTTCACGGACCATTTGCTTTTCAACATTCCCAGTTCAATGCTCATGTGGATGCTCGGAGCGTTGGGCGCGGCGATAAAAATCAATGAGGAAACGGAAGTGAACCATTAGGATGAAGAAAACAATTTCGCAGGCGACAATCGACCGTTTGCCGCTGTATTTCAGGACGTTGAGACTTTTGGAGGAGGAAATGCAAATAATTTCTTCCGACGAACTCGGACGGCGGCTCGACATCACGCCCGAACAAATTCGCAAAGACTTGGCGACGTTCGGGCAGTTCGGACGCAAGGGAATCGGCTACGACGTTCGCGAACTCAAAGAAAAAATCAGCAACATTCTCGGCCTGCAAAACAAATGGCGGCTGGCTATCGTCGGCGTGGGTCATTTGGGCGGCGCGCTCGCCAATTACGTGAACTTCGCGTCGCTGGGCTTTTCGGTCGTCGCGCTCTTCGACAACAACAAAAAAATTATCGGCTCCGAAGTCAACGGAATAAAAATTCACGCCGTGTCCCGCATGAAAAAAATCGTCGCGGAAAAATCTGTGGACATCGGAGTTATCACGGTGCCGGCCGACGAAGCTCAAAGCGTGGCAGATTTTTTGGTTGCGGCGGGCGTCAAAGGCATTTGGAATTTCGCGCCGACAAAACTTTCCGTGCCGCCGACGGTTCCTCTCGTCAACGAAGATTTGTCCGTCGGCTTGAGCGCGTTGAGCTACCACATGTCTCAAGATAAGGAGTAATTTTAAAAATGATAACGGTTTTAATGGTTTTGGACGCGATAATTTCAATCGCGCTGATTTTGGTGATTTTGGGTCAAGAGGCCAAGTCGGGCGGCATGGGCGGCATGGACGGCGGCTCGGACGCAGTTTTTTCCGGCAAAGTTCGCGGCATGGACGCACTGCTCGCACGGCTGACGATTATCCTCGGCGTCTTGTTCGCCGTTGTCACTTTGATAATCGCAAAGCTCTCGATGTAGGAGGAAAATATTTTGATTGAAGGCGGACAATCTTTTTTCATGAAAGGCGGCTCAAGCGGCGTGTTGCTCGTTCACGGCTTCACGGGCTTGCCCGCCGAACTTTTTTTGCTCGGCGAATTTTTGAATCGCCAAAATTTTTCTGTGCTGTGTCACAGGCTCGCGGGTCACGGCGTGGACGAAAACAATTTAATGCGCACGACCAAAGACGACTGGTTTAACTCGGTGCTCGACGGCTTTGAAATTTTGCGCGGCGCGTGTGAAAAAATTTTTGTCGTCGGACACTCGATGGGCGGGCTGTTGACGCTCAAGCTCGCCGCCGAAAAAAATCTTTCCAAAATCGTCACGCTCGCCGCTCCGATTTTTATTGACGAAGGACTCGGCTTAAAAAATTTGCCGCCCAAAGAATTTTGCGGGAACGCCTGCATTGTTCAGCCGCGAAAAAAATTAAACGACGTGCCGAAGGCCGCCAACGAAGTTTACAAGAAGACGCCGCTAATCAGCGTGCATGAACTCGTTGAGCTGATTGACGACGCGAAAAAATTTTTGCCGACGGTCACCGCGCCGATTTTAATCATGCACGGCGAAGACGACCACACCGCTCAACCGCGCAGCGCACGCTTCATCATGGACAACGTCGGCTCGCCGATAAAAAAATTTGTCACCGTGCCGAACGCGGGACACCTCCTCCCGCTCGACGAGAACCGCGATTTTGTCTTCGACGAAATTTTAAAATTCTTGAGGAGCTGAAGACAAATGGACTTGCACGAAAAACTTGACGCCCTCGTTAAAAAAGCCGAGGAGCTCGACGCGGTCGGCGATAAGTTCGTCGCGCTCAACGACGAAGAAAATCCCGTGCAAGCTTACTGCGTGGAGCAAGCTCTTCT
>CAMJQS010000102.1 GCA_946408105.1 uncultured Selenomonadales bacterium | reverse complement strand
ACGTCGTCGAGGACGCGCAAAAAATTTTCGTCGACCACGGCAAGCGCACAAGTCGCAGCGTTGAAAAAAATTGTCGCGTCGTCGTATTGCTTCAAAAAGTTGTATCGAGAAAGTTTCATTGTGCCCTCCTAAAACCGAAGCTTGCCCGTCTATTATCCCCCCCCCCGAGGCCTCTTTGTCAAGTTCTTTGCAAAAAATTTTTCAACACAAAGTGATTTGTCGTTCGCGGCGGAAAGATTTGGCGCGGCTTGAGCAAAGAAAATTTTTTTGATAAAATACCCGGCATTTAAGGAGGTTTTTTTATGGCAAAAAATTTTCAGCAACAACCGACGGACGAAAACGAATTGATAAAGATTCGGCGCGAAAAACTTCAGGGCTTCGTCGACAAGGGCGTTGAGCCGTTCGGCGGGCGTTACGAAGTCACTCATCACGCGGCGGAAGTTCGTTCGGAGTTCGGCGAAATTGAAGGCGAGACCGACGCGGGCGAAGTTTCAATCGCGGGAAGATTGATGGCGATTCGCGGGCACGGCAAAGCAGCCTTCGCGACGCTGGCCGACAAAAGCGGCTCAATTCAAATTTATTTTAAGCTCGACGTTCTCGGCGAAGAAAAATATTCCGAGTTCAAACTTTTGGACATCGGAGACATCATCGGTTTGCGCGGGCAAGTCTTCAAAACCAAACGCGGCGAGCTGACAATTCGCGCGGAAGATTTTAATTTGCTTGCGAAATCTTTGCGCCCCTTGCCCGAAAAATTTCACGGGCTCAAGGACGTGGAGATTCGCTATCGTCAACGCTACTTGGATTTGATTATGAATCCCGAAGTGCGCGAAACTTTTTTGAAGCGCAACAAAGTCATCAAGGCGATTCGCAAATATTTGGACGAGCGCGACTTCTTGGAGGTTGCCACGCCGGTTTTGTCGACGATTGCGGGCGGCGCGGCGGCTCGTCCGTTCGTCACGCACCACAACGCTTTGGACGCCGATTTATATTTGCGCATTGCCACGGAATTAAATCTTAAGCGGCTGATTGTCGGCGGCTTCGAGCGCGTCTACGAAATGGGGCGCGTCTTCCGCAACGAGGGCATGGACGTTCGCCACAATCCCGAATTCACGAGCGTGGAAATTTATCAAGCTTACGGCGACTACCGCGACCTTATCGAAGTCACGAAAGGCATCGTGTGCGCGGCGGCCGAGGCAGTCAACGGTTCGACAAAAATAACTTATCAGGGCGTGGAAATCGATTTGGCGGAGGCTCCCTGCTTGAGCATGAACGACGCAGTTAAAAATAAAACGGGCAAAGATTTTCTTTCGTGCACGACGGTCGACGAGGCGCGGGCAATGGCGGATTCAATCGGCGTGGCTTACGAAAAAAGATTCGGCGTCGGCGGAATTTTAAATGCGGCGTTCGAGGCGAAAGTTGAGGACGATTTGATTCAGCCGATTTTTATCACGCACCACCCGACGGAAATTTCTCCGCTTGCCAAAAAAAATTTTGACGACCCGCGAATCACTGACCGCTTTGAATTTTTTGTTTACGGCCGCGAACTTGCAAACGGCTTCACCGAACTCAACGACCCGATTGATCAGCGCGCGCGTTTCGAGGAGCAACTTAAGCAGCGCGAGGCGGGCGACGAGGAAGCTCACGTCATGGACGAAGATTTTATCCGCGCCCTTGAATTCGGAATGCCTCCGACGGGCGGGCTCGGTATCGGCGTCGACAGATTGGTTATGCTCTTGACGGATTCGCCTTCGATTCGCGACGTGCTCCTTTTCCCGACCATGAAAGTTATCGCCGAATGATTCGAGGCTCGGAAAATGCAATTCATTGACAGAGGAAAAATTTTTGTTCGCGCGGGCGACGGCGGCAACGGCAAATCTTCTTTCCGCCGCGAAAAATTTGTGCCCAAGGGCGGCCCCGACGGCGGCGACGGCGGCAAGGGCGGCGACGTTGTTTTGGAAGTCGACGAGAACGTAAACACGCTTTTAAATTTCCGATTCAATCGCAGGTTCACGGCGGACAAGGGCGGCGCGGGCGACGTCAAAAAACAATTCGGGCGCGGCGGTCAAGATTGCGTGATAAAAGTTCCGCTCGGCACGCTCGTTAAGGACGCGGACAGCGGAGAAATTTTGGCGGACTTGACTCGGCTCGGACAGCGCGCGATTGTTGCCAAGGGCGGGCGCGGCGGCCGCGGCAATGCAAAATTTAAATCGTCGTCGAGGCGTGCTCCAACTTTTGCCGAATTCGGAGAGCCCGGCGAGAGCCGCGAACTTTTGCTTGAGCTGAAACTTTTGGCGGACGTCGGGCTTGTCGGCTATCCTTCCGTCGGCAAGTCGAGTTTGATTGCCGCAGTGAGTTCTGCCCGCCCCGAAATCGCCGATTATCATTTCACGACGCTGGTGCCCGTGCTCGGCGTTGTCAGTCTCGGCTACGAAAAATCTTTCGTCATGGCCGACATTCCCGGCTTAATCGAGGGCGCGGCGGACGGCGTCGGCTTGGGTTACGATTTTTTGCGCCACATCGAACGCACGAAATTAATTTTGCACATCGTCGACGCGGCGTCCGTGGACGGAAGAAATCCCGTTGACGACTTCAAAAAAATTAACGTCGAGTTGAAACGCTACAGCGAAAAACTTTCTGCGCGCCCGCAAATTCTTGTTGCCAACAAAATCGATTTGCCGCAAGCCGAAGAAAATCTTCCCGCCCTTGAAAAACTTGCGGCTCAAGAAAAAATTCCGTTCTTTAAAATTTCTGCGGTCTCTCACGAAAATTTGGACGCGCTGAAAAATTTCGTCGGTCAACGGCTTGAGGAGATTGTCCCCGAAGTTGAAAGCGTCGACGCCGTGAAAATTTTCGACATGGACAAGGAAGACGACCCCGTTATAATCGAGCGCAACGACGCGGCGGAATTTATCGTCCGCAACAAAAACCTGGAAAAAATCGTCGCGATGACGAACTTCGACGACGCGGAAGGTTTGCGCCGCTTCCAATTTATCTGGCGCATGAAAAATCTTGACGCGCTGCTCAAAGACCGCGGCATTAAAGAGGGCACGAGCGTTCATATCGGCGGTCTTGAATTTGAGTGGCACGAGTGATTAGCTGTCAGCTAAAAATCGGCCGAAGGGAGATTTTTATGAAGTACGGTTTAATTGTTAATTTCAAAACGAGAAACCTTGGAGATGATATGCAATCTTACGCCCTGGAAAAATTTTTGCCGCACGTTGATTACCTTATTGACCTCGAAAATCTCGACAGCTTTTACACAATCGCAGGCGAAAAGGTTGCGGCGTTTTTGGGCGGCTGGTATTTGCATAGTCCGTTGAATTGGCCGCCGTCGCCGTTCTTGAAACTTTTGCCGATATCGTTTCATCTCACGAACAGAGAAGGCAGAGGAATTTTTACTTTGACGGATTACGGCGCGACGTGGCTGAAAAAATTTTCCCCAATCGGCTGTCGTGACGAAGGCACTGCAGAATTTCTCGAAGTTCACGGAGTGCCCGCTTATGTTTCGGGCTGTTGCACTTTGACTATTAAACCCTTCGCTGACGTCGAAAAGCATGGAAAAATTGTTATTGCGGATTGCTCAAAAGAAGTCATCGACTTTGTAAAGAAGAATACGCGGAAAAAAATTGTAACCGTCTCTCATCGCTATGCCGTCGACAAACTGCCGCCCGAAGTCGTCGCCTATGCCGAGGAACACGACGCCAAAGATGTTATCCCCACGTCCCACGAGCCCGAAGTTTTCGACGAGCCGCACGAAAAAGTTTTTTACAAAGGAACGTGGAGCTATCGTCGCGCGCTGATTGAAGGGCTTTTAAGATTTTATCAGGGCGCGTCGCTCGTCGTGACCAATCGACTTCACGCAACTCTGCCGTGCTTGGCGATGGGCGTGCCCGTCTTGATGATTAACGGCGAACAAAAACTTCTTCACTACAGATTTTCCACGTTTACTCCGTACCTAAATCACACCACGTCGAAAAAGTTGCTCGCGGATAATTCAACTTTCAACGACACCGCGCTCGAAGATTTGATTTCGGATACTCCATATCCCAACGACGCAACGTCAGAGTATACGGAATACACTTTCTTGAATATTCCGTTCATCAACAGCACGACGCCCGAAGATTTGTTTTCGAAAAAATTTTCTTTTGACTTCGACAATCCTCCGCCGAATCCGGGCGGCCACGAAAAATTTTCCGAGGGAATTTCTGCGGCGTGTGAAAAATTTATAACCGCGTGCGAAAACTCCGACGAGTCGAAGCTTGACGTTGCACTTTGGCTGGACTATCACGGCAGAGTTTTGAGGATGAAACAAATCATGAAACAGATTGCGCCGAGTGCTTATTTGACAAATATCGGACTTTTGAATACAGACGCTTGAAAGATTTCACCCGCCAAAAATCTTGCAGGAATTTTTTTCGGCGCGTAGAAAAATTTTGGAAAAATATTTTGGGAGTG
>CAMJQS010000101.1 GCA_946408105.1 uncultured Selenomonadales bacterium | reverse complement strand
CAGGCCGTCCCGTGCGGAATATCGTAAACCGCGCTCAACGGATGAGCCATCGAGTGGTCGATACCCAGGCCGACGTTCGAGAAGCCCATGCCCGCAATGTATTGACCGAGAGCCATCGCCTCACGGCCTGCGGGGTCGCCTTTGACGGACTTGCGCAGGTTCTTGGAAATAATTTCAATCGCCTTGAGGTGAACCATATCGGTAAGTTCCCAGGCGGCCTTCGTGATGTAACCTTCAATCGCGTGGACGAGAGCGTCCATGCCGGTCGCCGCACAAAGTTTCGGCGGCATCGAAGCGCACATTTCCGAATCGACGACGGCCACGACGGGAATATCTTTCGGGTCGACGCAAACGAACTTGCGATTTTTTTCAACGTCGGTGATGACGTAATTAATCGTGACTTCGGCGGCCGTGCCCGACGTGGTGGAGACGGCGATTATCGGCAAGCATTTGTTTTTCGTCGGCGCGACGCCTTCCAAACTTCTCACGTCGGCGAATTCGGGATTGGTCATGATGATTGCGATTGCCTTGCTCGTGTCGATGGCCGAACCGCCGCCGACGGCAACGATGATGTCCGCGCCGCATTTTTTGCAGAAGGCGACGCCCGTCTGAACGTTTTCGATTGTCGGGTTGGCTTTGATGTTGTCGTAAATCTCGAAGTCGACGCCCGCCGCCGCCAAAAGCTCCGTGACCTTTGTGGCGACTTTGAACTTAATCAAATCTTTGTCCGTGACGAGCATGACTTTTTTGCACGCGCGACTTTTAATTTCCGCAGGAATTTCTTTAATCGCGCCCGGCCCGAAGTAAGACGTCTCGTTCAAAATAATTCTGTTGACCATTTCAATTCCTCCCAAAAAAATTCCACATAAACTGCTGGCATGATAACATAAGACGCCGACCGCGTGCAACGGCGCAAAAAAACTTTTTGAAAACGGCTTGCAAAAATTTTTCGGCTGTGGTAAACTGCGCAGGTGTTCGGGACGTAGCTCAGTTTGGTAGAGCGCTTCCTTGGGGTGGAAGAGGTCGTGAGTTCAAGTCTCGTCGTTCCGACCAATAAAGAAAATCCCAAAGCCCTCGTCAAGTACGGGGGCTTTTACGTTGCAAAAAAATCCTTCGCGCGGAAGGATTTTATTTTTCCAAAAATTTTCGCGGGAACTTCGGCTGCTCCGCCAAATTGAATTGCAATTCGTTCAGCGCGCGCTTGACAATCGCGGCTGTGATTTTTTCGGGCGGCAACCTTTTGTGCAACATGACCAGCTTTGAAACGTCGGGCGAAGTCTCGTCGCCGCAACGAATGTGCCCCGCCAAATTTTGAATCAGCGACGAACGCGCCGAGTCGATTGCGTCGAGCGTGCACTCCGTGCGCATGTGCGGCATTTGTTCGAGCAAAATTTTCTGCGCGTCCCGCGTCTTCAGCCAAGGCTCGTTGTAAAAAATTTTGAACAAAAATTTTTTCATGGCGTCGCGTTCTTTTATCTTGCACACCTCGCAAAAAATTTCTTCGGGCGGGCAGAGCGCGTCGCATTTTGCGCATTTGTGCCAGGCGTTCGCAAGGAGAAAAATTTTTTTCTTCGTCTGCGCCAAAAGCGTTTTCAAAATCGTCGGGCGAAGTTCCTCTGAAAAATTTTCTGCGCGCTCCTCGCAACGTTTAATTTCTTCGTCCGTCAAAGTCACGTCATCAACTTTTTGCGCGTCGACTTTGGCGGGCGATTTTTTTTCGGGCACGTCGACGACTTGAAAATTTTTTGCGATTCGGATGTCTTTGACGAGCGGCTCCTCTTGAGGAAAATTTTCGTTAATCGCGTCGAGAATTTCTTCCTTAAAAAATTTCAGCCGGTCTTTGAGGGCGGAACTTTCCGCGCGAACGAAAAGGACGCCGTGCTCAATCGTGACGGGCAAAATTTTTTCGGCAAAATTTTCGTCGACGAGGTTGCTCCAATTTTTTATCACTTCGCGGCAAAGAAATTTTTTGTAAGCCGCCGCACCGAGCGAGCGCATCTGTTCGTTAAGCGCGCTGTCAATTTTAATCATTGCGTCAGCCTCCCCGCCTCCACAAAAAAAATTTTCCCGAAACTTTGCGGCGGAAAATACGCGCGGTCGGTTGCGGTTATCAGCGTCTGAATTTTTTCGCGGCGCAAAAATTCCAAAAGCATTTCGCGGCGGTCGGCGTCCAGTTCGCTCATCACGTCGTCGAGGAGCAGCAGAGGATATTCGCCCGTCTCCGATTTTAAAAATTGCAGCTCGGAAAGTTTCAACGCAAGCGCGACTGTCCGCAGCTGTCCTTGCGAGCCGAAAAGTTTCAGCTCCCGTCCGTTGATAAAAAATTTTAAATCGTCGCGATGAGGGCCTTTGAGCGTCGAACCGTTTTTAATATCGTCGGCTCTCTTCGCCCGCAAAAGTTCAAAAAAATTTTCCGCGATTTTTTCTCCCGAATCAAGCCCGCGCATTTCGTAGACGACGGACAAAGTTTCATTGCACGACGAAATTTTTTGTTGGACGCCGTTCGCCAAAGAATTTAACTTTCGGACGGAAGTTAATCGCTTGCTCAAAAGTTTTTCGGCGGCGCAGGCAAGTTGCTCGTCCCAAAGTTCAAGCTCGTTTGCCTTGGCCGAGGCGTCACGAATTTTTTTCAGCAAAATATTTCTCTGTTCGACGATTCGATTGTACTTGAGCAAGTCCCAAAAATAAATCGGCGACGCCTGCGAAATTTGCGCGTCCAAAAATTTTCTTCGGGCAACGGGTGAACCTTTGAACAAAAATAAATCTTCGGGCGAAAAAAAAACCGAATTCAATTTGCCGACGAGTTCGCGCGGCCGAATCGGGTTGGCGTCGAGAAAAATTCTGCGGCGTTCGGAAATTTCTATCGCCAGTTCGTGTGAGACGCCCGCTTTAAAAAATTTTATTCGGATAAGCGCGGCAGTCTTCCCCCAGCGAATCAGTTCGGAATCTTTGCCCGCCCGCGAGCGCAGGAGCGACGCGAAGTTAATTGCCTCCAAGATGTTCGTCTTGCCCTGCGCATTTCGTCCGAGAAAAATATTTATCGCGGCGTCGGGTCGGAAATTTATTTCGGAGATGTTGCGCCAATCTTTAAAAAAAATTTCGGCGGCAAACATTTAAGTTCTTACGGGCGTGGCAACGTAAACGAAATAAGGATCGCCGGGCTCTGTGAACTTGGCGGGGCTGTGACGGTCGTTGAAATAAATGTTAAGCGTTTTGCTTTTGGTGATACGCATGAAGTCGGCCATGTAATCGACATTGAAAGAAATATCCAATTTGTCGCCTTCGACGACCGCCTCCAAATATTCGGCTGCAGTGCCGGTTTCGGGCGAATAGGAAGAAATTTCTACCATTTCTTTCGAGAAGACAAATTTAACCGTGTTGTATTCGTTCTCTTTGGCCATGAGCGACACCAAATCGATGGCTTTTTTAAATCGGACGGTATCGACTGTAGCTTGGGTGGTGAAGCTTTCGGGGATAACTCTGTCGTAGGCAGGGAATTGCCCTTCGATTAGCCGCGAGTTCACAAAAACATTGTCGAAGCTAAAAGTTATGTAGCGCGTCGAATAATTTATCTCTACGAATTTTTCTTCTCCGACCTGTTCGAGACGCATCAGCACTCCGCGCAAAATGTCGGCCGGCACGATGAAACTGAATTCGCCGTAAGTTTCGTTGAGGTATGCTTTTGTAAGCGCAAGGCGGTGAGTGTTCGTGGCAACGGCAGTAATCTTGTCGCCTTTAACTTCAAAATAAACGCCGGTAAAGACAGGGCGCGAATCATCTTTGGCAACGGCAAAAGCAGTTTTTTGAATCAAATCTTTCATTTCGACCGAACGAATTCTAAATGAGTTATTTGTTTCGGGCGTCTTTACTTTCGGGAAATCGTTTACGGGCAGTGTCAGCAAGTTTATAGACGCGCCGCCTGCTCTAATCGTCAAAGCGTTGGAGTTGTACTCGTCGGAAATTGTAATCGTGTCGTCGGGCATCTTGCCGATAAATTCTTGGAAACTTTTTCCTATGACGACGACTTCACCGGGATTTTCTGCGTTGGCGGGAATGCGCGCGATTATTCCCGTGGAAAAATTATTTGCCTGCACCTCAAGCACGGAGCCTTCCGCCTTAAGATAAATTCCGGCAAGTGCGGGCGTCATGGGGTTGACGGCCACGGCGCGAATTGCGAATTGCAAAGCCTCGACCAAATCATTCTTATAGCAATGTAATTTCATCTTTCTGCCTCCTTTAACAGCCGTTGCATTTTATATCATTTTAAAAGATTTGACAATTCTTTCGCGTGTGCTAAGATTGACGCGAACTCCTCGGCAAAGAAAAATGTATGAGCAAGCCAAAAAATTTTAAGGAGGAGTTCAGATGAAGTCTTGGAAAAAATTTTTGGCGGTGAGCGTGGCGTGTTCGAGCTTATTTGTCGGCGCGCCCGCCGAAGCCGCCTACACGCTCAACGACGAGGTGGCCAACCCGCCCGCTGCTTTGCAAATGGCAACTCAAATCGGCGTCCTCAAATACGAAAACCCCGCGCTCA
>CAMJQS010000100.1 GCA_946408105.1 uncultured Selenomonadales bacterium | reverse complement strand
TCTTCGCGGTGGAGCAAGACGCCAGCGGCAAATGCTTTGACATTGCGCTTGCCTACGCCCGCGGTATCGGCGGCACCCGCGCGGGCGTCCTGCAAACGACGTTCAAGGAAGAGACCGAAACCGACCTTTTCGGCGAACAGTGCGTCCTTTGCGGCGGCGTCACTCATTTGATTCAAACCGGCTTTGAAGTTTTGGTTGCGGCAGGTTATCAGCCCGAAATCTGCTACTTCGAGTGCGCTCATGAGATGAAATTAATAGTAGATTTGATGTACGAGGGCGGTATGGCCAAAATGCGCAATTCAATCAGCGACACGGCCGAATACGGCGACTACACAACCGGCCCGAAGATTATCACGCCCGAAGTGCGCAAGGCAATGGAAAAAGCTTTGGCCGATATTCAGGACGGCTCCTTCGCGCGCCAATGGCTCGTCGAAAACCGTGCGGCGGGTCGTGCAAACTTCCTCGCGCAACGCAGAATCCACGCCGAACACCAAATCGAAACCGTCGGCAAAAAACTGCGCGGCATGATGAGCTGGCTCAAAGACGGCTCCGACCTGTCGAAAGATTAATTCGCGACAAAAATTTATCGGGAGTCGAGAGTAAAATTTTTTGCTCTCGGCTCCTTGTTGCTTACAGGAGGAAATTTTATGGATTCAACATTAGTAATCCCCCCCCCCCCCATCAACTTGAAAACGAACTGCGCGAAAAAACAGAGCAGCTGAAAGCTTTGGAACAACGCGTGAACAATTTGCAGGCAATTATATCGACGGGAAGAAAAGACGCTGACTTTGATTTGTTTTATCGGAAAATTCAAATGGCAGAATTTTTTTCAACGTTGCCGCCCGAAGCAATGAAAACTTTTTATCTGGCAGATTTTTACGCAGAGTTTTGGAAGTTGGCGGGCGAGGCTCATCGCGTAACAAAATTCGCGGAAGAGGAGAAAAATTTTTCGCAACAAATTTTGGAGCGGGCGCGCCAAGAAAATAATCCCGTTCGCCGACAATATTTTGTTCTGGCGTTGTTGCTGTTCGGAAAATTTCAAGAGGTTCGACAGCTGGCAGATTATAATCTTTGGCCGTTTCAACTCCGTCAAGACTTCGACGCGTTTATAAATTGGCGGCGCGTAACGGACGAATTTCCTTCGCCGCAACGGAGGGCAGCCATCGCGCACAACGAGCAAATTTTTGACTTCCTGCAGGAAAAATATTCCGACTTGATTAAAAAATATTCGCGCGCCGTCATCGACGAAAAAAATTGCCCGCCAGTCGCGCTCGAAGATTATCCAATTTATTTTTGTTGGTTGCAGGGCGAAGAGAATATGCCGCTGTCTATCCGTTGTTCCTATAACAGCCGAAAACAAAACGCGGGACGATACAAAATCGTTTTCATCGACGAGAAGAATTTTTCAAACTACGTGGACATCGCGCCGCACATCATGGACAAGTTCAGGGCGGGCAAAATTACGCGGACACATTTCTCCGATATCTTGCGCGTGAATCTTTTGGAGCGACACGGCGGCTTGTGGCTTGACGGCACGATTTTTATCACCGAGCCGCTGGAGAATCATAAAAATCTTGTGGAAAGAATTTACTTCACGACAAAGGGTGTTAAAGAAAAAGACATCAGAGACCGTTGGTCAGACAGTCCCACTTTCAGCAGATGGTCGCCTGCTGCTCAAGGCACCAATGTTCGTCACAATCCTTTGTTTGCATTCACGAAAGAATTTTTTAACGAATACACCCGGGATTTCGACGAATTCATTCATTATGTTCTTTTGGATTTTGCGATAGATTTGGCTTACGAAAATATTCCTGTCGTGAAAGAAATGATTGACGATGTGCCGTTTAACAATTCAGGCTTCACTTTTGTTTGGGATTATAGAAATTTTCCTTATGCGGCTCATCCTTTCGATAAAATTTTTAAGGATACTTTCTTGTACTACTTGAGTTGGAAATTTCCTTTGGACATGACGAGAAACGACACAGTCTTCAGAGAACTTCAGCGGCGTTATGCGCCCGAAACGATTGAGTAAAAAATTTTTTGGGAGAGTGATACGAATGGCAATGACGATGAGCGAAAAAATTCTCGCACGACACGCGGGACTTGAAACGGTCGAAGCAGGGCAACTGGTCATTTGCGATTTGGATTTGGTTATGGCCAACGACGTGACGGGTCCGCCGTCGATAAAAGAGTTTGAAAAAATCGGGCGGCCTGTCTTCGACGCGGAAAAAATCGCGCTGATACCCGACCACTTCCAGCCCGCCAAAGACATAAAGAGCGCGGACTTGGCAAAAATTATGCGCGACTTCGCCCGCAAAAATAAAATCGCTCACTACTACGAACAGGGGCGCGTCGGCATCGAACACGTCATCTTGCCCGAATTCGGAATCGTTGCGCCGGGCATGTTGATTATCGGCGCGGACAGCCACACGTGCACTTACGGCGCAGTCAACGCGTTTTCCACGGGCGTGGGCACGACCGATTTGGCTGTCGGACTTGCCACGGGCAAAGCCTGGTTCAAAGTTCCTGAAGCGATTAACGTGCACGTCACGGGCAAGAAGCCGAAAAATATTTGCGGCAAAGATGTTATCCTCACGTTGATTGGAAAAATCGGAGTGGACGGCGCGCTTTACAAAGCGTTGGAGTTCACGGGCGAGGGCGTCGGCGAACTTTCAATGACTGACCGCCTGACGATTTCAAACATGGCGATTGAAGCGGGCGCGAAGGCGGGCGTCTTCCCGTTCGACGACGTGGCAGAGCTTTACGTTTCCCGCCGCGTGAAAAAATCTTTCGAGCCCGTTAAAGCCGACGACGACGCAAAATATTTTTCGACCGTCGAAATAAATTTGAGCGAACTGAAACCCGTCGTCGCTCTTCCTCACTTGCCCGAAAACGTCAAGCCCGTCGACGAGCTCGGCGAAATTAAAATCAATCAAGTTGTCATCGGCTCCTGCACGAACGGAAGGCTTGAAGATTTGGGAATCGCTGCGGGAATTCTTCGCGGGAAAAAAATTCATCCCGACGTTCGCTGCATAATCATTCCAGGCAGCCAAGAAATTTACAAAGAGGCAATGCGCTGTCATTGGCTTGAAATTTTTATCGACGCGGGCTGTGTTGTCAGTTGTCCGACGTGCGGGCCGTGCCTGGGCGGTTACATGGGAATTTTGAGCGCGGGCGAGCGTTGCGTTTCGACGACGAACAGAAATTTCCGCGGGCGCATGGGTCACGTCGACAGCGAAGTTTATTTGGCGGGTCCGTTCGTGGCGGCGGCCTCTGCTGTCACGGGAAAAATTTCCACTCCCGACGAGGTGATTTGAAATGAAGATTGAAGGAAAAGTTTGGAGATACGGAGACAACATCGACACGGACGTTATAATTCCCGCGCGTTATCTGAACACGTTCGACCCGTCCGAGCTTGCCAAGCATTGCATGGTTGACATCGACGAAACTTTTGCCGCGAACGTCAAAGCGGGCGACATCATGGTCGGCGGAAAAAATTTCGGCTGCGGTTCCAGCCGCGAGCACGCTCCCGTTGCAATCAAAGCGTCAGGCGTTCCCGTCGTCATTGCCGCGAGCTTCGCAAGAATTTTTTATCGCAACGGAATTAACATCGGCTTGCCGCTCCTTGAAATTGGTGACGCCGTAGAAAAAATTTCGGCCGACGACGTTTTGAAAATCGACACGGCGACCGGCACGATTGAAAACTTAACGACGGGCGACACCTTCCGCGCGCACCCGTTGCCGGGCTTCGTCCAAGAAATTGCAAACGCGGGCGGCCTGATAAATTACATCAAGACAAAATAGCTGATAGCTGTCAGGGGTCAGGTGACAGGAAAAATCCTGAAACCTGAAACCTGTAACCTGAAACCTAAAAATCGACCGAAGGGAGATTTTTTTATGAAGAGAGAAATTAATCCGTTCGATTACGCGGGCGAAATTTTTAAAGCTTTGCCCAAAGGAATTCTTTTGACGAGCGAGGCGGAAGATTGTGTCAACGCAATGACAATCGGCTGGGGCACGCTCGGCATCGAATGGGGCGTCCCGATTTTCGCGGCTTACATCCGCACGAACAGATTCACTCACGATTTGATTGAGCGCACGGGCGAATTCACAATCTGCGCGCCTTACGGCGAAAAATTTTCCAAGGAAGTCAACAAGGCCGTCGGTCTTTGCGGAACAAAATCGGGGCGCGACATGGACAAGCTTGCCAAAGCCGGCGTTCATCTCGTCGAGGCCGATATCGTTCGTCCGCCCGCGATTAAAGAGTTCCCGATAACTTTGGAGTGCCGCGTCGTCTTCAGTCAGCTGCAACCGATTGAAAACATCGACGGCCGCTTCGGAAAATTTTACGTGCCAAACACCGCGCACGCCGAACCGCACGTCGCCTACTACGGAGAAATTCTCAAGGCTTACATCGTCGAAGAATAATTTTTTTCCGCAACAAAAAATCCCGTCGAACTAAGGGGCAAGGATTCAGGATTCGGGGATAAGGGAAAAAACCTGACCCCCGACACCTTACTCCTGACACCTGCTCCGGCGGGAAATTTTTTTTGCTCAAGGAAGTTCGGGTAAATTTTTTGCGACGGCCG
>CAMJQS010000099.1 GCA_946408105.1 uncultured Selenomonadales bacterium | reverse complement strand
AAAATTATTTCTCTGGAAAAAAATTCGGGTGCCGGCTCCGTTCCGCGCAACGCGGGCTTAAAATTTTCTCGCGGCAAATATATTTTCTTCATGGACGCCGACGATTTGCTCATGCCCGACGCGCTGAAAATTTTTTACGACGCGGCAGAAAAATTTTCGGCGGACGTCGTGCACACGGAGCAAGCCTTCACTTGCGACGAAGACAATCCGCAAAATTTAACGCACGTCTCGTTGGTTTCGTCGAGCCGCTTGCGCAATAAAATTTTTATGGAGAGCGACGACCTTGCCGAACGTCTGAAGTCCCTTTTGCATTCGGACTGCAGCGTATTCTGTTGGGCAAAATTTTCGCGGCGCGATTTCCTCCTTGCCAACGACATAAATTTTCCGCAAGCAAAAATCGGCGCGGATGCTTTTTGGACGATTCAAATCGTTTGCTTGGCGAAAAACTTTTTGCGAATCCCGAATCCTCTTTACGTTTGGCGCACGGCAAAAAATTCTGTAACGCGAAAGAAACGCACGCCCGAAGAGAAAATAAAAAGTTGGCTCGACTCGCTCGTCGACGGCGCGGATTGGCTCGACGACTTCATGGACGGAATAGAATTCTTCGCGCACAATCCCGCTTATCGTTTTGAACTTATGAACAGTTTTATCCAAGGACCCCTCACGAATGAAAATGTGTTCGACGCTTTTAAAGAATTGAGCCGCCGCGAAACTTACGAGATAATTCACGAAATGTTTAAAGGCAAACGCGCCGCGCTGATTACAAATTTGCTTATCAAAAATTTCTCGAAGTGAGCTGACCGATGAAAGTTTCAGTGATTGTTCCCGTCTTCAACGCCGAAAAATTTTTGGGCGCGTGCCTCGAATCAATTTTGAATCAGACGCTGCAAGATTTTGAAGTCATCGCCGTGGACGACTGCTCCACCGATAATTCAATCGTCGTTGCCGAAAATTTTTTGGAGAGATTCGGCGGGCGATTGAAAATTTTTTCGACGGAAAAAAATTCGGGCAGCGGCTCCGTCCCGCGCAACGAAGGCTTAAAATTTTCTCGCGGCGAATATATTTTCTTCATGGACAACGACGACCTGCTCGTGCCCGCCGCCCTCGAAACGCTTTACACTCTTGCGGAAAATTTTCGCGCCGAAGTCGTTTACATGAGCTGCGGCTTCGTCAGCGACGGCAAAACTTTCGCGGAGGCGGCCTGGGACAAAAATATTTCCGCGCTTGACAAACCGACGTTTGAAACGGAAAATATTTCCGAGCGCGTCGAAAATTTTTTGCGGACGAGTTACGGCTGGGCTCCTTGGGAAAAATTTTTGCGGCGGGATTTTCTCGTCGCCAACAAAATAAATTTTCCGCGCGTGAAAATTTCCGAAGACGTGCTTTGGACTTTCAAAGTCGTTTGCCTTGCGAAAAAATTTTTGCGCGTGCCGAATCGCCTTTACATTTGGCGCACGGTAAAAAATTCTTGGTCGCGCACGGAACGCACGCCGCAAGACGAAATAAAATTTTGGCTCGACCCGCTGATTGAAGGTTTGGATTGGCTCGACGATTTTTTGAGCGGCTTTGAATTCTTCGCGCAAAATCCCGTCAACCGCTTTGAAGTTACAAATTTTTTTGTTAAAATGCAGATTGCGGGAATGCTCGGCGCGTTTGAAAAGTTGAAGCCCGACGAACTTTACGAAATTGTTCATCGCGCGTTCGACGGCAAGCACGCCGCGCTGGTCGCAAACCTGTTTGTCTTTCTGGACTTCTACCGCGAAAAATTTTTGGAGGTGAGATGATGGAGCTTGGCAAGGGGCAAAAAATTCCGCTCAACGAAAATTTTTTGACGATAAAATTTCAACGCCCCGACAGCGCACTTGAAATTGACACGGCGGCTTTCCTTACTCAATCGAACGGAAAAGTTGCCGGCGACGAAGATTTTATTTTCTACGGGAATGCCCGCCACAATTCCGGAGCCGTCACGCACAAAGACGACGACTCGATTGAAATTGACCTTTCGCGCATTCCCCGCCACGTCGAAAAAATTTCTTTGACCGCCACGATTTACGACGCCGACAAGCGCAGACAAAATTTCAGCATGATACGCGGCGCGGCTCTGAAAATTTTCGGCGCGAGAGGAGAGCTTGCAACTTTCCCGCTGGAAAGTTTTTCTGTCGAAACGGCGATTGTCCTCGGCGAAATTTATCGTTACAAGGGCGCGTGGAAATTCAACGCGACGGGTGCCGGCTTCAGCGGCGGACTGGCCGCGCTGTGCAACAATTTCGGCATCGACGTTAAAGACGCTCAACCGCCCGCGCCGCCGCCCGAACCCGAACGCCCGAAGATTAACATGCGCCGCGAAAGAACTTCCACACGTCGAGAAAAAATTACAATCCCGCCGCCGCCTCCGCCGCGCGAAGAACCTCCGCCGCCAAAAAAAGTTGAGCTTCGCAAGGGACAAAAAGTTAATCTCGTTAAGAAGGGCAGCTCGCTCGGCGAAATTGTCATTAATCTCAACTGGAGCCAGCCGCCGCAGAAGTCGGGATTTTTCAGCCGCTTCACCAACCGCGGAATTGATTTGGACTTGGCGTGCCTGTTCGAACTCAAAAACGGAAACATCGGAGCCGTTCAAGCTTTGGGCAATCACTTCGGCGCGCTCGATTATGAACCGTACATTTCCCTCGACGGCGACGACAGAACGGGCGCGGTTGCTTCGGGCGAAACGATTCGCGTCAACGGAAAATTTGCCGACAAGATTCGCAGAATTTTAATTTACACGTTCATTTATCAAGGCGCGGCGAATTGGGAAGAAGCCAAGGGCGTCGTCACCGTGAACTGCCCCGGCAGCCCCGAACTCATCGTGCGCATGGACGAATACGGCTCAAAGAAACACACCTGCGCGATTGCCCTGCTCGAAAATGTCGGCGGGACTTTCAGCGTGGAAAAAGTTGTCGAATTCTTCGACGACTCGGAGCAAATGGACAGAGCGTTTGACTGGGGCTTGCGCTGGACAGTCGGACGCAAAGATTAATAAATTTTGGGAGGAATTTTTATGGCAGTCAGTTTGCAAAAGGGTCAGAAAGTCGATTTGACGAAGGGCAACCCCGGCTTGAAAAAACTTTTAATCGGGCTCGGCTGGGACGTCAACAAATACGACGGCGGCCACGATTTCGACTTGGACGCGGCGGCGTTCCTGCTCGGTGCCAACGGCAAAGTCAACAGCGACGACGATTTTGTTTTCTACAACAACCTCAAGCACAAGAGCGGCGCGGTTGAACACATGGGCGACAACTTGACCGGCGAAGGCGAAGGCGACGACGAAGAAATTAAAGTCGACCTCTCGCTCGTGCCGTCCAACGTCGACAAAATCGATTTCACCGTCACCATTTACGACGCGGAAGCTCGCCGCCAAACTTTCGGGCAAGTTTCAAACGCTTACATTCGTGTCGTCGACGACGTGACCGGCAGAGAAATTATCCGTTACGACCTCGGCGAAGATTTTTCCGTCGAGACGGCCGTTGTCGTCGGCGAAATTTATCGCAACCGCGGCGAATGGAAATTTAACGCTATCGGCGCGGGCTGGAGCGGCGGCTTGGCTGCTCTCGGAAAAAATTACGGCGTCAATGTGTAAAAAATTTTCGGCAAAAATTTTTCAGACCTTCGGCTTCGGTCGGAGGTCTTTTTCGTTGAAAAATTTTCGGCGGCAAAATATAATTTCGCGTTGAAGGAGGTTTTGGCTTTGAAAATATTTTTTTCGGCGGGCGAAACGTCGGGCGATGTTCACGGCGCGTCTTTGGCTCGCGAAATAAAAAAAATTTCCCCCGCGACGGAACTTTTCGGCTTCGGAGGAAATTTGATGGCGGAGGCGGGCGTGCGGCTCGTCAGAAATTTTAAAGATTATAACGTCATGGGCGTCGTCGAAGTCATCAAAAACCTCCGCAAAATTTTTCGCCTGCTCGAAGACTTGACGGAAATTATCCGCGTCGAACGCCCCGATTTGCTCGTGCTGATTGATTATCCCGATTTTAATTGGCGGCTGGCTCGGCGCGTAAAAAAATTCGGCGTGAAAATTTTGTCGTACGTGCCGCCGTCGGCTTGGGCGTGGAGAAAATCGCGGGCAAAATCTTGCGCGGCAGTCGCGGACGTTTTCATTGCAATTTTTCCGTTCGAGTTGCCCGTTTACGAGGCGGCGGGCGCGAAAATTTTTTTCCTCGGCAACCCGCTCGTCGACACAGTCAAGCCGTCGATGTCAAAGGCGGAAGCGCGAAAATTTTTCGGCGTGAAAGACTCGGATAAAATTATTTTGCTCATGCCGGGCTCGCGTCGACAAGAAATTAAATTGCTCCTGCCGCCCATGCTCGCCGCCACAAAATTTTTTCCCGACAAAAAATTTTTTCTGCCCGTTGCCGACGGCGTGGAACAATTAATCGACACGCAGGGGCAAAACGTAAAGCTCGTGAACTCGGCGCAACGATATGACTTAATGCAAATCGCGGACGCGGCAATCGCGACTTCGGGCACGGTCGTTTTGGAGGCGGCACTTTTGAATTTGCCGTGCGTCGTGCTCTACAAAATGGCACCGCTGAATTTTTTTATCGGAAAACTTTTGGTCGACATAAAATTTTTCAGCCTGCCGAACATTTTGGCGGACGAAAAAATTTTGCCCGAACT
>CAMJQS010000098.1 GCA_946408105.1 uncultured Selenomonadales bacterium | reverse complement strand
TTTTTGCTCTGAAGATTTTGCCCGCCTTGTCCGCCACAACGATTTCACAGGGCAGCGCGTCGAGAAAAATTTGTTCTGAAATTCTTTGCTTAATCAATTTCCGTCCGCTCCTTTCTTTGCCGCCAAAATATCAGTTTTGCTCGTCCTTAGTAAACAGCCGCGCCGATTTGTCGGAGATGAGTCCGAGAAAAATTCCGCAGACCAAACCGACGCCCGTAAAAGCCCCTTCACCGCCGAGAGCCGACGCCGCGTAAAAAGTTGCGTTGCCGATAAAAGTGCCGGGGATAAAACTCAAAAGTTCAACGTGCGCCTGCCAACACATAATCGCCGCAAAAATTATCGTGAAAAAATAATACGGCACGTTCGGAAAAAATCCGCAGAGGGCGACGGTCGCCAGCCCCCACAAAACGCCGCTCAAATTTGAACAGAGTCCGAGCTTCACGCCTTTGACGCCGCCGCCCGCCGCAAAATAAGTCGCCCAGCCCAAAAAGCCCGCGAAACTTATCAGCCCGATATTGTCCGCCGCCAAACACCACGCGCCCGCCAAAATCCCGACCGTCACGCCGACAGAAATTAAATAAGTCATGTTATCGCCTCCTTTGCCAAAATAAAAAGCAAGCCGCGTGCCAAAAATTTTTGTTTGTAAACGGCGGCGATTTATGATTTAATAAGCGCAGAAAAATTTTAAAGACAGGAAGTGATTTTATGGACGCACTTATTTTATCGCGCCTGCAGTTCGCAATAACAACCGTGTATCATTTTTTATTTGTGCCTGTGACGCTCGGCTTGTCTATCTTCGTTGCACTGCTTGAGACGTGGTACATCTGCAGCGGCAGTTACGAGGAGCGAATCAAGCTTAAAAAGCTCGTGAAATTTTTCGGGACAATCTTCTTGATAAATTTCGCAATGGGTGTCGTGACCGGCATCGTGCAAGAATTTCATTTCGGCATGAACTGGTCGGAATACGCGCGCTTCATGGGCGACATTTTCGGCGCGCCGCTCGCGCTTGAGGCTTTAACGGCTTTCTTCATCGAGTCGACGTTTATCGGGCTGTGGATTTTCGGCTGGGACAAGTTGAGCGAAAAATTTCACTGCCTGTGCATTTGGATTGTCGCCTTCGGCAGCAACCTTTCCGCGTTCTGGATTCTCGTTGCCAATTCGTTCATGCAACACCCCGTCGGTTACGCGATTGAAGGCGGCCGCGCAGTCATGACAGATTTTGGCGAACTCGTCACCAATTCTTATCTCTTCGGCGAATATTCTCATACGTTCTTCGCGGGCATAACGACGGGCGGCTTTTTGGTTATCGTCGTGAGCGCGTGGAAGATTGCAACGGACGAAGCTTCCCGCGAAATTTTTATTCGGACGATTCGTCGCGCGGTTCTTTACACGCTCGTCGGAGTGTTGGGCGTCATGGGTTCCGGCCACATGCACGCGCAATATCTTGCCGAAGGAAACCCGATGAAGCTTGCGTCGTTCGAAGCATTGTGGGAAACGGAAAATCCCGCGCCGTTCGCGGTCGTCGCCGACATCAATCAAGAGGCGGGGAAAAATGATTTTGAAATTTTAATTCCGAAAATGTTTACCTTCATGGTGCACAATTCTTTCGACGGCGAAGTCAAAGGCATTAACGATTTACAAAAAGAGGCGGTCGAAAAATACGGCAGCGGCTATTACATTCCCAACGACGTGCGCGGCATGTTCTGGAGTTTTCGCGCGATGGTCGGCGCGGGCGGTGCGTTGCTCTTTATCGTCCTCGGAACGGGTTGCTTCGTCTTTTTCTGTAGAAATAAAATTCGCGAACATCTTTGCTGTTTAAAATTAATGCCGCTACTTTTGCCCATTCCGTTTATCGCCAACTCGGCGGGCTGGTACATTGCGGAGGCGGGTCGGCAACCGTGGATCGTCGTCGGCCTGCAAAAAACGGCAGTCGCAGTCAGCCCGAATCTTTCGGCGGGCGAAGTGTGGATAACTTTAATCGGCTTCACGGCAATTTATCTTTTCTTGGCAGTCTTGGCGGTCTTCGCGGCGGTCATGTTCATTCGGCGCACTCACATCACGGAAGAAGGGGAATGATTTAACATGTGGATAATTTTACAATAACTCCCAAGGTCGACGCCTCCAGGGAATTTATCGAAATCGCAATGGATTTTGCCAATCCTCTTGACTTGGTACGCGAAGCGATAAGTAATGCCTTCGACGCGGGCGCAAATAAAATTCGTCTGATGTTTGATGTAATCGACGACTGCGGCGAAAAAAAATTGAAAATCGAAATCGCGGACAACGGACACGGCATGGACAAAACGGGGCTGGAATCTTTCTTCGATTTGGGAAATTCTTTGCGGTGCAATGACGAAAACACAATCGGCGAAAAAGGACACGGCACCAAAGTTTATTTCAACAGCGCGGAAATAGAAGTCGTCACGGTAAAAGACGGCGTAAAATATCATGCGCTGATGAAAAAGCCGAACAAAAAACTTCACGATCACAAGATACCCGAAGTCGAAGTCACAAGCGAGCCGGCTCCCGAAGAACCCGGCGGCACCATTATTTACATCCTCGGCTACAACAACAACCGTTTCGACAAATTCTCGCACGCGCGCTTGAAAGATTATATTATCTGGTTCACTAAGTTTGGTTCCGTCGAACGCGAATTCGGCATCGATAAAAATCTCGGCGTGGAGTTGGAGCTTAAAGGTTTGGACAGAAGCTCAACGGAAATTTTAAACTTCGGGCATGTCTTCCCTGCGGAAAGCAAATCCGTCAACAAATTGTTCGACGAATACACGACAGACGCTCCGAAATATTATTGCAAAAAATTTGTCGCGGTCGGCACATTGAAAAATTTTCCGTTCATAAAATATCATGCCGTCTTTTACGTCGAAGGTCTCAAAGTCAAATACGAATACAACAAAATGATTCGGCACCCCGGCTATTCTGCGCCTGACGGAAGTTACACCGTTCAACAGCGGTATGGTATATGGCTTTGCAAAGATTTTATTCCGATTCAAAGAAAAAACGAATGGGTCAACACGAAAGGTTCCGAGTATACAAAGTTTCATGCGTTCATAAATTGCCAAGCTTTGAAGCTGACGGCAAATCGCGGTTCGGCAGACAATACGCCTTCCGAAATTATGAAAGACCTGGAAGAAGTCGTACGCGGCATTTACGACAAAATTACTTCCGGCAGCGATTGGTATGACATGAGTTGGCTCGAAGACGAAGCCGATGCCTACCGCACGATTGAAAAAGAAAGGACGGAATACCGACGCAGAATTGATAAAATCAACCGCACGTCGATTGCCGAATACAAAGGTTTGCATTTAATCGAGCCGCGTCTGGAAGCCGGCGTGTTCAGTTTGTTTATGCAACTGAGCCAACACGACCCGTCGATTTTTCCGTTTACTGTCGTCGATTATGATACGCACACCGGCATTGATGTCATGGCCAAGCTGAATGACAATGTACCGATTAAAAATTCCAAACTTTATTACGTCGAGTTCAAAAATTATCTCAACAAAAATTTCAATCACTCGTTCCAAAATCTGCACAGCATTGTTTGCCGGGATATAAACACGAACGAATTAAAACACAACGACGAAGTAACCGACGTTGCCAAAGAAACTCGCACGCTGAAGATTAACCCGCCCGCCGACGAAAACGATTACACGCATTATTATCTTGCCGCCACGGGAGGCGCGCGCAAGATAGAAATTTTCGTTTTAAAAAGTTTCCTCAAAGAAAAGTTGGGAATAGAGTTTAAACCGCGGACGGAGCAATCTGTTTACTGACAAAAATTTTTCCGCAAAGGAGTGAGGACTGTGGATTTAAATATCGTTTGGTTCATTTTGATAACGGTGCTCTTCACGGGATTTTTTATCCTTGAAGGTTTTGATTACGGCGTGGGTATGATGATGCTCGGTCGCCCGAAAAACGAACGCTCGCAATTTGTCCGCGCAATCGGGCCGGTCTGGGACGGCAACGAAGTCTGGATGATAACGGCGGGCGGCGCAACCTTCGCGGCCTTCCCACACGTTTACGCCACGATGTTCAGCACGTTTTATCTTGCGCTGTTTTTGATGTTGCTCGCGCTGATTATGCGCGGCGTGGCGTTTGAACTTCGCGGCAAGCTCAAATACTCTGACTGGACAAATTTTTGGGACTTCGGAATTATGTTCGGAAGTTTCGTGCCCGCGCTTTTGTGGGGCGTGGCAGTCGTCAATCTTCTGCGCGGGCTGCCGATAGATTTTCAAATGCATTACGTCGGAAATTTTTTGGATTTGCTTAGCCCGTGCGCTCTGCTCGGCGGAATTTTCTTCGTGCTCTTGTTTGCCTTCCACGGCTCGAATTTTTTGCTGATAAAAATCGCGGACAAAGGTTTGCTCAATGAACTGCACAAAAAAAGTTTGTGCCTGGGAATCGCGACGCTCGTTGCTTACGTAATTTTCGCGGGCTTCGCGGCGGTCGATACAGACATTCTCGCAAAATTCAGCACGATAATTTTCCTCGGCTTGTCAATTGCCGCGTTGATTGCAAGTTGCGCGGGCGCGGCTGCGGGTTGCGGCTGCAAGGCGTTCGTCTCGTCGACGCTGGGCATTGCGTTTTTGACGATAGGATTTTTTAACGCGCTCTTCCCGCGGCTCATGGTCTCGAACATTTCGCCCGACTTCAGCTTGAACATTTACAACGCCGCTTC
>CAMJQS010000097.1 GCA_946408105.1 uncultured Selenomonadales bacterium | reverse complement strand
TTGCCTTCGGTCTGCAGAACGCTTTGACCGGCGGCAACTTCGCCGAAGCCGAAAATATTTTAAAACAAAACGGCGTCACAATTCCTCAGCCGCAAACACAGCCGCAAGCTCAACTTCAACAAGACCCTGTGAGGCAAAACACGCCGCCTGAAAATGTTTTGTCGCAACCGGCGAATGTATCTGCGGACGAAAAATTAATCAAGCAGGCAAGTAAAGCCGTCACCAAAAAGACTTCGCACGAAGGTAAAAAGACAATCGGCAACGCCATACTTCGGCTTGCCAATCAAAACGGCATAGCGGTACCGGCTATAGATTTTAAATCTCTGCAAAACGGCTCCTCGAAGAAAATCCAAGAATGGCAAGCCAAGCTTTCACAAGCAGGGGCGTTTGCAATATCTTCGCCTCAAACGCAACGGCAAGTTACGGCAACTGCAATCAATGAACCCGTTGAATCAAAGACAGCCGGAGGAACGACCGTATTTACACCGCAAAGTGTAATCCGAGCGGAAGAACAGAAAAGGAATTCGTTAAAGTACCGCGCTCAACAAATTTTAAATAAAGCGGCGGCGCAACACACTCAAAATGTCCTTAGGGAACGCGAAGTTGATTTATCTAACGACGAGGCCGGCGGAGAAGCCCCCTTCGATTACTCAAATTATGTCAACGACGACAAACCAACCACTCCGGGCGAACTGCAACGACAAGAAAATGAAAAGATAATTCAAAAATATCAAGCACAACAAGAAAAACGGCGACAAGAAAGAGCCGCATTTGACGCGGCAGTAAAAAAAGACAAAGAAAACAATTACGGGCTAAGAGCAGACATCGCCAGACAACGCAGAGAACAATTCTTGGCTACTCGTGTTGACCCAATAACTGCACGAGGGAACGCTATATCGGACATGCGCGAAGATGAAGAATTTCTGCGCGAAGAAGACCGCAAAGAAAACGAAGAAGCTTCGCAAGTTTCTGCGGATACCATAAGAAAAAATTATCAAAATGCGCAAAGAAAAGTTCAAAAACTAAAAGATGATGTAGAAAATCCAGTTACCGACCGTGAATATTTTCAAAAACTTAGTGAATGGGAAACCCGCGAAGATGAAGAAATTAAGGAAGCCCTTCGACGTGAAGAAGACCAACAAGAAGCACGTGAAGCAGGAAAACAATCGCCCGAACAAATAAGAGAAAATTACGCTCTCGCACAACGTCTCGGTGACTTCGACACAAACGAACGCCTCGAAAACATGCGTAAAGAAGGGCGAAAGCAACTAGACCTTGAGATAGAACGACTAAAAACGGCAGAAATAGACGCAAGAAAAGCCGCCGGGAAAGAAGTTATTCGCACTTTACGAAATCCGAAATATAACGAGGTAAAAACTAAAGTAGAAGCAACATCAGGCTTAAGAACGGCACTGGAACACGGCAGTGTGGAAGCAATACGACAAGTAAGAAATTTAATCGCTGAAGTAGATAATCGAGAACTGCAAGCGCGGCAAGTCGAAGAAAAACGAGAACTGCAAGCGCGGCAAGCCAAAGAAAACCGTCTCCGCGAAGAGGTACGCCGTAAACGTGAAGCCGAAAATTCAGCGCGGAGCCTTATAGACATTTTCGAGGACGACGATTTTGAAGACAACCTGCAAAGAGAAATAGCCGATGAAGATGTTCAAGCAGGGATTCAGCCGCGAGTTCAATCAGTGCGAACTGCTCAAGCAGACGAGGCAACCCGACAAGTTCAAGAAGATTATAGGCGGAGGTATTTGTCTCAATCTCGGCAAGCAAGCGAATTGGCGCAACAAGAATTGGCTCAAGCCACGGCTCAAAATTTGCAAACTCGACAGCAGGCTCCTCAACCTCAACCTGCCGCAGTCGATAACGTCGAAACGGAAGTGGAAGAAGCTTCGCCAAAACCACAAGCGCAACCTTCGCCCGAAGAAGCACTGCGCCGAGCCGGAATCACAAAACCGACCCGCAAAGGCAGATGGACAGTCACAACCGGAAGACCTGACGATTCTTCATCGTTAAGGGATTTTGGCAAATTTTTCGTGCTCATCGGCGACAACATGACAGACGCTGACGGTTTTCAGCTTAGTGGTGAGGCTTATTGGCGTCGCTCAAAGTCAAATCCGAAACTGTTTGAGAAAATTTCCGGCAACGTAGATAAAATGCTGGAATCTTACGGCGGCAAGAGATTTAACCTAAACGGAACCCTTCAAGACGATATTTTCGCCTTCGACGACCAAGAGAGCGCGAAGAATTTTTCTCGCGCTTTGAATATTTACTTCGGCAACGAGGAATTCACCAAAGCTCCCACGACACCCAAACGCTCAAAGAAGGCGGCGGCACTTCACGCCAAATTTAAAACCGACACGCACCCGCTGATTGGAGCATACCTTGACGATTTGCTCGAACGCGCCAAAAGCAAGAATAACACGGCTGACCGTTCACTAGCTTTAAGCGAACTCAAGAGATACGAGGAAAGGGACGTTACCGACGAATTTTTGAATAAAGCGGAAGAAGGCTTGAAAAAAGAACAACAAAGGCGTGAAGAGTGGGAAAAGCAAGCAGAGATTAAACGAGAGAAAGAGAGACAGGAAAGACAAAGAAGACGTGAGCACGGAAGATTTATAAATGAAGATGAAACTGACGTAAAGAAAATTGAGGCGGCTTATAAAGCGAAGATGAACGAACTGTTTCCTTTTTCAAAATATCCCGAAATGGAAGCGTTTGCAGCAAAAAAAATTGCTTGGCTTAAATCTCCGTTGACCGGTTTCAGGACAGAAAATTTCATAAACGACCTTGCCGAGAACATAAGTTATTGGCGCGAGGAGGAAGAGGACGGCAGACTTGGACATGCGATACATTATGCAGCGGAAGAAGTTCTTCGCAATTCAAAGGATAATTTTTGGGATAAAGCTTATGGCTATGCGAAAGACGTGTCATGGACAAAAGACGCCGACCGCAAGCTTGGCGAACTGTCCTTTACACACGCAGACATGTCCAGTGAAGAAGTTTACAATCGCGTACACGAAATTCTTTACGGCGAAGAAACATCTTCATCCGAACAACCCGTACCCAAGCCAAAAATTCAAGAAACACAAACTGCGCCGCCTGAAACTGTCGAATCGACGCAGGAGAAGCCGAACATCGAAGAAGTTGCTCAACCCGAACAAACCGCGCAACCCGAAAAAAAATCAAAAGATAAATGGCACACGATTGGCAGTGCCGGCTCCCGCGAAGATTTACAGAATCTCATTCGCGAAAAATTTTACAACAAAAATTTAGTCATTGAAGACGACGGCACCGTTCGCGACCCGCAAAGCGGCAAAACTCTAAATTCAAGCGTCCGCAACAACAAAGGGCGTTGGCAATTCGGAAATTATGAAACTGAAACAACTTCGCAAGAAAAAACCACTGCCGAAGAAAAGCCTCAAACCGAACCGACACAAGGTGAGCAACGGAATCAAGGGCCGACCGAAGAAGAAATCGCCCTGATGTCTTTGACGCCCGAAACGCTCACTGTTGATGAAGAGCTCAAGGAGAAACTTTACAAAAAATATCCCGCGCTCAAAGAAGCAATCAACGTACTTGCCAACGAGGCTAATAATATTTCGAGTGACCGCCGGCAACAAGGTGCCAGGCGAGAAGCTCGGCGGACGTTAATTTCTCTTTTACGACGCAACCTTGAGAAAAATCCTGTAAACGACGACAGCTTTTTCAGCGGGGCAGCGACGACATTGAGGGAAATGTGGAACGCAAAAAGACTTCATGGCAAAGTCTCGAAGAAATCTCAAAACATCGACGCCAAAGCAGAGGAACTCTCCAAAGATTTTTCGGACAACAAAATTACGGCGCAGGAACTTTATCAACAGACGGGCGAACTGCTTTATCCCAAATATTTTACAAAAAGCGAGCCTGCGAAATTTTCCAAGCAAGGTGAAGTCGATACCCGAATTGAAAATTTTGTCGACGACAAAGATTTGACGCCGCAACAAAAGCTCATTAAATCTTTCGGGGAAAAGCTCGACACCCAAGTCGTTTTCTTCCGCGGCGATGAAAACTTTTACGGGGTACGCAAAAACGGCGCAACTTACATGAACGTCAATTCAAACAAGCCGCTCGGAAAAGTTTTCTGGCACGAATCATTGCACTGGCTCAAACACAACAACCCGAAACTTTATCAGCAACTGGTAAAGGCGGCGGACATCACCGACGAGCAACGCGACGCTTACCTTGAGCAGACAGAACGCAATGACTTGTATACGGACGAGGCGATTGACGAAGAAATCATCGCCGACCAAATGGAGGACGTGGCAAAACGCACGGGGCTTTTGCAGAACATTGCGGGGAAAAATCGCGGCTTGATTCAACGCGTCGTGCAGTGGCTCAAAGACACCATGAACAAATTTATCGCGCACTTTCGCAACCCCGACGGCAAGCTCACGACAGAGCAATCAATCGCTTTGGCGGACGAGTTCGGCAGAATCGCAAAAGATTTGGTCGACCCGAACGGGCAGAAAATTTTCCGCTACAACCGCCGCACGCACAATATCGAACTTGCTGACGGGCGCAGTTTGAATTCCGTCCAAAACGACGAGGACACGAGATATTCCTTCGCTGGCAAAAAAGCAAAGACGGCCGATAAAAGCTTGCTCCGCCGTGCAATGGAAATGGAACGACGCGGCGCGAATCGTGATGAAATTTTTCAGACGACGG
>CAMJQS010000096.1 GCA_946408105.1 uncultured Selenomonadales bacterium | reverse complement strand
GAAAATTTTTTTGCGTGTGTCATCAACTTTTCTTTTGCTTGCCCAAAAGAAAAGTAGCAAAAGAAAAAGACACCTCGCGGGGGCGTTGCTCGTAAGTTTCGCGGCGTGAGCCTCGCTTCGATTGAGCGTAAAAATTTTTTTATGTTAAGGATCTACTTTCTCTTTGCGTGTCCAAAGAGAAAGTAGCAAAGAGAAAAGACACCTCGCAGGGGCGTTGCTCCTAATCGTTCAAACGTTTCAGCCACCCGTAGCCGCTCGTTGCCCGCTGAATTCGCGTCACGCTCATTGCGCGGGCAGGCCGTCATCCATGACGGCCTCAAAGTTCGCAACGCACTAATCTTTACCGAGAATTTTTGTATCGTCGTCCATGATGACTTCCTTGAAAGGCTTGCCGTCAATCAAAAAATTTTCCAGCAGGTCTTGAAATTTTTCGTAGCGACCAATCACTTCAAACCTGTCGGCGGCGGGATAGCCTCGCGATTCGCAGTGCATGACGTAGACGTAATAAAATCGGGGTGCGCCTTCGTTTTCGGCAGGCTCGTAGCACATTCGATAACAGACGCCGCCATAAAAAAATTCAATGCCCATGAACTTGCGCGGCTGAGTTTCCGTGGAAGGGCGGCGGCCGCTGTCGTACTCGTAAATGAATTCGTCCAAGCTTTTGTACTCGTTGATTCTCATTTCTGCTCCTTGATTAATGCGTTATAAATTTCGCGGCGGCTCACGTTGAATTTTTTTGCGGCCTCGCGCATGGCTGATTTTTTTTCGAGACCTTGCGCCAAAAGTTTTTCGTAGAAGTCCAAAAGATTTTCTTCGGGCGGCGGCGGCTCCGAAAATTTTTTCCCTTCAACGACGACGACGAATTCTCCGCGCGGCTCCGAAATTTTTTCAAGCAGTTCAGAAATTTTCCCGCGCAAAAATTCTTCGTGGACTTTTGTCAGCTCTCTCGCCAAAACAATTTCCCGTTCGCCGAAAATTTCTGCAAGCTCCGCCAAAAAATTTTTCAGTCGGTGCGGTGCCTCGTAAAAAATTATTGTCGCCTCGGTCGTCGAAAGTTTTTCCAAAAACTCGCGGCGATTTTTTTTTGTTTTGGGCGCGAAGCCCGCGAAAAAAATTTTTTTCGTGTCGAGCCCCGAACAAATCAGCGCACTCAAGGCGGCGTTCGCTCCGGGCACGGGACAAACTTTTATTCCAGCGTCGATTGCCAGCCTCACCAAGTCCGCGCCGGGGTCGCAGATGGCCGGCAAGCCCGCGTCGCTCACTACGGCAACCGATTCGCCCGCTTGAAGTCGTTCCAAAATTTTTTCGGCGACGGTCGCCTTGCAATTTTCGTCGAAACGAATCAGCGGCGTGTGAATTTCAAAATGCGTCAAAAGTTTTCGCGTGCGCCGCGTGTCTTCCGCCGCAATCAAATCGACTTCGCGCAAAATCCTTATCGCCCGAAACGTCATGTCCTCCAGGTTGCCAATCGGCGTCGCGCACAAGTAAAGCAAGCTCAGCCCCTCCAAAAAAATTTATCGCGGCGATTATAGCACAGTTCGCGGCAATGTGATATAGTTTCGTCGAGGAGGGACGGTAATGTTTGTGACGACGGAATATCGCGTGAAATTTTTCGACACGGACACCTTCGGGATTGTTCACCATTCAAATTATATTCGCTGGTTCGAGACGGGGCGCGTCGAATTTTTACGCACGCTCGGAATCGACTTGAACGAGATGATGAGCGACGGAATTTTGTTTCCGATTATCGAGGTCGGCGCGAAGTTTCATGCGCCCGCGAAGTTTGATGACGAATTGGAAATTGTGACGACGGCGGAGGCTTTGACTAAAGCGAAAATGAAATTTAATTACGTGATTCGCAAGCGCGGCGAGGAAAAAATTTTGGCGGAAGGAACGAGCACGAACGTTTTCACGAGCGACGGGAAAATTTGTCGCTTGCCCGAAAAATATTCTGCGCAGCTTGCGAGAGGTTTGGAATGAGCCGAAGATTTTTTTTAAAAGTTTTAATCGCGCTCGGACTCGGAGCATATTTTCCAAAACTTGCACAGGCCGAACGCCTCGACGAACTTCACGCGCCGCAAGACGATTACGAGCCGCTCACGAACATAAAATTTTTGCGGCAAATTGTCACGCGCGATTGTCGGTCGTCACGAACTTTGATGTGGCAGGCGGACGCGGCAGAAAATTTTTCGGTGGAGTGGCAACTCGTCGGCGAAGAGGCCGCGCATTTCTCTGAAGTCGAACGAAACGATTTAATTTTTTCTTGCGCGTTAAAAAATCTCAAGCCCGCGAGCCTTTACAAATTCCGAATCGTTTCGGGCGCGCGCGCGACTTCGTGGCAAGACTTGAGGACGGCGGGCGACGGCGAATTTCAAATGTTAATCTTCGCGGACAGCCAATGCGAGCACTACGAAGTTTGGCAGCGGACGGCGGAGGCGGCTCAAAAAAATTTTCCCGACGCGGAGCTGGTGACGGTCGTGGGCGATTTGGTCGACAACGGCGAGGCGGATTATCAGTGGCGAGCGTGGCACGCGGCGGCCGCAAAACTTTTGGCGGGAAAAATTTTCGCGCCCGTCATGGGCAACCACGAATGCTATGGCGTCGACTGGTTCAACGCGCTGCCCGTCGGCTATTTGAATCAGTTCGCGCTGCCAGACAACGGCGGAAAAAATCTTGGCGGCTATTTTTATTCGTTCGACTACGGCGCGGCGCATTTTTTTATTTTGAACACGCAATTTGCCGAGCTGGAAAAATTTCATCCGAATCTGCAGGCCGCGCAAGAATATTTTTTTCGACGCGACGCCGCCAACGCTAATCGCCCGTGGAAAATCGTCCTCATGCACAAAGACATTTACGATTACGCGCGCGACGACTTCAACGACATCGCCGAAAAATTTTTGGAGCTGTTCGACGAACTGGAAATCGATTTGGTCTTCACGGGGCACTTGCACACCTACAGGAACCGCGGAAAAATTTTTGCGCGGAAAAAATCTTCGCGTGGCACGACGTACATTCTTTGCGGGCGGGCGGGCGACCAAAAATATGTTGAGCCGCACTCGACGATTGACGACGTGAGCTTTAAAAATCTTCGTGAGGAGCCGGAAAGTTTCATCGTGCTCAACGTCAGCGCGACGGAAATAAATTTGACGGCGCAAACCGTCGACGGAGAAATTTTAGACACGGAAAGGATTTTAAAATGAATTTGCAAGGCTTAATCGTTTGCCGAAATCTTTTGGACGAAAAAATTTTTGACGGAGCGGCGAACGAATTTGAAACTTCAGCGCGGCTGGTCGAACGGGCGGAACGGCTCGGCTTGAGCGGCAATCTTTATCGCGCGTATTTGATTTATCTTTTGGCGCACGAGCCGAATTTAATTTCGACGACGATTGAAATCCGCGGCGGGATTATCGGCGAGAGTTTGCGCGAAACTTTTGTTCACGACGTAGAAATTTTCTTGCCGATTTTGCGCGGCGAACTTTGGAGCGATTTAAAAATTCTCAACCTCTACAAGCCGACCGCCGCCAACGTCGACGAATCTTTCAACGAACTTTTGCGGCGGCTGGAAAATATTTTCGGCGCAGAAGAAATTGCCGACGCCTTTATCGAACACTGGAAAAAATTCGGCTACGGCGACATCGCTGCTTATCGCGCTTTCCGCTGGGAAAAAAATTCTATCGTCGGCATTCGTCACTTTGAAACGATTCGCCTCGACGATTTAATCGGCTACGCGCACCAAAAAGAACTTTTGACGGGCAACACGACCGCTTTTGTCAGCGGCAAGCCCGCCAATAATGTTTTGCTCGTCGGCGCGCGCGGCACGGGAAAATCTTCGGGCGTCAAAGCTCTGGTCAACGAATATTATTCGCAAGGCTTGCGCCTCGTTCAAATCACCAAGCCGCAATTAAAATCTTTGCCCGACCTCATGGAGACGTTGAGAAAATTTTTGAGCAAACGTTTTATAATTTTTTTGGACGATTTATCTTTCGAGGAGTCGGAAGCGGAATATAAATATTTGAAGTCAGCGATTGAAGGCGGCGTCGAATCTCGGCCGGAAAATGTTTTGATTTACGCGACGAGCAACCGCCGCCATTTGATTCGCGAAACTTGGCGCGACCGTTCGGAAGACCACGACGAACTTTATCGAGACGACAGCGCGAACGAAACGATTTCTCTGTCCGACCGCTTCGGGCTGATTATTCACTACTACGCGCCGACGCAGGCGGAGTATCTTGAAATAATTCGCAGTATGCTAAAGCGGCGCGGCATTGAACTGGACGCGGAAACTTTGCGCATTGAAGGTTTGCGCTGGGAAATGTCGCATTCGGGGCGCAACGGGCGCACGGCTCAACAGTTCGTTAATAATTATTTGGGGCAACGGTAAATCATGGGCGAGTACAGAGACGATTGGTTTTCGTTCGAGATTAAAAGCAAGCGACACATCATGGACTTAATAATCGAGCCGTCGTTCGCAAAGTCTGCATGCCTTCAAGTTCACGAGATGAAAAATGATTCGTTCCAACTCTTTTGGAACTTCGGAATGACTTCGCGCGAAATGTATCCTATGCTGATGAAATATGCCCGGCTCAATCAAATTGATTTGAAGACGGCGATAACAAAAATTCTTTATAGCGAAGAGTTCAATGACTTCATGAAATTGAACGCGCCGCCGGTTTCTATTGCTGACTTGGACGCGGACGATATGGCTTTGGTCGACGCCGTTGTCAATGCGAAATGGCAGGACATGGAATATCGTT
>CAMJQS010000095.1 GCA_946408105.1 uncultured Selenomonadales bacterium | reverse complement strand
CGGCAATGTGAATGTGTCCGATTTGGTCAAAATATTTTTCAATGTTGTAGCAGAGCGCGCCTTCGTTGTATTGCATGTGATAAGCGTCGAACAAAATCATCAGATAAGGAGAGTTGATGAGGCGCGTGACTTCCGCCGCCATTTGCGTCGTCTGCAAGAAATTTCCGACGTGGTCGACTTTGATGTTGAGGCCTTCCAAGTTCATGCGGATTTTGTATTCTTCAGCGAGCTTGACAGAGGCAAGCAGCGTGTCGTACATGGAGCAAAGCTTAACCGTGTCTGAAAGTTCGTCGTAGTGATTGACGACGATGCCGCCGTCGCCGAGCGCGTTTGAATGAATCGTAACTGTGACTGCGCCGACTTTTTTTGCCGCGTCGAGGGAAGCCTTGAGGTTTTCAAGGTATTTTTCTTTATGCGTGGGGTCGACGAGAGAAAAATCATTGTCGCCGTTGAAGCCGCTGATTGTGATTTGAGCCGCTTGAGCCGCGTCGCGAACTTTATCGAGGTCGCGAATTCTCCAATCCCAAAATTCAACCGCGTCGAAGCCGTCAGCTTTGGCCGCCGCGAATCTCTCGTAAAAATCTTTTTCGGTGTAAAGCGTGTCGATACATGCGCAACGTTTCAACATGAAGAACGCCTCCTTACACGTCGACTTCGGAAATTTTCACGGGGCGTCCTTCCTTGCAAGACTTGGTTGCCGCCGCCGCCATGAGCACGGGATAAAGTCCGTCTTCGCCCGTCACGGGAGTTTCCTCGTTGTTGACGATTGCTTTTGCGAATGCTTTCATCTCGGAGACGAACGCCTGCTCGTAACGATCCCACATCACTTGGAAGGCAGTGCCGCCGACAGTGCCGTTTGCGTCCGCGAAGGTTGCCGTGTTCGGAATGTCGTTGCCGTTCATCGCGACGCCTTTGTCGCCGAAAACTTCGACGCGCTGGTCGTAGCCGTAAACCGCGCGGCGGCTGTTGTCGATAACGGCAATCGTGCCGCCCTTGAACTTCAACGTAACGACTGCGGTATCAACGTCGCCCGCCTCGCCGATAGCCGGGTCAACGAGCACTGCGCCCGCCGCGAAAACTTCCTCAACCTCATCACCGGCCAGGAAACGAGCCATATCAAAATCGTGAATCATCATGTCGTAGAAAATTCCGCCCGAAACTTTTACGTAAGCAATGGGGGGCGGTTCGGGGTCGCGCGAAGAAATTTTGATGATGTGCGGCTTGCCGATTTTGCCCGCGCGAACCATGTCGTAAACGGCGCGGTGGTTGTGGTCGAAGCGACGGCAGAAACCGATTTGCAATTTAATGCCCGCCTTCTTCGCCGCGTCGATAGCCTCGTGAACTTTTTTAAGGTCGTAGTCAATCGGCTTTTCGCAGAAACAATTCTTGCCGGCCTTGGCCGCCTCGATGATGTACTTGGAATGCGTGTCGGTGGAAGAGCAAATGGCGACGGCTTCGATTTCCGGGTCGTTGAAGATGTCGTCGGCGTTTTTCGTCACGTTCTTGATTCCAAATTGCGCGGCGTAAGCTTCGGTCTGCTCGTTGGCGAACGGGTCGGCCACGGTTTTAATTTCCAACTCCGGCACGAACAGCGAAATGTTTCTGATGTGCACCTTGCCGATACGTCCCGCTCCGATAACTCCAATCTTCATTAGAAACTCTCCTTTCAAGCTGAAGAAAACTTTTACCATTGATTGAATGATAAACTTTTGAGCAGATTTTTCACAGCCGAAAACTTTTTTGAAGACGTTGCCTTTAATTGGAAGTTTGGCAAAAAAAAATACACGCCCGCCGTCGAACGTGTAAAATTTTTTGATTAGGATAAAAATTTTTCGCGATATTGGCTCGGCGTCAGTCCCGTGAGCCGCTTAAAAATTTTCACGAAGTATTGGTAGTCGCTGAAGCCTTCGGTCTCGGCGATTGCTTTTATTTTTTCTGAAGTCGTCGACAATCGCGCTTTGACGTGAGCGATTCGGATTTCCGTCAGATAGTCGCTGAAGCCTTTGCCCAAAAATTTTTTGAACAGCGTGGAAAAATACGACGGGTTCAGATGAACGGCGTCGGCCACGTCCGTTTGAGAAATTTCTTCGCGGCAGTGCGCCTCGATATATTTCAACGCCAAACGAATCGCCGGGTGCAAAAAATCTTTTCCCTGTCGGTCGCGCAGCTCGTTCAAAAATTTTTCCAGGCGCGCGAACCACTCCGAAAAATTTTCTGCTTGCGACGGACGCGGCAACAAATTTTTTTCCGACTCGGCAAAAAGTTCCGCAAAGAACGCCGATAAAATTTTCGGGTGAAGTTTTGCCTCCGAAAGTTTTTCGCGGAAAAATTTCAGCGCGGCGGAAAAATCTTCGTCGATGAAGTTCAACGCCTCGATTAGTTCGCGCCCCGAAGTTTTCGGCGCGGCGGAAATTTTTTTCTCAAGCGGCGGCAATTCTTCCGCGGAAAAAATTTTTTCGTCAGAGTAAAACGAATTCGCGCGGGCGTCGTAAATTTTTTTCCACGCAAGCGACAGCTCGACCAAATTTTTTTTCGGCGGCGACAAAAAAATTTTCAGCTCCAAATTAAAATACAGCTTTGAAAAATTTTGCAGTCGTTCGGCGATTTCGCGCGTGCCACTCTCGACGATTAATCCCCAATGAAAAAATCCTGCGCGCTCCGAAACGAAAATCAGCGGCAAAATTTTTTCGCCCAAAAAATTTCGGCAAGTGTTCAAAGTCATTTCCGCGAACGCCGCCAAAAAATTTTCGCGCTCCGTGTCCGCCAAAAATTTTTCTCGCTCGTGCCAAGCCCGCGGAATTATCATGAACGCCGCCGCTTGAACTTGCGAATTTATTTCCGCGTCCGCCGCAAGTTTTTCCAATTTGTCCGTGTCGCCCGCGTCGAAGGCTTTAAAAAAATCTTCCCGCAATTTTTTTCGCCCGATAAGCGCAAGCCGTTCAATTTCCGTGTTTTCCTCCGCGTCGAAGGAAATTTTTTTCAGCGCGTCGAGCAGCGTTTCTTCCGACAAATCGTTTTTCAAAAGGTAATCGTCAATGCCGAGCTTCATGGCCTCTTTGACGTAAACAAAATCGTCGTGGCAACTCAAAATCAAAATGTGTGTGCGCGGCGAAAATTTTTTTACGTTGCGCGTCAATTCTATCCCGTCCATTATCGGCATGGACACATCCGCGATTAAAATATCTGCGCCGTCGCGTTGCAAAATTTCCAGAGCCTCGCGGCCGTTCTTGGCGTCGCCGATGATGTAAAAGCCGTGCGCCTCCCAATCAATCATTTGCTTCAAGTAAGTGCGAACAAGAAAATCGTCGTCGACGATTAAAACTTTTTTCATCAGAAGTCCTCCTGCAACAAAAAATGTTCGGCGTTGTCTGCTGTGATGAGTTCGTTTGAAATGAAATTATATTTTTGCGTCGGCTGATTGTTCAGATAAGCCGCGACGACTTCAATCGCCAATCGCCCCGACTCGTGTCCGTCCTGCGAAATCAGCGCGTCGATGCTTCCGCTCTTGACGGCCATTATCGCATCGTTTTGCGTGTCCACCCCGACGATTCTGACCGACTGAAAATTTTTTTCCGTCGCCTCAATCACGCCCAAAGTCATTATCGCGCTAGTCACGAAAATTCCGCGCGTGTTCGGTCGTTCGCGAAAAAGTTTTTCCGCCTGATTCATTGCCTGCCGATATTGAGTCTCGGCCGCCATGGTCATACCGATTCGCAACGAAGAATTTTTTTCTATGTAATCGACGAAGCCCGCCGTCCGCTGAATGTGCGCGTTCTGATTCGCGCTGCCGGAAATAACGCTGACCTCCGCGCCTTCGGGCAAATTTTTTTCCATGAAAGCCGCCGCCATCTCTCCGATTAAATAATTGTTCGAGCCGATGTAAATTATCCCGTCGATTTCCTCGTCAATCGAGAAGACGGGAATATTTTTTTCGCGGGCGGCGTCGACAAATTCTTTCGTGCGGTTTATGTTCGTCGGCGAAACAATCAGCGCGTCGATTCCGTTGTCGAGAAGGTCGCCGATAATTTTGTTTTGCTCGGCGAAGGCGGTCTCGTTCTCCGCAGTGATGACGATTAATCGCATGTTATTTTTTTGCGCGGCCTCCGTCATTCCCGAACGAACCGACAGCCAATGCTCCGAATCCATTGCCTTGAGCACGACGCCGATTGTCCGTTGCGGGAAAAATTTTTCTTCAGATTTTTGAACGGAATACGACACGACCGCCACGAGCAACATAACCAGCAGCGTATAAAACAGCGCAAGAAATTTTGTCATGAAATCACCTCGGCGGGCAAGACGATTGAAATTTTCGTAAAGCTGCGGCCGTCGCTCTCGCAGATAACTTTTCCTGCGTCGCCGTAGTAAAGCCGCAACCGCTCTTTGATGTTGGAAACGCCGATGCCCGAAAAGCCGCCGTGAGTTTTTTTGTCGTTCGACCTGTCCGATAAATTTTTTAAAACTTCGGGCGAAATGCCTTTGCCGTCGTCGGTCACGGTGATAATCAATTCGTCGCCGCGCAACTCGGAAGCAATCACGATTCGGCAAAAAGTTTTTTCGGGGCCGGGCGCGTGAAGGATACTGTTTTCCACGAACGGCTGAAGAATCAATCGCGGCACGCGACACGATAAAGTTTCCTCCGCCAAATTAAAATCGACCGCGAACGAATTCATCAATCGAAACTCTTGGAGCGCGACATATTTTTTCAGCGTGGAAATTTCTTCGGCAAGCGTCCCGAATTCGCCTTCGCGGTTCGTGCTCACTTGCAGCAGCTCGATAAAAT
>CAMJQS010000094.1 GCA_946408105.1 uncultured Selenomonadales bacterium | reverse complement strand
TCTTCGCGGCTTATTCCGTCGGTCGGCATGAGAAGTTCCATAATGTTAATGTGAATCGAAGTGCCGTTAAGTTCGGCCTGTTTTAAGTTGAGTTCGCCGATATTGGCGTCGGCGGCGGTGCAATGAACTTTGTCGACGTAACCGAGCGCGATTTTTGCACCGGGCAGGGCGTCAAGCGATAAAGTCACGTCTTGCGCTTTGGTTGCGGTCGTGACTTTATCTTTAAGATAGTTCGTCAAGGCGCGCGGCACGGCAAATTGGATAAACGCGACGGCGGCAACCAACAAGACGACTATCACGGCCAAAAATTTTTTCATGTTTGATACCTCGTTAAATTTTTACGTTGGCTTTGGCGGCAAGGTAAGCGCGAATGAACTGGTCAATCTCTCCGTCCATGACGGCTTGAACGTTGCCGGTCTCCTCGCCCGTGCGCAAGTCTTTTACAAGTTTGTACGGTTGGAAGACGTAGGAGCGAATTTGGCTGCCCCACTCGATTTTTTTCAAGTCGCCTTCAAGCCCGGCAATTTCCTGTTCCTTTTTCTCAAGCTCAAGCTCGAAAAGTTTTGCGCGCAACATTTTTAAGCAACGCTCGCGGTTTTGAATTTGCGAACGCTCGTTTTGACATTGAACGACAATGCCCGTCGGGATATGCGTCATGCGAACGGCGGAAGAAGTTTTGTTGATGTGCTGGCCGCCCGCGCCCGAAGCCCTGTAAGTGTCGACGCGAACGTCCGCCATGTTTATATCGACTTCAACGGCGTCGTCGATTTCGGGCATGATGTCGCACGCGCTGAACGACGTATGACGCCGCGCATTTGAATCGAACGGAGAAATTCTAACCAGCCGATGAATTCCCTTTTCCGATTTCAAGTAGCCGTAAGCGTTGTGGCCTTTGACAAAAACCGTGGCAGATTTAACGCCTGCCTCGTCGCCGGGGAGCAAGTCGACCGTCTCGACCTCGAAGCCGTGACGTTCCGCCCAACGCACGTACATTCTCAAAAGCATTTGCGTCCAGTCTTGAGCCTCGGTGCCGCCCGCGCCCGCGTGCAATGTCAAAATCGCGTTGTTGGCGTCGTAAGGTTCGCTCAACATTATTTCCAGCCGCAAATTTTCCAAGCCTTTTTCAATCGCTGAAATTTCTGCCGCGATGTCTGCTTCCTGCGAAAGGTCTTCTTCCTCCAGCGCAAGCTCCAATAAAATTTGTGCGTCGTCGAACTTCGCCAAAAGATTTTTGTAAGTCTCGATGCCCGACTTGACGTCGTTTAATTCTTGCGTGATTTTCTGCGCGGCCTCGGGGTTGTCCCAAAAAGTCGGCTCGCCCATTTTGTATTCAAGCTCGGCAATTTTTTCTTCTTTGCGAGCGATGTCAAAGTGAATTCCCCATTTCGTTCAGCTTGTCTCGCAGAGCCGTGAGCTCTACTTTTCTGTCTTCAAGCATTAAATCATCTCCTTGTTTAGGTGTCAGGATTAAGGGGTCGGGGGTCAGGGTTTTCTCCCTTATCCCTGACACCTGAATCCTTGCCCCTTTTAAAACTGTGACATAATTTTTGAATTCTCAAGCGCAGATAAACCCGGCGAAAATTTTTTCAGCGCGGTCAAAGTTTCTTCAAACGAGTTCGCCAAAACCAACTCGACGCGCCCGCCCAAAAGTCTCTTGGCCTGTTTGAAAACCAATCGATAGTCGGGGCTTGAGGCGACCAGCACATAACTCGACGCCAAGTCCGAATGAGCCGCGCCGATTATTTCAGCCAACGACGGCGACGACTCCTCCGAGCCCGAAACCAAAATTGATGCGCCCGCGTCTTGAAGTTTTTGCGCCTCGTCGGAATCTTTCGCGACGGCAAGGGCGGCCACGCTCATCAACGCCTCGTGGAAGGGCAGCGCGTGCACTTCGCTCATGTTGGTTATCTTGACTTCCGACAGCGGCCCCCAACCGATTGCCTGTTCCAAAGTCGTGCCCACGTGGTCTGTGTGCAAGTGGATGTCCAAACCGCCGCGCGCGCGTTCGACGATTGAAAAGCTGCTGAAGTCTCGCATTTGCCGTTCGAGTTCGGGCAAGTTCGCCTTGGAATTTTTCACGCGCAACCGAATGCAATACGGGCGAACCAAATCATTTCGCGGGTCGGGCATATTTTTATGCGTGCCCAGACCGAGCGACAAACTCACGGCGGGCGAAACAAAATTTCCGTCCAAACCTTTCAAGCAGCCTTTCAAGAAACTCAACATGATGTTCGCGCCCGCGTCGTTAAGTGCAAGCTCTTTGACGGCCGCCTCGCCCGATTGAATTGCCTGATACAAAATTTCCACAATCGGCATGCCGTCCCGCACCGCATGATAAGCTCCTTTGGCCACGGCCTTTGCCACCATGATGAACGGTCGGTCAGGCTCTTCGGGAACGAGTCTTTGCGCGTACAAAATTCCGTACTGAAAAGCTTTGCCGAACTCCGAACCCGTCGCTTCATACTTGCCGGCAAGACCCGCGCTTATCCCGCGAAACATTTGCGCGAGGACGACGCCCGCATTGCCTCTTGCGCCGAAGACCGCCGCCGTCGAAACTCTTCGGGCAAGTCCGCCGATTGAATCGTCTTTTGCGTCGGCAAGGGGCATGACCGCCGCGCCCATTGTCCGCAAAATGTGCGTGCCCGCCAAAGTTCCCGCGCCGCCGAGCGCGTTTATCGTTTCGTATTCCAAAAGAAATTCGCTGTACGCGCCGGAGACCATGCGCTTAAAGTCTCCGCCGGTGATGACTTCCCTGTTGCCCGTCATATCCACACCGCCTTTGCAAGTTTTTACTCGGTTGAAAGGATTATCATGTTGATTCGCGAAATAAGCGCAATAACCTTTATTGAAGGAGAAAATTATATGACGGAAAAAATTATCGGCGACGAGCTCAAGTCCGAAGAAAAACCAAAGCGCACTCGCCGTAAAAAAATTTCTTCAGACGAAAAGCCTCGACGCGGGCGAAGAAAAATTGATTACAAAACTGACGGCCGCGAAAAAATTTTTGCGCTCGACATCGGGACGCGCTCGGTTATCGGAATCGTCGCGGAGCAGGACGACGACGGCAAATTAAAAATTATCGCGACGCACAGACTGGAACACACCAGCCGCGCCATGCTCGACGGACAAATCCACGACGTGCCGCAGGTCGCCGAAGTGATTATCCGCGTGAAAAATTTTTTGGCGGAACAAGTCGGCGAACTCAAAAGCGCGGCAATCGCGGCGGCGGGTCGTGCGCTCTACACCATGACGGCCGAAGCAACCGTCGAAGTCAACGGAGTTATAACCGACGAAGTTCAAAGCTCGTTGAACTTTGCCGCTGTTCAGCTCGCGCAAGCTCAGCTCACGTCCGAAAAAAAAATCGACGCGAAAATTTATTACTGCGTCGGCTTCAGCATAATTAATTACGAACTCGACGGAATCCGTTTGAAAAGTTTAATCGGACAGCGCGGAAAAATTGCCAAGACAAAAGTTATCGCCACGTTCCTTCCGCGACAAGTCGTCGACTCAATGCAGACCGCGTTGACTTATGCCGGCCTCGAAGTTCGCGCGTTGACTTTGGAGCCTATCGCCGCGATTAACGTCCTCGTGCCGCCGTCCATGCGCCATTTAAATATCGTGCTCGTCGACATCGGCGCGGGTACTTCCGACGTTGCCGTAACCAAAAACGGTTCGGTTATTGCTTACGGAATGGTGCCGCTTGCGGGCGACGAAGTTACCGAAGCAATTTCGCAAAGATTTTTGCTCGACTTCAACGTTGCCGAAGAAATTAAACGCAAGGCGACCAACGGCGAAGGCGCGACCTTCAGCGATATCCTCGGACGACCTTACGACCTCACGGCCGAAGAAATTTTAATGCCGATTAATGAACACGTCGGAATGATTGCAAACGCAATCGCCAAAACAATTTTTGAACTCAACGGCGACGACCCGCCGCAAGCTCTTCTTCTCGTCGGAGGCGGCGCACTCTCTCCGAACTTGAACAAACTCGTCGCCGAAGCTCTGAATTTGCCGCTTGACCGCGTGGCCGTCCGCAAGCCCGATAACGTCGAAGGCATAAAAAATATTCCGCCCGCGTTGCAGTCGCCCGACGCCGCCACGCCACTCGGAATTTTAAAAATTGCGTCGACGGACACTTTCCATTTCTTCAACGTCACGATTAACGGGCAGGAAACAAATCTTTTCCACTTCCGCGACCTCACCGTAAGCGACGCGATTTTGAGCGCAGGCATCGATTACAAAAAATTTAACGGCAAGCCCGGCCTCGGCCTGGTTGTCACTGTCGACGGCGAAAAAAAATCTTTCCCCGGCACGCTCGGAACTTTCGCGAAAATTTTTGTCAACGACGAGCCCGCGACTTTGGACACGCCGATAGAAAATAATTGCCGAATAAAAATTGAGGCGGGCGAAGACGGAGTAAGCGCGCAAATAAAAATCGACGACATCATTGCAATCGAACCGAGCTTTACCGTCACCGTAAACGGAAAAGATTTTTCCGTCGCGCCGAAACTTTTGGTCAACGGCGAAGTCAGCTTGCCTTCCAGAATTTTAAAAGACGGCGACCAACTCGACACGAAAACCAAACGCAACGTCGGCGAACTTTTGCGGCTGGCAAACTGTCCGCCCGCAGGAAAAAAAATTCGTTACACGCTCAACGGCAGCAAAGCTCATTACGTTTGCACGCCCGATATTTTTTTGAACGGCGACCGCGCAGAAATTTCCGACGTGCCCAAGGCCGGCGACGCGATTGAATACGTTCCCAACGACGCGATTAAAGTCGGCGA
>CAMJQS010000093.1 GCA_946408105.1 uncultured Selenomonadales bacterium | reverse complement strand
GCTTTTCTATCTGTTGCACTTACATTGTACATTCACGCGCGCAAAGAAAAAGTAGATCCTAACACGCAAAGAAAATGACCTCATGCTATCCCCGAAAGAATCACAAAATAATAAAAGACGGGCGCGGTGAACAGCACGCTGTCGAAACGGTCGAGAACGCCGCCGTGACCCGGCATGAAGAAGCCCGAATCTTTTACGCCGGCGAAACGTTTCAGCACCGACTCAACCAAATCGCCCAGCGTCGCCGCAATCGCCAAAATAAATCCCGCAATCGCCATTTTAATCAGCGGCAAGCCAAAAATAATCGTGCCAACGACAACCGCCGTCAAAATCGTGCCGACAATGGAGCCGAGAAAACCTTCGACGGTTTTGCCGGGGCTTATCGACGAGGCCAACTTGTGAGAGCCGACAGCCGAGCCGACGAAGTAAGCAAACGTATCACTCGCCCACGTGCACGCGAACAGCACCCAGACCAGCGCGCAGCCCGCGTCGACGTTCAAGTTTAAACTCAAATTGAGCGACGGCAGAAAGTCCAAAAATTTTCCGAGGTCGAACTTGTCGAGAATCGTCGCGTTGTTCGTGGCAATTTCCGCGACGGTCGTCACGGCTTCGCCCGGCTGCGGTTCGTCCGCCAAAAAGCGCAAAAAAATTAAATGCGCGAACGGCAACCCGATATACATTATCCCCGCCACCGAAACGCAAGCGTCAGTCGGTCGAGTGCTCCCGCGCAAAATCACCGTCAACAAAAAAATTAACATCATGCTCACGGTTAAGACCGCCAAAAGTTCTTCGACGTTTCCGAGCCACGCGCAACACAAAAGCAAAATCAAAGCCAACGCGCCGAAAATGTAAGTCGTGATGACGCCCGCGCGCCTGAACGCGGCGGAATATTCGTGCCAGGCAAGAAGCGACAAAAACATCGCGAAGCACGCAAAAGGTGCGCCGCCGTATTGAATCACGAACGCCGCAATGGCAATTCCGATAATCCCCGTGATAATTCTTAAGACCAAGGCCTCACTTCCTCACGTATTTTTTATTTGAGCAAAAATTTTTTGTTGAGTTATCAAATCGGTAAGGAGCCACGAAATCAAAACGTCCTGCTCGCCGAGCGATTTGCCGAATTCATTTTCTATCGCCGAAAAAATTTCGGCAAGCGACAAATTTAAACTGCTCTCAAAAACTTGCGCGGTCTTCGTGTGAACAAAAAATTCCAGCACGGCGCAACGATATTGCACGTTCCGTCTGAAAAATTCGATTCGGCTCATGAATTTGTCGAGCGTCTTTATTCCGAAGATAATCGGGTTCAGCCAAAAGTTCAGCGTATCTTGCGGCGTGCGTTCCCTGCGCATGACGGATTTTTCTGTCAGCCGCCAAACGTAAACGGGATTCGGGACGCGAACAATTCTTTTGGCGAAAAAAATTATCGCGCAAGTCCAAATGTCGTCGTCGCAGATGGTGACGTGCGGGAAAAAAATTTCGTGTTCGACGAGCAAATCTCTTTTTACAAATTTGCTCCACGGCGTGAGGAAAAATTTTCTGTCGACAAGCGCGCGAATTCTTTCCGCAAGATTTTCCGTCTCCAAAGTCGGGCACCCGAAAGTTTCGCCCGCAATTTGAATTTCGCTCAAGTCTTCGTTCGCCTCGAAATGTCTTTCAAGATAAAGCGCGTCGGCCGAAAAATTTTTTGCTTGCGTGTAAAGTTCTTCAAGCGCGGTCGGCGTGAGCAAGTCGTCGTTATCCATGAAGAAAACGTATTCGCCGCGTGAAAGACTCAAGCCTTTGTTGCGGGGAAGTGCGCCGCTGCCCGAATTTTTTTCCGTGCCGAAAAGTTTCAATCGCCCGCCGAATTTTTCCGCGCAACCTTCGACGACTTCGCGGCTGTTGTCGGTGGAGCAGTCGTCCACGACGATGACTTCAAAATTTTTCAGCGTCTGATTCAAAATCGATTCGAGCGTTTGTGAAATAAAATTTTCCGCGTTGAACAGCGGAATGATAACGGAAACTGCCGGGGCGTTCGTCATTATTTTTTCCTCTTCTTCAAACTTTTTCTGAGTTCGGAAATGCGCGCCTCGTCGTCTTCAATCGTTCTCCTGTAATTGCTTGCCAGGGAACACAGCGCGGAAAGCAAAACGTCTTGCTCGCCGAACTCCTCTCCGAATTCTTGCTTTATCAAATTGTACACCATGGAGCGCGGCCATTTTCTTTTTCGGGCAGTGTTCAGGAGCCGCCAAATCATATTGTCCACAAAGTCTTTCAAAACTTCGTAACGGTACTCGGGATTTTCTTTGAAGAAATCAACTTTGTCCATTACCTCGTCAATCCATTTCATGCCGTAAAAGACGGCGTTCATTCTGTAACGGATATACTCCGGGTTCGAGCGTTTCTTTCTGGTCAACGAGTCGTCGGACATGCGATAAAGATTGAAGATGTCTTTTATGTGGATGATTCTTTTGGCAAGGAGCAAAAAGCCGTGCTTCCAAACAACGTCTTCGCACGCGCTGATATTTTCCGGGAAAAAAATTCCGTTTCCAATCAAAAAATCTCGGCGGAACAATCGGAGCCAAGGCACGCTGTAAAATCTGTAGCTCAAAGGTCTTTCGAGCCGCCAAAACATATCGTCATCAATAATTATGTCGTCTTTGATGTCTTTAAAAATTCTGTGGTTTTTGTTTTCCATGCCGACGATTTCCGTGGCGCGTTCGTTCATCTGATAGAAACCGCCCAAGCTCACAACATCGGCGTCATATTTTTTTGCCAAGGCGTACATTTTTTCCAAAGCGTTCAACATCAACAAATCGTCGCTGTCCAGAAAAAAAATGTATTCGCCGCGCGAAAGGAGCAGGCCTCTGTTGCGCGTGGCGGCCGCTTTGGAATTTTTTACGTTGTCATAAATTTTTAAGCGTCCGCCGAATTTTTCAAGGCAACTCTCGGCGACTTCGCGGCTGTTGTCGGTGGAGCAGTCGTTGACGAGAATAACTTCAAAATCTTGAAACGTTTGCATGAGTACGCTGTCGAGAGATTCGACAAGATATTTTTCCGTGTTGTACATCGGCATAATCACGGAGACCGCGCAACTTGACGACGCAGGCGTTTGCATTGCCATAAAAATTTCTCTCCTTAGTTCAGTTGTTTTTCCAGCTCGGCGATTTGAATTTTGTTTTCTTCAATTTTTTTCCGATAGCCGCTGATGAGCGTGAAAAAAGTGGAAAACAGCACGTCGTACTCGCCGAAATTTTTTCCGTACTCGTCTTTAATCGATTTATACGCTTCGGACGGCGAAACGTCGGGGCAGTTTTTGTAGAGCATTGTAAAATATTTTCGCGTAAAGTGCGACAAAATTTCGTAGCGATACTTCGGATTCGTTTCAAAAAATTGAAGCCTTGCCATGATGTTATCAATCCATTTGAGCCCCAGAAAAATCACGTTGGCAAAAACATTTACGTTTTGCAAAGGCGTGCGATTTTTTCTGGTCAAAGAATCGTCGGACTTGCGATAAAGATACGCGGCAAGCGGCGTGTGCAAAACTCTTTCCGCGCAAAGCAACATGCCGACCGTCCAAATTCGGTCTTCGTACTTGTTTAAATTTTCGGGGAAAAAGAGTTCGTGCCGGATTAAAAAATCTCGCCGCAACAATCTGCGCCAGGGACCCCAATAAAAATTGTCGTTCAACAGACCTTGTACCCGCCACTCCAAATTCGTTTCAAAAATATTTTCGTCCGTCTCCGTGGGCTTTTTCAGACGCCTTAAAATTTGTTCTTTGCCATCGTCGCTCAAGTCGTAATGCCCCGTGCAATTTACAACGTCGACATCAAAACTTTTCGCGAGCCTGTACATTCTTTCCAAACCGTCGGGCAAAAGCATATCGTCGGCGTCGAGGAAAAAAACATATTCGCCGCGCGAAAGACTCAAGCCTTTGTTGCGCGAATAACTGACGCCAAAATTTTTTCGGTTGTCGTAAATGCTCAAACGTCCGCCGAATTTTTCAAGATAACTTTCGGCGATTTGGCGGCTGCCGTCGGTCGAGGCGTCGTTGACGACGATAACTTCAAAATCTTGAAGAGTCTGCGCCAAAAGACTGTCGAGGCATTCGACAAAATATTTTTCCGCGTCGAAGAACGGGACAATTACAGAAACGGCCGTGGGATTCATCATAAAATTTTCTCCTTATATAATCCGTTCATTGAAATCAAAAATTTTTCAAGCTCGCTCCTGTCGTCGTTTTTAATATCTTTCATCATAATTTTTTAATACTCGATTAGGAGCGTGAACAGGACGGGCACTACGTCTGCGGGATTGTACACGGCGGAATTTTTTTCAAATTCTTCTCTGAGGATTCGCTTCGAAGAAAGGCGATTTGTCCATGAACTTTTTGAGCCAATCCACGGCGTGGACGATTGAGCCCGCCCGAAAATTTATCCGATAAGTCGTTTTCAATCAAAAAATTTCGGGCGCGTAAATTTTCTCCAGAGTGCTCCACGAAAATTGTTGCGAATCAAATTTTTCATGCCAAATCGTCGGCGTCGAAGAAAAAAACGTATTCGCCGCGAGAAATTTGCAAGTCTTTGTTGCGCGTGACGGCGGCTTTGGAATTTTTTACGTTGTCATAAATTTTTAAACGCCCTCCGAATTTTTCCGCGTTGAAGAACGGAATAATCACAGAAACGGCAGGAGGATTCATCATAAAAATTTTCCTTAGTTGTTGAGCGCGCCGAAGCGTCGGGTTCTTTTGCCGAAGTCAATCAACGCGTCGATAAATTCTTCGGGCGTGAATTCCGGCCAGGGCGTGTCGGTAAACCAAAATTCGGCGTAGGCGGCTTGCCACAATAAAAAATTGCTGACACGCAAAT
>CAMJQS010000092.1 GCA_946408105.1 uncultured Selenomonadales bacterium | reverse complement strand
GACAACGGCGTTGACCGCGTTCGATTCGAGCTGGAAGAATTTAAAATTTCTCCGCCGAAAAATTTTCCGTCGGCCGCGCCCGTCAAGCTCAAAGCAAAAGTCGTCGAGGTCGAGGACAAAGAAAATTTCGGACGGCTCCGCGTGCAGTTCGACATCGAGGACAAGGACGAAAAAAAATTTTTCCTGCCGTACAGGACGCCTTACAGCGGGATAATTTTTATGCCCGAAGTCGGCGACGCCGTAGAAATTTTTTATTCGAGCGGCGAGTGCTTCGTCGATTCGATTTTGCGCACGAAAACTTTGGACGACGAATTTAAAAAAGTCACGGACAAATACATCGGCAACAACCGCAAGCAACGAATTTTTTTCCGCGAAAAATCTTTGGAGATTAAATCGACGGACTCATCAATTTTCCTCGATGAAAAAAAAATTGTGCTCAGCGTCGGCGAAAACAAAATCACGCTCGACGAACAAGGCGTAACGATTAAAACCGGCGGAAAAATTTTGAGCGACAGCAAGGGCGACACGTCTTTTAAATCGGACGGAAAAATTATCGGCGACAGCAAAGGCGACACGTCTTTTAAATCGGACGGAAAAATTATCGGCGACAGCAAAAGTGACACGTCGTTTAAATCGGGCGGAAAAATTATCGGCGACAGCAAGGGCGACACGTCGTTTAAAGCGGACGGAAAATTTGCGGCGAAGGCGGACGGCAAAGCGCAAATCGGCGGCAGCAGCGTCGAACTCGGTTAGGAGGAAATTTTAAATGGAGATAACGCCGCAAGCGGCAGAAAAATTTTTAAACAAGCTCGGCGACGGTTTGCAGGCCGAACAGGCAAAAGCTCTGGCGGAAATGAAAAAATTTGCCGCGGCAGAATTTCGCGGGCAGAAAAAATTTATCGAGGTCGTGACGGACATCGAGGCGGCAGAAAATTTTTCGCCCGTCGAAGACACAGACTGTATTTTTTTTGCCGACCGTCAATCGTTCGATGAGGACAAAACAATTTCGAGCGGCTCGTTTTTTTTGCGCACGTCCTACGAGGATTTTTTTTCGTTTATGGACAAAAATTTTCACGGCGCGGGCTTCACCTATCAACTCAAGCCGAATTATCGTTTTGTCGAGGCGGAGAAAAAAATTTTTCGCGTCGGAAGAATTTATCGCGAGCCCGTAGAAATTTTTTCGCCGTACGCCAGACGCGCGGTCGACATTTGCATTTTCGGCGAGCCGCACGAACTTGATTTCCGCTTTGAAGAAAATAATTTGGCGGAAAAAATTTTGGCGGACAAAAAATTTTTTTGGAACGTGGAAATAAAATCGGCGGAAGATTTTTTCGACACGCTCGGCGATTCCGATTATCTTTTGCCGAAGACGCCGCCCGAATTCGACGACGAACTTGTTGCAAAAAGAATTGACGGGAAAATTATTTTCGAGCCGACAGAAAATATTTATCCCGAAGAATTCGAGCTGATAAAAATTTTGCCGACGGAAAACAAAATCGCCCCGCGCATTTTCTCCAAGCAACGACTTCGCACGCGCGGCGACGTTGAATTTGTTTTGAGCGGCCTGGAGCGCGACGGCTACTCTTGCCGCTTCGGAAAATTCGGAGACGGCGGCGCGAAAAAAATTCGACGATACACGGCCGAGCACAGGTATCCTTCCTTGCGCGACGAAGAATTTTTGCGAGCCAAAATGCGTCTGCCCGTTTGCACCGTGAAATTTTCGGGGGAAGAAATTTTTTTGACTGATTACGCGAACTTCGTGCTGAATTTTCTTGAGAAAAATTTTCCCGAATTCAACTGGGCGGGTGAGCGCGATGACTGAAAAATTTTTTTCGGCGGCGGAAGATTTCGCGGAAAATTTTTTGAGTCGGCTGAAAAGTTTGCGCCCGAATTTTGTCGAAGAAATTTTGCGCGACGAAATTACAAACGGCTGCTACGGTTCGGAAGCAAAAAATTTTTTCTGCGCGCTGACGACGGACGAACAAAAAAAAATTTTGCGGGCGTTGCGTCTCCAAGAACTTTCGGGCGGCCGCGAGCTGAAATTTTCTTTGGCGGCAAGAAGTCTTTTCCCCGACGCAAAAATCTTTTTCCACGCGGGAAAATTTTTAATTTGGTTGCCCGAAAAAAAATCGGACGCCGCGCTGAAAAAAATTGAGCTGATAAAAATTTTGTTCATGGATTTGAGCAACGCGGAGTTTGAAATTTTTTTTGAGCGGAGCTTCGGCGTGTTCGGTTCGCCGGCCACGTTGCAGCTCGACGAAATGATTTTGTATTGAACGGAGGTTTTCGGATGGGAATTGCCATCGGTTTGGATTTCGGCACGACAAATTCAATCGTGACTTACGAGGACAAAAAAGGCAAGCTGCGGACGTACAAGCAAAACGGCTCGCCGCTCATCCCCAGCGCGATTTATTTCAAGAGCCGCGACGATTACATTATCGGCACCAAAGCTTTGAACATGCGCGAAAAAAATTTTGCGGCACTCGTCACGGGCTTCAAGACGAGACTGAACGAGGACAACGCGCCTTACGAATTGACTTTGGAGGACGGCTCAACTTTTAAAATCAATCCGAAGCGCGTCGTCAGTTTGTTTTTAAATGAGCTCATGCGCAACGTCCAAGACAATTTGAGCGTGAAGTCGAACGCGGCAGAGTTTGTAATCGACAGAGCAGTAATCACCGTGCCGACGAAATTTAACGACAGAGCAAAAAACGATATAAAAATTGCGGCGGCTAAGGCGATGAATTTGCGCACGGGGCAAGTGAAGTTGGTTTACGAGCCGACCGCCGCAGCCGTCGCTGCTCAAACGGACGAAGAGCCCGACGCAAGCCGATTGTTGATTTACGATTTCGGCGGCGGAACTTTCGACGTGTCGTTGATTCAAAAGGAACACGGAATTTTTAAGCAGATTAAAACCGACGGCGACCCCGAATGCGGCGGAAATTTGCTGACGAAAATTTTGGCGGAAAAATTGTTGGAGTGGGCGAACGACGAATACGGCACGAACATTCCGTGGGAGCCCGACGCCTTCGACGAGGACGACTGCGGGATAAGCGAGCTCAAATACAAAGAAAACATCAGCGCAATCGTCAAGGCCGCCGACGCCGTGAAAATTTCTTTGAGCGAAGAGAGCGAACAGACTGCCGCGTTTCCCTTTTGGACTTCGGAGGAGCGACGCGAAGATTATATCGTCGACGTGAGCCGCAAGACTTTTGAAAATTTGATTCGCAAAAAAATAAATCGCACGGCGGAAATAACCGTCCGCGTCGCCGACAGCCCCGAAGCAAAATCCGTCGGCGGCATCGACAAAATTATTATCGCGGGCGGCTCCGGACAAATTCCGATGATTGGCGACGTGCTCAAAGACAAACTCGGCGAGCTGCCGATTAATCAATCCGACGACGTTTCCACGCTGATAAGTCGAGGCGCGGCGATTCTTGCGCAAGACATTGAACAGCTGGAAAAACGCACCGAACAAAAAACTGTGGTGGAGCTCGGAATTGCTGCGACGCAGGGCGTGGGTTACGGCGTCTTCCAAAAAATTGTCGACGAAGGACTTACTTTGCCCTGCGAAGGCTCCTGCGATTTTAAATTGCTCAAGGACGGCCAACGCTCTTTGAAAATCGCTTACCTTGAGCGCGACATAAAAAATTTTCCTAAGGCCGCACGTATCGACGACGAGGGAATTTCTCTGGTCGACGAACTCGAAATAGAATTGCCGCCCGACTTGAAAAAAGCCGACACGATTGTTAAAGTCACCTTCGCCGCGCAAAAAGATTCCGTCCTTGAATTTTCCGCAAAAGTTTTGAGCGGCGACGGTCGCGAAGTCGGTTCGGGCAAAACAAAAATCAATAAAGCTTCCGATTTATTTTAAGGAGGTGCGCCCGTGAATTTATTGGAGCGTTTAATTAATTTGTTAAGCAGTTTGTTTAAAAGTTTTCGCGGCAGGCCGAAACGTTCGCCGCAAAAAGTTCATCAAAAATATTTTCCGCCGAAGTCTTCCGAGCCGCCGAAAAAAATTTTTACTCCGCAGCCGCCCGAAGAAAAAATTTCCGCGCCCGAAAAAATTTTTGAGCCTGAAGAAGATTTTTTTGCGCCGCCGCCCGAAGAAAAAATTTTTTCCATTGAAACTTTCGCCGACGCGCCGGCTGAAAAAATTTTCGTTCTGGACATTCACGACGCCGAGGAGTTGGAAAATTATTTCGCCCGCCTGCAAAATTTCGATTCAATCAAAAATTTTTCGTCGACGTATCAGTTGCGCTGGGCGGAAACGCGCCTGGCCGACGCGGAAAAAGTTTTGAAAAAAATTCGCGCGATGAACGACTTCGAGGACGGCGAATTTAATTTCAGGTTGGCGTGCAAGGTTCGCGACATTGCGAATTCCATGCTGGAAATTTTCACCAACGCCAAAGATTCTCCGAGCCTCGACCTCGTGTCCCGAACGCAGCTGAGAGATTTGGTTGAAGAATATCTTTCGGGCGTCGGCTTGGTTCAGAAAAAATTTTCGCCCGGCGATTCCTACGACGAATGGGCGAACTTGTCGATGAAGAATTCTGTTTTGACCGTCTCGACCGCCGAACGCGCGCTCCACTCAAGAATTGTTTCCGTGGAAGTTCAGCCGCACGTCATAAATTATCGCGACGAGCAGGGCGAAACGGAGCAACTGATTTTCGGCGGCTTGTGCAAAATTTACAAATTCAAGGAGGGATAACTCATGGCGTGGATGATGAAACCTTACGTCACTCGTCAGCAGCTCGCGCAATACATTACCCAAATCACATCGCAAATCAAAATGGAAAATAAATCGGCCGAGCTTGCAAAAAAAGTTGAGGAGCTGGAGAAAAAAATCGGCGCGGTGCAAATTCCGCCGCCCGTCGACCTCGAAC
>CAMJQS010000091.1 GCA_946408105.1 uncultured Selenomonadales bacterium | reverse complement strand
CGAAACGCACGGGCGTGGAAATCGTCAACGAGTGCATGAAGCGCGGCGCGATTATCAACTGCACGGTCGGCACGGTTTTAAGATTCATTCCGCCGCTCATCATCACCAATGAACACGTCGACAAACTTATAAAAATTTTGGACGAAGTTTTGGGAGAATAACGCCGACGAAACTTGAGGCCGCCCATGGCCGACAACGTGACGTTGCATCCAACGAGCGCGCTTGAGCGTAAAAAATTTTTTGGTCGCTCGCCGCGCTCTTGCTGTTCGTCTTTTGGGCGCAGCAAAGAAAGTATGAACCAACACGCAAAAGAAAGTAGAAGAAACCACGTCGACGAACTCATAAAAATTTTGGACGAAGTTTTTGGAGAGTGATTTGGTTGGTTGATAAAAATTTATTCCTGCACAATTTATCGGTCGTCGCCATCATGAAAAACGAGGGTCCTTATCTTAAAGAGTGGCTCGATTATCATCTGCTGGCGGGCGTCGAACATTTTTATCTTTACGACAACGAAAGCCCCGACAATCAAGCTGAAGTCGTCAAACCCTACGTCGAAGCCGGGCTCGTCGATTACATTCCCGCGCCCCGGTCAAGTCATGCAATATATCACTTGCAACGACGCCATCAAACGTTTCAAATTTCAAACGCGCTACATGGCTTTCATCGACGGCGACGAATTTATCTTCCCGAAGACAAACAAAAAAATTTCTGAAGTTGTCGACGAAATTTTATCGGGCAACCCGAACGCGGCAGGCCTCGGCATTAACTGGCAAATGTTCGGCTCGAACGGTCAAGACAAAGCCGATTACTCTCGCGGCGTCTTGGAAAGATTTACGCGCCGTGCCCCGAAAGATTTTTCCTCCAACGGTACCGTAAAGTCGATTGTCAATCCTCGCGCGGCGGACTACGCAGCCATTGCTCACTTCTTTTTTCTTTTCCATTAAATCGCGCGAAGAATATCTTTCAAAGAAGGGACGCGGCGATGTTTACTCAGTCGATTCATCTCTCTACAATGAAGAGGCATTTAATTCTTATGACCGCAACGAAGAATTCGATAACGGCATTTTAAAATATCGTGCAGAGCGCGCGAAAAATTTTCGTCCGCCCGATAACTCTCACGCCGACGAAAGATTATTCGCCGCGCCGGAAAAAAATATCCGTGAACGGCATGACTTTCGCGGACGCAAGACTTTTGATTAGAGAGCTGCCTAATCTTTTGACGTTGCCTTATCCCGTCGTCAAAGACTTGCACAATTTTTCTCTGCAAATTATTTCGCAAATGCTGAACGCAATAAAGACGAACGGCAGTTGGAAAGATTACGTCGAGTTGGATTTTATTCGAGACTTGATAAAAATTGGAGGCTGATAATTTTGTTGAAGGGAAAAGATTTACTTTCGATTCACGACTTGAGCACCGACGAGGTCGCAGAAATTTTGGACTGCGCCGAAAAACTCAAAGTCATGCAAAAAGCCGGCGTCGACCACAAACTTTTGGCGGGCAAGACGCTCGGAATGATTTTTGAAAAATCTTCGACGCGCACGAGAGTTTCTTTCGAGGTCGGAATTTTTCAACTCGGCGGCACGGGATTATTTTTGTCGAGCAAAGATTTGCAACTCGGTCGCGGCGAACCGATTAAAGACACGGCACGAGTCTTGGCGCGTTACTTGGACGGAATTATGATTCGCACGTTCGAGCAGGCAAAAGTCGAAGAGCTTGCAAAGTTCGCGGACATTCCCGTCATCAACGGTCTGACCGATTTGCTTCACCCCTGCCAAGTTTTGACGGACTTGCTGACGATTCGCGAGCACAAAGGAAAAAATTTCCGCGCGCTCAAAATGGCTTACGTCGGCGACGGCAACAACATGACGAATTCTTATCTTTACGGCGCGGCCAAAGTCGGAATGACTTTGACGGTCGCCACGCCCGCCACGCACAGGCCGAATCAAAATGTTTTCGAGAACGCACTCGTCGACGCGGAAGAGACCGGCGCGAAACTTTCTTGGACGGAAAATCCGATTGACGCCGTGGCCGACGCCGACATCATCGCCACCGACACTTGGGCGAGCATGGGGCAAGAGGCCGAACATGACGCCCGCAAAAAAATTTTCGCGCCGTATCAAGTCAACAAAAAACTTTTGGGCGGCGCGAGCAAAAATGTCATTGTCCTGCACTGCCTGCCCGCCTATCGCGGCGAAGAAATTACCGACGACGTTTTCGAGGACAACGCGCACGTCATCTTCGACGAGGCGGAAAATCGTTTGCACACGCAAAAGGCAATCATGGCTTTGACCATGGGCTGAAAAATTTTTCGCAAAAAAAATCCCTCCGCACTTCGCAGAGGGAAATTTTTTTTACTTTGAAATTGATTCGAGGATGCCGTTTACGAATTTGCTTGAATCGTCTGTGCCGTATCTTTTTGCCAGCTCCACCGCCTCGTTGATGATGATGTTCTTGGCGAGTGCCGGCTCAACAAATTTCATTTCGTACACGGCGAGCCGCAAAATATTTCTGTCCGCCGCCATGATTCTGTTCAGCTGCCAGCCTTCTTTTAAGTTCGCCGCGATAATCGCGTCGATTTCTTCGAGGCGGGCGCGCGTTCCCTTCACCGAGCTTTCAATGTATCCGAAATCTTTTTTCGTCAGCTTCGGGTTGTCGTCGAACATCGTTTCTATCGCCGAGTCTTCGCAGGCTTCGCGACGTACTTCCTCAAAATTAAAATCCAGTTGAAACAATGCTTTGAATGCTGCTTCTCTTGCAAGTTTGCGGCTCATAAATTTTCCTTCCAAAAAATTTTTACCAACGCTGAATATTCTCCGGCAAAATCTCGTCGAGCTTCATTAAAATTTTTTCAACCAAATCGTCTTTGCTGTCGAAGCGCGACCCGATGAACAAACCTATCGTCCCGCAGAGGAGAATGAACAGCGTATTGAAAAAACCGATGAACAAAATCGCTCCGCCCGCGATGAGCCCGGTGATGAATCCGATTTTCCGCGTGCGATGCGATTCAAATAAATCGATAACAAAATTTTTCGCTGCCTCGAACATTCAAATCACCTCACGCGCCGCTTTGGAGTGACGACTTGCGCTATCTGTTTTACTTTGACATCGACGGGCACATAAAAATCCAACGACAACAATTCTTTAAGCTCCGCGTTAATCGCCATGTCCGCTGCCAGGCTTGCTTTCGGCGCGGAAAAACCTTCCGCCAAAACTGCCGTCAATCGAACTCTTATCGGCGTCACGCTGCTTGCAGTTTTTTCCACGGCGAGTTCCGCCTCGTGAATTTCTTTTACATTTGACAGTGCACGCCGCGCAAGCTTTTCGATCGTCGCGAACTCCACGTGAACCAATCCGTAATCTGTTTTCTTTAACAAAAATTCTCCGCTGCTCGTTCGCGCCGCCGAAAGTGTCACGACTTTTTTTGTCTTGTTTAAAAATTTTCCAATCAAATCTTTTAACATATCGGCACCTCAAACGACACGCTTCTCGCGTTCGATAATCGCGTGTGTGACTTCGTTTACTTTGATTTCAATCGGCACGTTCGTCAGCTCAAGAGCGGTCGATAATGCGTCGCCGACTGCGCCAATCACGGCTTCGCTGACGCGCGGCGCGGAAAAACCTTGGCCGAGTGTTATCGTCAGCCGAACTTTTATCGGCGTTTGTCCGTCCTGTCGATAAACGGACGCATCGACTTCACGCACGCCGTTAACAGTGATTGCTGCCCGTTCGACGACGCCGACAATCGCGGGAACCGTGATTTTGACTTCGCCGGGCTTCCCGATTTCCAGATGAACATCACCCGACGCGGCGGACAATCCTTTGCTCCGTGAAAAAACTCCTTTCAACAGAATCAGACTTGCCAACATCATGACCGCCAACGCGCCCAAAGTTTCTTCCCGCGAAATTATAAAGTTTAATTCGTTTTGCCAGAAGCTCGTCGGTATCAAGTTCAGACATACGCCCGCGCAGACAACCAACGCCGCCATAATTATCAGGACGTAAAAAAGTAATATAAGGCGTCGAATTATCCCCACAGTACTTCCTCACCTCCCGACATTAAATCTTCGTGCATCAATGGACGCGTGTGTCTTCTTCTTTGTCTTCTTCTTCGGGGAAGCTGACGCCCTGGACGTGCACGTTGACTTCGACGACCGAAAGACCCGTCATGGTCTCGATGGCGCGTTTAATATTTTCTTGCGCCGCCAACGCAACGTCGGGAATTCTTGCGCCGTATTTGACGATGATGAACAGGTCAACGGCCGCTTCGCGTTCGCCGACTTCGACTTTGACGCCTTTGGAGAAGTTTTTGCGACCGAGCATTTCGGCAATGCCGCCGACAACGCCGCCGCTCATGCCCGCGATACCGTCAATTTCCGTGGCCGCGAGTCCCGCAATGATGCTTACGACCTCGTCCGCAATTTTTATCGCGCCAAGTCCCGCGTCGCTTTTTACCAAATCTTTTTCTTCTGCCATTATGGAAAACCTCCTCAATTCTTTGTGGCAGTTGCCACTTTTCCGTAACTATTCGCCGCCCCGCCGAATTCCCCTGCCGACGCCAAAATATTTCTGCCGATTGATTTTTCCCGCTCGAAAACGTGACGGAAGAGACTGCTTAAAAAAAAGTTGAAAAAAATTTTTGGAAGGGTATTGACAAACGAGTAAAGCAGGTGTATATTGAGCAAGCTTGATTCACGGGGCTCCTTGAAAACTGAACAGTGCAAATGCCAAATGTGCGAAACTTAATTTCAAGAGTCAATCAACTCAAAGTTTAACGGAGAGTTTGATCCTGGCTCAGGACGAACGCTGGCGGCGTGCTTAACACATGCAAGTCGAACGGAACCTTCGGGTTTAGTGGCGAACGGGTGAGTAAAGCGCAGGTAATCTGCCGCAAAGACGGGGACAAC
>CAMJQS010000090.1 GCA_946408105.1 uncultured Selenomonadales bacterium | reverse complement strand
GAAGCGTATGAATTGGTCAAAGCAAATTTCGCGCGCAGAAAACCCGTCGAGCCCGCGCCGCAACCGAAGCAACAAAAACAATCCAATCCCGCGCAAAAATCTGAACAAAAACCGCAACCTCAACCGCAGCAACAAAAAACCAAGCCCGCGCAAAAATCTGAACAAAAACCGCAACCTCAACCGCAGCAACAAAAACCTAAGCCCGCGCAAAAACCCGAACAAAAACCTCAAGCGCAACCGCAGCAGCAAAAACCCAAGCCCGCGCAAAAATCTGAACAGAAACCTCAAGCTCAACCGCAGCAACAAAAAAACAAGCCCGCGCAAAAATCTGAACAAAAACCTCAAGCGCAACCGCAGCAGCAAAAACCCAAGCCCGCTCAAAAATCCGAGCAGAAACCTCAAGCGCAACCGCAGCAGCAAAAACCCAAGCCCGCTCAAAAATCCGAACAAAAAACTCAAGCTCAACAAAAACAATCTAAGCCGGCAGAGGCACAACGCGTTCAAGAGAAGCAGGACAATCGCGGGGAGCGCGGCGACCGTCAATCTAAAAATCGTCAGCGCGACGACGGCGGCAAAAATCGTCAGCGCAACCGCAACCGTCAGCCCGCCAACGCAAAAGAGGCTGCGAAAACTCAAGCGGCGGCTCAAGCTCAAGACAATAAAACCCGTGCGCCGCGTTCGGCTCGCAAAAAAAATCGTCCCGCGCCCCAGCCTCCTCGCAAAGTCGAAATCGCGCGTCCGACGCATATCAAAGTTGGAGAGAGCATCGCCGTTAAAGATTTGGCAAGCAAGATGAGTTGTACGGCCGTCGAAGTCATTAAAAAACTTTTGATGATGGGCGTCGTCGCCACGATTAATCAGGTTATCGATTATGATACTGCCGCGCTCGTCGCTTCCGAATTCGGAGTGACTGCCGAAGAACTTCCGCCCGAAGTCGACCCGACGCTTATCCCCGAAATCGAAGACGACCCCGCGTCGATGAAAATTCGTCCGCCCGTCGTCACCGTCATGGGGCACGTCGACCACGGCAAAACTTCTCTGCTCGACGTCATCAGAAAATCTCACGTCACGTCCACCGAAGCCGGCGGCATCACTCAACACATCGGCGCGTATCAAGTCATTTGCAACGACAGAAAAATTGTTTTCCTCGACACGCCCGGCCACGAAGCTTTCACGGCAATGCGGGCGCGCGGCGCGCAAGTCACGGACATTGCAATTTTGGTCGTGGCCGCGGACGACGGCGTTATGCCCCAGACGATTGAGGCGATTAATCACGCGAAGGCCGCCAACGTTCCGATTATCGTCGCCATTAACAAAATCGACAAGCCCGGCGCAAATCCCATGCGCGTCAAGCAGGAACTTCTTGAGCACGGTTTAGTTTCCCGCGACTTCGGCGGCAACACGACCATGGTTGAAGTCTCCGCGAAAAAAAATCTAGGCATTAACGACTTGCTCGAAGAAATTCTTTTTGAAGCCGACGTTCAAGAGTTCAAAGCCAATCCCGCCCGCGAAGCTCGCGGCGTCATCATTGAGGCGCAACTTGACAAAGGACGCGGCTCCGTCGCAACCGTTTTGGTTCAGAGCGGCACGCTCCGTATTGGCGATTACATAGTTGCGGGCACCACTTACGGCAGAGTTCGCGCGATGATGAATGAACGCGGCGACAACTTAAAGAAGGCAGGCCCCAGCGTTCCCGTCGAAGTTTTGGGCTTGAACGACGTGCCCGCCGCCGGCGATATCCTTGCCGCGCTCGACGAAAAACTTGCAAAGTCAATCGCCGAACACAGAATCGAACGCCAACGTAACGAACTGATTAAATCCAAAAAAGTTTCGCTTGATGATCTGTTCAATCAAATTCAAGCGGGCTCGCTCAAAGATTTAAATATCGTCGTCAAAGCGGACGTTCAAGGCTCGGTCGAGGCTCTTTCAAGTTCGCTCCTCTCTTTGAACAAAAACGACGAGGTAAGAGTTAATATCGTTCATTCGGGCGTGGGCGCGGTCACGGAAAACGACGTCATGCTTGCTTCTTCGTCCAACGCGCTGATTATCGGCTTCAACGTGCGCCCCGACAACAACGCCAGCAAATCTGCCGCCACGGAAAATATCGACATCAGAACTTACCGCGTGATTTACGATGCGATTCACGATGTGCAGGACGCCATGAGCGGTCTCCTTGCGCCGAAGTTCAAAGAAGTTATTCAAGGGCGCGTCGAGATTCGCAAGGTCATGAAATTTTCCAAGGCTCTCGTCGCCGGCTCTTACGTGTTGGAAGGAAAAATTTTCAACAACAGCAAGATTCGCATTCTGCGCGACAACATAGAAGTTTTCGACGGCGCGATTGATTCTCTCCGCCGCTTCAAAGACGAAGTTAAAGAAGTTGCGGCGGGCTACGAGTGCGGCATTTCCATTGTCGATTATCGCGACTTCCGCGAAGGCGATATCATCGAGGCGTACAAAATGGAAGAGATTGAAACTTCGATTGAAGATGTAAATCGTACTGATTGATGGGAAGTGAAAAATTTTGATTACGTTTATAATCGGTTTGGTGATTCTTTTCGTCGGCGCGGCGATTTACGGTTCCATTTGCGAACGAGTAATGAAACCGAACGCTTCATTCAAAACGCCCGCGATAAAACTTCAAGACGGCGTCGACTACGTGCCGATGAACAAATGGAAAAATTGTTTGATTGAGCTGTTGAACATTGCGGGAACAGGTCCCGTGCTCGGTCCCATTCAAGGCATCCTCTTCGGGCCGATTGCCTTCATCACAATTCCAATCGGTTGCGTTATCGGCGGCGCGTTCCACGATTACATGAGCGGCATGATTTCTATCCGCAACAACGGCGAACAAATGCCCTCGCTTATGCGGCGTTTTCTCGGCGGCGGCGTCTACAAAATTTACAACGTCTTTGTCTGCTTGCTTATGCTTTTGGTCGGTACGGTCTTTATCTACACGCCCGGCGATTTGTTCGTCGCGCACATTCTCAAAGGCGACGCCTCCACATTGAGCACGGAAGTTATAATGGTTTACGGCGTCATCTTTGCTTACTACCTCGCCGCAACGTTGCTTCCGATTGATAAAGTTATCGGGCGCGTCTATCCGATTTTCGGCGCGATTCTCCTTTTGAGTGCCGTCGGAATTTTTTTCGGGCTGTTCATTGACGGCTACCCGCTGACTGAAGTTTGGGAGGCGGGTGTTGCCAACGTTCATCCTTTCGGCGAACACTTTATCCCGATATTTTTTATAACTGTTGCTTGCGGAATAACTTCGGGCTTCCACTCCACGCAGGCCACGATTATTGCCCGCTCAGTCACGAACGAACAGAACGGCCGATTGATTTACTACAACACGATGATTGCCGAAGGTTTTATCGCGATGAGCTGGGCGGGCGCGGCCATGGGCGCAGTCAACAGCAGCATTGCCACGAATGAAAATCTTTTCAAGCAGGCGGCGGTTGTCGTCGGCATTATCGCCCAAGATATGCTCGGAAGTATCGGCGGAATGGTTGCTGTCCTCGGCGTCATCGTCTTGGCAATTACTTCGGGCGACACGGCGTTGAGGTCTTTGCGTTTGATGCTTGCCGACGCGCTCCACATTGACAACAAGAAAAAAATCAACGTTTTAATTTTGGCGTCGACAATTTTTGTGGTCGTGGCGGGCGTGCTTTACTTCGCCAAAACCGACGCAAGCGGCTTCGCGATTCTCTGGCGGTACTTCTCTTGGGCAAACGAAACTATTGCCGTCTTCGCCTTCGCGATGATTGCCGTTTACATGATGAAAAACAACATGCCGTACATAATGGCGGTCGTCCCCGGAACTTTTTATATGTACATGGTTTCGACGTACATTCTTCACGCGCCGATTGGCTTCGGGCTCGGCTGGACGTTGAGTTATATTTTGGCGGCGGTTGCGGCTGCGGCTTACGCGGCGGCGATTGTTCGTTTCGGAAAAAGTTTAACCGCGTCGAAAAGTTTACGCTAAAAATTTTTTGCAAAAAAAAATCCTCCCGCGTCTTGCAGGAGGATAATTTTTTTGTTCTTATCTGCCGGGAAAATAAATTACTTCAACGTTTGGCGGCGGAAAATTTTTGCCGAGCATTTCTTGAAAAACTTTTTCGTAATGCTCTGTCCAAATTTTTTTCGGCGTGGCAATGTAAGTTTCGTCGTCCGTGATGTTGAGCAAAACCAAAACCGTGCGAAAAATTTTCGGGAAAGTCATTCGGTTCATGAAGTGCAAAAACGTAAAGCGATTGCCGAGCTGATAAAATTTTTCTGTCCAACTTTTAAAATCGGCCGCAGTCGTGTCGGAAAATTCCGCGAAGGTCGAGCGCATGGAGTTTAAAATTTTTTCGACGCTTTCAATGTTTGTCGCGCTGATTTTGCTGTTCATTTCTTTGACGTGAGCTTTTGCCTCGAACAAATATAAAATTCCGTCGGCGGTCGCGGCGATTGAATCCCAGTGCGGCTGATTCGTCGGCCAAAAAGAAAATTTCGTTTTGAATTCTTCGCGAGACAAGCCGAGCACTTCGGAAAAAATTTTCGGCTCCTTCAGCTGATATTCTTTGTACGATTCGGCTTGCAGCGGCGAATACCAACGAAAAATTTTTCCGCCGAGCATTTCTTCGAGCCGCGCCCGCAACGAATCATCGTTGACAATTTTTTGCATCCAAAACTTGCTGCCCTTCGTCGCCCGTTCGTTTGATGTGTTGCCCATGTCGATTGCTCCCGAAATTTTTTTCGCAATGATAGGTTAAAAATTTTTTGGCGTCAAGAAAAAATCCTCCCGCGTTTTGCAGGAGGAAAATTTTTTTTATGGGAAGAGAATTATTTTTCGAGTTTGACTTTCGCGGCGAAGGTGAAATTTTTTCCGTCGAAGCCGATTTCCACAGTGTCGCCTTCTTTAACTTCGCCCGAAATAATTTTTTTGCTAAGCTCCGTTTCGACCGTGTGCGTCAACAATCTTCTGAGCGGGCGTGCGCCGAAGTTCGCGTCGAAACCTTTTTCGGAAAGCGCGGTGACTGCCTCGTCCG
>CAMJQS010000089.1 GCA_946408105.1 uncultured Selenomonadales bacterium | reverse complement strand
GATGATAAAAGCAAACGCGATTAATTTTTTCCGCCTCGATGAAGTCAAAAATTTTGTCCAGCTCCTCGAAGTTGTGATGATTAATCGTGAAGCGCAAGCCGACTCGTTGACCGACTGCCACGCAATTTTCTATTCCGCGCATGGCAAGATTGAACGCGCCTTTGACGCCGCGAAATTTATCGTTGACGTCCGCCAAGCCGTCAAGAGAAATGCCGACGTAGCCCACGCCGATATTTTTAATTTCTTGCGCAACTTCGCGGGTGATTAAAGTTCCGTTCGTCGAAAGAGTCGGGCGAACTTTTTTTTCAGCGGCATAAGCGGCAAGCTCGAAAAAATCTTCGCGCAGGAGAGGTTCGCCGCCCGAAAACAAAAGCACGGGCACTTTAAATTCTGCAAGGTCGTCGATAAATTTTTTTGCCTCGACCGTCGTCAGCTCGCCCGAATATTTTTGCGCGTCCGAATCCATGTAGCAGTGGCGGCATTTCAAATTGCAGGTGCGCGTTGAGTTCCACACGACGACGGGGCCGAGGCCTTCCGCCGCGCCGTTTGTCATGCGGTGCGCGTTCTTCGTGTAGCGCAAAGTGTCGCCGAAATATTCATCGGCAAAAAGCAACTTCGTCACGCTTATCATTAAAAATCTCCCTTTTATAAATTAGGAATGAAAATCTGCATTAAGACTGGAGCCAAAGAACTTGCCAGCGTTCCATTTGTTCCAGCGCGTAATTCATCAAAGACAGCGCAACTTCCGTATTGTCGCGGCTCGCCTCAATTAGCACGTCATGCGGCAAAAGGAAAAGTTCCGCCTGCTCCGTCAAAACTTCTGCGGAAAGTGTGAGCCGCTGTTTGTCCAAAAGATTCGTCGGGTTGACAAAAGAATTTTTCTTAACGATGTCAATCGGATTGTACCAGCCGTCGCCCGCGTCCACGTTGCGCACGAGTTTTCCGTCGACGACGAAGACAAAATATTTTTTGAGCAGTTCGCCCGAAATCCTATCGCCTTCGTAGCGCGTGATGATTTTTGCTTGATTCTCGAACAGCGCGATTGTTCCTTCGTAGCGTCCCTGCAAAACCGGCAGTTGCGAGAGGAAGTCGCGAATTTTTTTGCGGTCGTCTTTGCGCTCGAAAGGCTCTTCATGAAGTTTAACACGTTCGGCAAGGCGTTCGCGGAAGTCAAAAAATTTTGCGTTCCAATCAACGAGTATTTGCTTGAGGATAAGTTCATAAAGTGCGCAAAGTTTTTCGACGCCGAAATTTTGAAATTTGTTTTCGTCGTAAAGAAAAGTTATCGACAAATTTTTTTCGGAGTAGCGGAAGTAAACGCCGAGCTTCATGCCTTGCGCGTCCCAAGAGTTGCGCGAAATAATTTTTCCGTTCGTTTCGGCGGGCGTGTCGACGAAATTCAGTTCGCTCGATTGAAATTCTCTGAAGCTCAAAAAATGGTCGAACAATTTTTTTCGGCGCGCGCCCAAACTTTCCAAAGTCGTCCAATCGACGCAGCTGTAGGGTTGAGAAATTACAAGCTGACGAAATTGCCCGCGAACAATTTTCTCGACGGTTAAATCGTTGTCGCTCACCAGGCGAACGGGAATCATATTGAACGACGAATCGTCAGCCGAAAGAATTTGGCAGAAGAGACAATCGCGCCGCTTGTTCGTAAGCTGCAACATGAAACCCCACGCGCTTTGAAGAATCGCCGTGAGCATGACGCGGTTTGATTGAGCACGAACGCGCAGGTCGGAGAGAATGTCGGCGGGAATTTTCGTGCGGAAAACTTTTTGACGATACAAGCCGAAACCTTCCCGCTCATAAGGCAGAGCGTCGGGCGGCGGAGCTTTCTCCAAAACTTTTTCCCAGTAGTCGCGGATTGCGTCTTGATTCTTCGGCGGCAGGTCGTCGGAAATTTTTTGCGGCTTCTCCTCGACGGGCACGCCCAAAACTTTTGCGAAAAAATTTTCCGCGTCGAAACTTTCCGCGATAACTTGAGCAAGCGTGACAATCGCGGCGAATTCGTCGTCGCTCGTCTTGTAAACCGCAAAACGAATCAGCGGGTCGTGTCGAAAGTCGCAAGCGCGGCGCATGTCCGCTTCCAAAATTTTTCTCAGCTCGTCGTCGAGTTCATCGGCTTCGACGTGCATGAGATTGCGGAAAATAATTTCGGGCTTGCTGTCTTTCGCCGAGCGAATGATTTTAACCGTGCGCGTTCCGACGTTGCAAAAGTTCGCGCGAAGATTTTCGTTCTCGCCGAGAATTTTATTGACCGCAATCGTAAATTTTAGCGGGCTGACCGTGCCGCGGACTTTGTAGAGCGTTTGAACAAAAAAATTCGACGACGCAAAAACTTTCCCGCCGAAAAATTTTTTCTCTCGCGCGCTCAATTCTTTAACGGCTTCAAAGTTGTGCGGGTTGTAACCGCCGCCCAAAAATTTTCGACCGTAAACGCTTTCCAAAATATTTTTCTCGTCCGCCGTGAGCTGAAAATTTTCCATTTGAATCCCTCCCGCAAAAAAAATTTCGCGCCCATAATAACACACGCGGAATTTATTTTCACTATGCGTTTCGGGTTGCATTTCAAAAAAATTTTTGCTATCTTAACGCCAAAACCGTGGGAGCTGAGCAGTATGTTAAGAATTTTTTTAATCCGTCACGGCGAAACAGAATGGAACAGACAAAATCGATTGCAGGGCAACTCCGACATTAACCTTTCGCCCGAAGGTCTTCATCAAGCGTTGATGTTGGCCGAACACGCGCCTTTTCATCACGTCGACGCGATTTATTCGAGCGATTTGACGCGCGCGCTGGCGACGGCGAACATTTTGGCGGAAAAATTTGATTTGACCGTCCGCGCGATGCCTGAACTGCGCGAGACAAATTTCGGCGACTGGGAAGGACGTTTCATCAGCGAACTTGCCGCCGAATCGCCCAAGGCCTTCGGAAAATTTTTCACCGACCCGGAAAGATGTCATCCGCCGCACGGAGAAACTTTTTTGGAGGCTCAAGCCCGCGTGATGATTGCCATTCGAGAAATTATTTCTAACCACGACGACCAAAATATTGTCGTCGTCTCTCACGGCTCGGCAATTCGTCTGATACTCGGCGCGGCTCTGGATATGCCGATTCATAAAATGTGGGCGATTGCTCAATTCAACATGGCGTTAAACGTTTTGCGCGTCGACGACGGCGATTTGACTGTCGAACTCATGAACAGCACGGAACATCTTCACCCGCGGCAGTAATCAGCTAAACTTTATTGACTTAAACAGGAGCAACCATTATCATTGCGTTGCGAAAAAATTATCGGGAGGAAAATTTTTGTGAAATATGGTTTGATTTATCATTTTGACACGCACAACCTCGGCGACGACATTCAAGCCTACGCCACGGAAAAATTTTTGCCGCACGTGGACTATCTTATCGACCGCGAACACATCGACAGCTTTTACACCGAAACGGGCGAGAAGGTCGCGGCGTTTCTCGGCGGCTGGTATATGCATAAGCCGCTGAATTGGCCGCCGTCGCCTTTCCTTAAACTTTTGCCAATATCGCTTCACATTGCGACGGTCGAAGGCAAAAAAATTCTTACTTTGACGGATTACGGCGCAACGTGGCTGAAAAAATTTCCGCGAGTCGGTTGCCGCGACAAGGGCACGTTGAGAGAACTTAAAAATGCAAAAGTAAAAAATAGCTACTTGTCGGGCAGTTTCGCTTTGACGATTGAGCCGTTCGCAGACGTCGACAATCACGGAAAAATTATTTTGACGGACGTGACCAGGGAAGTTGCCGACTTTATCAAAAGACGCACGCTGAAAGATGTCGTCATTGTCTCGCACGACAACACCAGACCTTTGTTGCCGCTGTCAATCGTCGACGCCGCAAAGAAAAATGCAAAGGAAGAAGAAATTCCCACCTCGCACTATCCCGCCGTGGTCGACAGAACTTATCGCGGCAGCCGTTATCAAGGCAACTGGAATTTCCGTCATGCGCTGGTTGAAGAGCTTTTGAAATTTTATCAGGGCGCGTCGCTCGTCGTGACAAGTCGACTTCATGCGGCGTTGCCTTGTTTGGCTCTCGGCACGCCCGTTTTGTTAATCAAAGACGAGGCCGACTTAGCGAACACCAAATTCTCTACGTATCTTACCTATCTCAACTACACGACGCCCGAAGTGTTGCTCGCGAAAAATTTTGATTTTGATTTCGACGAACCTAAAGCGAACCCCGGCGGCCACGAAAGATTTGCTAAAATAATTCGTCCGGCGTGCGAAGAATTTATAGCTTCTTGCGAAAACGGAGAAGAAGAGCCGAAAGTTGATGTTGAAACTTGGTTGGAGGCGCAAAAAAGAAATTTGCGGCTGAAACGCATTTTGAAAATGGTTGCGCCCGGAACAGAAGCAATCAACGAAAAGTTGGTGAACCCGAAACTTTACAATTTTTAAAAAGACACGTCCGGCAATTTTCCAGGCTCGGAGGTTTTGTCATGGAGAAAAAAATTTGTGAGATTTGTCCAAAGCATTGTCGGCTTGCGGTCGGCGAGGTCGGCTTTTGTCGGGCGCGAATCAACGACGGAGAAAAAATCACCGCGCTAAATTATGGGGCGGTAACTTCTCTTGCGCTCGACCCGATTGAAAAAAAGCCGCTGTATAAATTTTTTCCCGGCAGTCGGATTTTGTCCGTCGGCAGCTACGGTTGCAATTTGAATTGTCCTTTCTGCCAAAACTTTGAAATTTCCATGGCGGATTCGACTTTCCCGACGAAAAAAATTTCGCCCGCCCAACTCGTCGCGCTGGCCGCCGAACTCGCGGAGCAAAAAAATATCGGCGTCGCCTTCACTTACAACGAGCCGTTTATCAGTTATGAATTTGTTCGCGACACGTCAGAACTTTTGAAGGCGCGCGGATTAAAATCTGTTCTCGTCACCAACGGAACTGTCGCGCCCGCCGCGCTGAAAAAAATTTTGCCGCTGATTGACGCAATGAACATTGACTTAAAAGGTTTTACCCAAAAAATTTATTCTTTGCTCGGCGGCGATTTTGAAACTGTTCGGCGGACGATTGAACTTTCCGCGCAAAG
>CAMJQS010000088.1 GCA_946408105.1 uncultured Selenomonadales bacterium | reverse complement strand
GAGCCGACGAACGCCCCGCGCCGCAAAATTTCTCGCAGGTGCCGGCCGCGAACGTGCAAGTGGAAGACGCCCCGACAGCCGCGCCCGTCACGCCTCCGCAGTCGACGCCGCAACAGTTCGAGCAAGAAGCCGGGCAACGCGACGCGCAACAAAATTTCCAAGGACAAATTTTCCAACAGACGGTCGACGCGCCGCAGCCGCAACAAGTTTCTTCGGGCGCAGAAGTTTTCAGCGTTCCTTTGACGACGAACGACGCGCCGCAAGTTCAAACTCAACCGACGCAAGCACCCGACGCGCCACAGCCCGCGCCGCAAAATGATTATGACGTTCCCGCGCAAATAATTCGTCAAGCGCGACTGATTCGCACGGCGGAAAATACTCAAATGGTTATCAAGCTCAACCCCGAACACCTGGGAGAGTTGACGCTTAGGATTTCCGTCAGCCAGAACGGCGCGGTTAATGCCAGCTTCCACAGCGACAACGCGCAGGTTCGCACGATTATAGAAAATTCGCTCGTTCAGCTCCGTCAAGAACTCAACAACGCCGGACTTAAAGTTGAAAACGTTCAAGTCTACGCGGGCTTGAGTGACGGCGGCTTGATGAACGGTCAAGGAGGACAGGCTTGGCAACAAAATCGTCGGCAAGGTCAGGGCAATCGCCGAATCAATTTCGACGCCCTCGAACGCGACGCAGACTTGGCCGCGCCCGTCAATGAAAGTTCCGCCACGGACGGCGTTGATTATTCCGTTTAAAAAATTGGAGGAGATACCATGGCAAACGCACTCAACACCATCACCGTCGACGGCGTGACTTACAATGCCGCCGCTTACGAGGCCACGCAAAAAAAAGAGGTCACGAAAAATGACGACCTCGGCAAAGAAACGTTCCTTCAGCTGCTCGTCACTCAACTTCAAAATCAAGACCCGCTCAACCCGCAAGACAACAGCAGCTACATCGCCGAGCTCGCGCAGTTCAGCGCGCTGGAGCAAATGACAAACGTCGCAAGCAACCTTGAAGACCTCGGCAAAGTCGTCAACAATATCGATACGTCCGTTCTCGTCGGGCAGCTCAGCGGCATGATTGGAATGAACATCGATTGGGTCGAAACGATTAACGAGGCCGACGAAGAAGGCAACCCGATTAGTCACCAAGAATCCATGACGGGCATCGTCAGCGGCGTGACGATTGTCGACGGCGTACCGTCCATCACGGCGGAAAAGGACGGCCAACGTTATCAAGTCAACATCGCCAACGTCGCCAACGTTTACGAAGCCACAACCGAAGTCATCGAATAAATTTTTCAAGCGCAAAACAAAAGAGCCGCTCAACCCGGGCGGCTCAAAAATTTTTTCCGATTAAATTATTTTCGACGACCGAAGCTCGCCGCGCTCAATCCTCCCGACGCCCAAAAATTTTCCGCCCGAAAAAATTCTCAAAAATTTTTCGTCGGGCGCGTGCAGTGTCGTCGGCAGTCCGTTCAGAAAAGCTTTGACCCTGCGCTCGTCGAGTTCAAACGGCGGCAAATGTTCCAAGCAAGTTTCAATCGGCAGGAGACAATCCGCGCCGAATTTTTTTGTCTCGTCGAACGTCAACGAATTTTTTAAATCGAAACCGCCGACGCGCAGCCGAAGCAAATTTTTCAGCGTCGCGGGCAAGTTCAATCGTGCGCCGATGTCAATCGCCAAACTTCTCACGTAAGTTCCTTTACCGCAATCAATTTCAATCGTCGCGGAATTTTTTTCTAAAGCGACAAGCTCCAGCCGAAAAATTTTTACACGGCGGCTCGGCATTTCAAAATCAAAATTTTTTCGGGCGAGGTCGTAAGCTTTGCGGCCGTGAATTTTTATCGCGGAAAATTTCGGCGGCGTCTGCTCAATTTCTCCGACAAAATTTTTTAACGCCGCGTCGAGTTCGTCGGGCGTCGGCATGGAAAAATTTTCTGCGCATGAAATAATTTTTCCTTCGAGGTCGCCGCTGTCAGTCGCTGTGCCGAATAAAATTTCCGCGCGATAAGTTTTGTCGCAGTCGGCAAGGTATTCGATAAATTTTGTCGCGCGATTAATCGCAACGGGCAAGACGCCGCAAGCTTGAGGGTCGAGCGTGCCGGCGTGTCCGACTTTGCGCGTGGAAAAAATTTTTCGCAAATGATTAACTGCGTCGTGGCTTGTCATGCCCGCGGGCTTGTTCAAATTTATAAAGCCGTCGTTCATATCGCTTCGCCGATGGCCGCAACCAAAATTTTTTCCGCCTCTGCAAGTGTCGTCTTCAACGTGCAGCCCGCCGCCCGAACGTGTCCGCCGCCGCCGAGTTTGTCAGCGATTTGCGCGACGTTCACGCCCTTTGACCTCATGCTCACGCGGCAAACGTTCGGAGCCTTCTCCGTGATGAGGAACGCCACGTCGACAGTTTCAATCACGCGAATTTCGTCGATGAAACCTTCCGTCGAGTCAAAAGTTTTCGCGGTCGCGTGGTCGAGAATCATGCCCGCAACTTTGTCGCCGTAAAACATTTTCAACGAGTTCAACGCCGCGCTTAGCCCGCGCACTTCCGCCAAAGATTTTTTCTCCAGCTGTTCGGAAATAAAATGCGGACTCACTCCGCAACGAATCAATTCGGAGGCAACGGCTAAAGTTTCGGCGCGCGTGTTTGAAAATTGGAAAAAGCCGGTGTCGGTGGCCAAGCCCGTGTAAAGGCACGTGGCGATTTCGGGCGTGATTGTCGCTTCGAGTTCGCCCGCGAGTTTGAAAATAATTTCGCAGGTCGCGGCGGCTTTCGTCTCAACGTAAAGGTCGCAGCCTTCGCCCTTGTTCGTGACGTGGTGGTCGATATTCACAATCGGCGCGTCACTCAAATTTTTTGCGTTGCCGATTCGGTCAATAGACGTGTCGAGGACGACGATTAAATCCGCGTCGAATTTTTCTCCGTCCTTCGGTCGACGAATTTTTTCAAAGTGCGGCAGGGCGTGCAAATTTTTTCTTACGCTGTCGTCGATAAAAATCTGCGCGTCTTTTCCGAGGGCGCAAAGCATTTGCATTAGCGCGAGCGTCGAACCGATTGCATCGCCGTCGGGCTGAACGTGCGCCGTGATTAAAATTTTATTCGCGGCTTTGATTCTCGTCGCCGCCTCTTTGAGCGTTATCATCATTTTTAAAATCTCCTTCCACTTGCAGCAAAAGTTTTTGAATGTGGTCGCCGTAATCGAGTGACGTGTCGAGCGCGAAAGAAATTTCGGGCGTGAACCTCAAGCGAACGCGTTGCCCGATTTCTCTGCGGACGAAACCCAACGCGCTGTTCAATCCTTCGAGCGAACTTTTGACTTGCTCCGCGCCGCCCATCACGCTCACATAAATTTTCGCCTCGCGCAAGTCGCCGGTCATCTCCACGTCCGTCACCGTCACGAATCCGATTCGCGGGTCTTTTAAATCTGTCAAAAGCATTTTGCTCATTTCCTGCTTGATTAGTTCTTGCAATTTTTCTATCCTGAGTTGCTTTGCCATGTTTAATCCTCCAAAAATTTTTTGCCGAAAAAGTTCACGCGACAGATTATAAAAGTTTCGAGCCTTCAAAGCAATTCCGAGCGTCTTGAAAAATTTTTTGAGAAATATTTTTTCAAAAGTCTTTGTCAAGCATGAAAGGAACATGATATAATCGCCGGCAAAAAGGAGGCGGAAAATTTTGCTGGAACTTTTAAAAAAAGCGTTTGACAAATTCGACGCACTGATTATATTGGCGGCAGTGTTCCTGTTCGTTCACTTCGATTACGACAACCTCTCGCTGCTCGACAAAATTTATATCGCGTCGTTCGCGTTCTGGTCGGTGACGAAAATCATTCGACTGTACATTATCTACAACAACGACAAGAAAGGATGATTCAATGAAAAAATTTTTTACGGCGATTCTTTTGCTTGCGACGATGATTTTTTCGGGCTGCGGCGGCCAAGCAAAAGACGAGCCAAAGGAAGAAACTCAAGCGGCCAAAGAAGACACGCAAGCCGAAGCCGCGTCAGACGTTAAAGGCGACTTGAAAATTTCCATGCTGGACGTCGGGCAGGGCGACGCGATTTTAATTCAGACCGGCAAGCAAAATGTTTTAATCGACACGAGCGACACCGACGAGCGCGACCTCCTCGTTAAAGAGCTTGAAAAATTTTCCGTCACGAAGATTGATAAGTTAATCCTCACTCACCCGCACGCCGACCACATCGGCAGCGCGAAAGCTTTAATCAATCCGAGCAAGAAGGAGCTGAGCGCGAATCCTTACCTGGAAAAAATTTCTGTCGCCGAACTTTACGACAACGGAATCGCTTCGACTTCGCCGCTGTACAAAAGTTACATGAAGGCCGCCGACGCGAAAAAAATTTCTCATCACAGCTTGAAGGCGGGCGACACTCTCGACTTGGGAAACGGCGTCAAGTTCAACGTGCTTTATCCGACGAGCGAACTTGTTAAGGCTGTGAACGACGGCGGACAAAAATCCGACCCGAACAATGAATCCGTCGTCGGCAAGCTCACTTACAAAAAATTTTCCATGATGTTCACGGGCGACGCCGAGAAGGAAGCCGAAAACAAAATCTTATCGAACAATAAGGCTAAAGATTTAAAATGCGACGTGCTCAAGAGCGGCCACCACGGCAGCTACACCGCCTCGACGAAAAAATTTTTGGCGGCCGTCAATCCGAGTTACGTTTTAATTTCTTGCGGCCCCGAAGAAGAACGCCGCAACACTTACGGGCACCCGCACCTTGAGCCGCTGGAAAATTATTTGGCGCAGGGCATCGACGAGAAAAATATTTTGTGCACGCGCTGGAACGGAACAATCACCGTGACGAGCGACGGAAAAAATTTCTCCGTCAAAGCCGAAGACAACGAAGACTGGGTCGATAAGTGGATGACCAAAAAGAAAAAAGACAAAGCGAAGTAACGGAAGGATGATTCGATGAAAAAAATTTTTCTGATGATGTTTTTGCTGGCGACGTTCGTTTTGAGCGGATGCAACACGCAGGCGGCCGGCAATCAAACAAAAGACGACGACTTAAAAATTTCCATGCTCAATATCGGACACGGCGACGCGATTTTGATTCGCACGAAGGAGCAAACAATTTTATTCGACACGGC
>CAMJQS010000087.1 GCA_946408105.1 uncultured Selenomonadales bacterium | reverse complement strand
GAAAAAAATTTCGGGCGGCGGTCGATTAAAAATAATTAAAGCGTCTTGCACAAATCACAAAATGAATTTATAATGAAAACCAAAAAGGAAGTGATTACCTTGGGCACGGCAAGAGAAAATTTGAAGTCGGCGCGGCGAATCGTCATCAAAGTCGGGACGAGCACGCTGGCGCACGCCGATACGGGCAAGCTGAATTTATACAGAATCGAACATTTGGTTCGCGAGATAGCTGACCTGCACAACGCGGGCAAGGAAATAATTTTCGTAAGTTCCGGGGCAATCGCGGCGGGCATGAACAAACTCGGAATAAAAGTTAAGCCGCAAACAATCCCCGAAAATCAAGCGTTGGCGGCGGTCGGGCAAGGCGTCCTCATGCACATCTACGAAAAATTTTTCGCGGAATACGGCCAGACAATCGGACAAATTCTTTTGACGAAAGAGAACGCGGCCGACGCTCACGCCCGCGAAAATTCCGGAAACTCTTTCCGGGCAATCCTCGATATGGGCGCAATTCCAGTCGTCAACGAAAATGACGCCGTGGGCGTCGACGAAATCCGAATCGGCGACAACGACAACTTGTCCGCGATTGTCGCCGCGATGATTGACGCCGAAGTTTTGATTATCCTAAGCGACATTGACGGACTTTATGACGGCAACCCGAAAGTCGACAAGGACGCGCGGCTTATCGACGAGGTGACGGAAATTAATTCGGAGATTGAACGAATCGCGGGCGGCGCGGGCACGAAGCTCGGCATCGGCGGCATGTTCACGAAAATTCAGGCGGCAAAACTTGCGACGGCTCACGGCGTGACAATGTTAATCGTCAACGGCTCGACGAACGGAAATTTGCGGCGGGCGTTGAACGGCGAGAAGGTCGGCACAATTTTTCCGAGGAGGGAATCGTCATGACTGAAAAATTTTTTGCACTAATCGCGGGCGGGCTGCTTGCCTTCGGAAAAGTTTTGGAACTCTTTCCGACAATCGCACTCGTCGCGACAATTTTAAGCGGCGGGGTCGCGGATACGATTTTCTTCGCGGAAAATTTGGAGGAGGAGTTTGCATGAAGAAAAAATTTTTAGTCTTGTTTGGAGTGATTCTTATGCTCTTCTCGACGTGCGCAGAAGCGGCCGGCATTGCCATTCAAGACAACAGAGCGACGGCAGATTATTGGACGGGAAAAAATAAACCGGGCGAAGCGGTCTTCGTGCCGACGGCGGATTTGGACATGCTCAACTTGCAGATTCGGCAGAAAAGCGCAAACACAATCGTCGACCTCGTGAACTATCCCGAAAAAGTTTATACGCAATGGATGACAAATAAAATTACCGCGACGATGAAGCTTGGGAAATTCGACGCGGCAGAAACTCCAAAACTTTTTAAAGGCGGCACAGCTTTGACGGAGTTCAGCTACACGCAGGCGAAAAAAAATTGCGGGCTGGAAGTTTTGCCCGCAGTTTGTGTAGTGCGCTACGCTTTGACGACTGACAGAACGAATCTCAGACTTTTGCCCGAAGGAAGCGGCTGGTTCACGAGCGACACCGACACTCACTACGACCAACTGCAGGCGACGGCCATTGACCCCGGCGAGCCCGTTATCGTTTTGATTGACAGCCAAGACAAAGAATTTGTTTTCGTCGAGTCGAGAACTTACGCCGGCTGGGTTAAGCCTTCCGCGCTTGCCTTCACCGACAAAGCAACGTGGATGAAATACGCCGCGCCGCAAAGTTATCTGACGGTTATCGCGAGCCGCAAGACGATTCCTCAAGGCAAAGCTTTTTATCAAATGGGCGGAAGAGTTTTGCTCCGCGCGCCCGACCTGCAAAAGGACGGCAGCTGGGCTGTCAACATTCCCTCCGCCGACGCCAACGGAATTTTAATCGAGCAGGGTTTGAACATTCCCAACGACAAATTCGTCGTCAAAGGCGTGCTTGCTTGCTCCGAAAATAATTTGGTTCGGCAAGCGTTCAGATTTTTGGGCGAAGGCTACGGCTGGGGCGGCATGGAAAATAACGTCGACTGCTCCGCCTTCGTGCAAGATGTTTATCGCTCCGTGGGAATTGAACTTCCGCGCGACACCGGCAAGCAGGAAAAATCCATGGCGCGTTCAATTTCCCTAAAGAACATGACGCGCGACCAACGCCTGGAAATTTTGAAGAAGACCAAGGCCGGCTCTTTGCTGTTCGCGCCGGGACATGTTATGATGTACCTGGGCACCGACGACAACGGCGAGCCTCTTGTCATTCACGCGGCAAGCAGCTACTTTACCTTCGAGGACGGCCAGACCGTTAAGCATTACGTCCGAAAAATTTTGGTCAGCGATTTGCACTTCATGAACAAAGATAAAGTTGAAATGATTGACAGGTTGACGAGCGTCGGGAACTTCTGAAATGGACGGGGCGCAGGATAAACTAATCGCGCGGCTGTTCAAAGATACGCTGATAATTTTCCTGCTGTCTATGTTCGTCTCGACAATCGGTTATGTAATCGACGGAATAATCACGGGAAATTTTCTTGGCACAGAAGCAATCGCGGCGTTCGGTTTGACAATGCCCTATCAAAAATTCGTGACGATTTTTCCGAGCGTCATCGTGGTCGGAATGCAAGTTCTTTGCAGTAAATTTTTGGGCAGAGGAGACTTGCGCGAGGCGAACAGAATTTTTTCGTTGGCAGTGACTGCGACGTTGATTGCGGCATTATTAATGATGTGCGCAACGCTTTTATTTACAACTCAAATTGCAGATATTCTCGACGCAAAAGAAGAACTTGGAGTGATTCGCCCCTTGACGATTGATTTTCTGCAAGCTTATTCGTTCGGCTTGCCGGCAATCACAGCAGTTACGATTTTTACGCCGATAATGCAACTCGACAACGACAGACAGCAAGCGGTAATTTCAGCAGTAGTGTTGGCTGTTTGTGACATTGCGGGCGACTTGATAAATGTTTTTGTAATCGACGGCGGACTTTGGGGCATGGGCATTGCCACGACGATAAGTTACTGGATTGCGGCGGGCGTTCTGTTCTTGCACTTCCTCAAGGCGAACTCAAATTTTAAATTCTTGCCCGAAGCCGTGAGCTTGAAATATTTTCGCCGAATGATTTTAATCGGACTGCCCGTGATTTTGGGACGAGGCACGGCGGTTTTGCGTCTTGCGTTTTTTACGAGGATGTCGGTTGCATTGGCGGGCGGTATCGGCGTTGCAGCATATGCCGCGATTGAAAATTTTTCCGGACTGCTTGAAATAATTCCAAAAGCTCTCGGCTCGTCGACGCAAATGATTGGCGGAATTTTAATCGGCGAACAAGACAAACATTCAATCCTGCGTTTGATGAAACTCGCGCTGAAATATTCGCTGATAATTTCTTTGACAATGACGGCAGCTGTATTTTTGGGCGCACCGATAATCGCAGACCTTTACACGCTCGAAGCAGACCCGACGGCTTATTCGATGACGCTTGAGGGACTTCGGCTGGCGATAGCGTTTTTGCCGCTGTGCGCGGTCGGAATAATTTTTACGTATTATTATCAAGCTTGCGGACGATTCAAACTTGTGAGCAACTTGACGGTGGCGGGCAACCTCGGATTCATCGTGCCGATTGCTTTGCTCTTGACGGCGCATTTCGGAATAAACGGGCTGTGGCTGTCCTTCCCGTTGAGTTATGCCGCGTTCCTGCTCGTAATATTTTTCATAACGTGTCGACACTGCGGACGAATAACTTTTCGGCTTGAAGATTATCTGCTGTTGCCCGAAGACTTCGACGTTGCCAAAGACAAACAGCTGAACATAACCGTCACGAACAAAAAAGAAGTTTTGGGGCTTTCGGAGCACGCACAAAATTTTTGCGAGGCTTGCGGCATCGACGGACGGCGCAGCATGTTCGCGGGCATTTGCATAGAGGAGATGGCGGGCAACATCGTCGATTACGGCTTCGACGACGGCAAAAAACATTTCGTCGACGTGCGAGTTATCGTCAAGGGCGAGCAGGTTATCATTCGACTGCGCGACGATTGCAGATCCTTCGACCCGAAAAACTGGGCGAAGATTCACAACCCCGAAGACCCGACAAAACATATCGGCATAAGACTTTGCAAAAAAATTTCCACGGAATTCGATTACGTCAACGCTTTGAAGCTGAACAATCTGATTATCAAAATTTGACAAAGGAAGGATCGTTATGTTTATGAAAGACCACGTAACAAAACAGGCGCGACGAGCAAAAGAAGCCTCAAGAATATTGGCGGGCATCCCCGAAGAAATTCGCAACACTGCGCTTTTGGCAATGGCGTGGGATTTGGAAGCACGACAAGAAGAAATTTTGGAGGCGAACGCAAAAGAAGTTGCCGCGGCAAAAGAAAAAGCCACGCGCCTCAACATGATTGACCGATTGATTTTGACGCCGAAAAGAATTAAAGACATGGCGGAAGGCATTCGGCAAGTCGTAAAGCTCGAAGACCCGCTCGGAAAAATTGATTTTGAAGTTACGCGCCCGAACGGTTTAAAGATTCGTCGCGTGCGCGTTCCTTTGGGCGTCGTCGGCATTGTCTACGAGGCGCGCCCGAACGTCACGGCCGACGCAATCGCGCTTTGCATTAAATCGGGCAACGCGTGCATTTTGCGCGGCGGCTCCGAGGCGATTCGCACGAACAAAAAAATTTCCGACATCCTCAAAGAGTCGGCGACTGCCAACGGCATTCCTTCCGCGGCGATAGAATTTATCGGCATAATGGATCGTGATGCCGTCGTCGTCATGTGTCGCTTGCGCAAGTTAATCGACGTGATTATCCCTCGCGGCGGCGCAGGATTAATCGCGCGCGTTGTGGAGCACAGCACCGTTCCCGTCATCGAGACCGGCACCGGCGTTTGTCACACGTTCGTTGACAAGACAGCCGACCTTGACATGGCGATTAAAATTTGTATGAACGCAAAAACTTCGCGGCCGTCGGTGTGCAACGCAATGGAAACGCTCCTTATCCACAAAGACATTGCCGAAGAATTTTTGCCGAAAGTCGCGGCGGCTCTCGTCGAGGCAAAAGTTGAACTTCGCGGCGACGAAGCCGGCAGAAAAATTTTCCCCGACATGAAAGAGGCCGTCGAAGAAGATTGGACGACCGAATACAACGATTTGATTTTGTCCGTGAAAATTGTTGACGACA
>CAMJQS010000086.1 GCA_946408105.1 uncultured Selenomonadales bacterium | reverse complement strand
ATTCCGACTGTGGAAAAAATCCTGCGAGATTCAAAGCATAAAAAATTTACGAAAAATATAAATCGCGTCGTCCGAGATGTGCTCATCGTCATTGATACTTTCGAGTTTTCCAACTACAAAATCACTTATCCCAAGTCCATTATCTTTCAGTTCGACGATTGCAATTTGATTGTTGAAAAACTTTGGCTGTTTTCTCTGGCGGGTTTTCTCGTTTTCTTGGATTCTCCTGACGCCGAAAATTTTGGTCTTACGAATGATTTCCCGCCTAACTTTGCGGCGGGAATTTTTTTGCACGAAAAATTTTATTATCACGGCGAGCCCGGAGGTGATTATCCGACGGCGGGCAAATACAAATTCCCACATCCGGCGCAAGTGAATTATCTGCCCGAAGAGCCTGTGTATCCGTTCAATTACTTGAAGTCCACTGCGGAAAAAGGTCGTTACCGGTATCATTGCTTCACGGCGGAAAGAAATTTTCATCGGCTGTACACTTGCTTTCAAGATTACGTGGAGTTTTTGCGACAATCGAAGGGAATTATTTCGGCGTCTCAATTCCTAATTCCTAACTCCTAATTGAATTACTTGCGGCGGGCTTTGCGGGCGAATCTTCGTGGGAGTGGTGCTTCGACGGCTTGCCGCAAAATTCCACCGTTGCCGTCACGACAAACTGCCTCGGCCGCGACCGCGAAGCGCACAGGCTTTTCGTCGGCGGGATAAATGCCATGGTCAAAAAAATTCATCCGACCGCCATCGTCGTCTGCGGAAAAGTTCCCGCTTGGCTCCCGAAAAGACATCCGAATATCCGAATCATCCACATTCAAAGTTACAGCGAGATGTGGCATGAACGCGAGAAAAGAAAATTAATCGGCAGAAGAAAACCGAGCGGCAGAACAACGATATTGAAGGGTGGGTACGGCGGCGCAAGCGGAAAAGCCCGAAGAAAAAAAGACGGCTGTTATTTCGACAGCCACAATGTTAAAGTCACTGAAACTGAAGTTAAAGGGGTTGTCTCTCTAAACCCAGGTCAGATTGCAAAACAAATAAGACATGCCTCAAAACAAATTTCGGATGAGCTTGCGCGACGTTCTGAAGACGAACAACTTCCCAACAAAATTGTTCTTATATCTTTGCATGAAGTTTTGAAATCGGCTTCCAATTGATTAATGCGGGCTATCAAGAAGCAAAACGCAAAAATTATGTTCATTTCCCTGTTGAGTTCTGGTTTCGCGGCGAATCCGGCATGGAAATTCGTGTTTTGGAATAGGAGGAATTGTTATGGCTGTCTGGGGTTGTGGTTTTTGCGGATTCCAAATTCGTTATCACGGCAAGCCCGAAGGTAAATATCCCGTCGAACACGTTTTCTGCATGATTGACGACTGGCGCGAGCTTGAGAAAGAAAATACAGATGTCGGCTGGTTGGAATGGGAGAACGAAGAAAAATTTTTTTACGCTTGGCGGTGCGCGCGTTGCGGGACGTTTATGTTTTTTGATTACAAATTAGAGCATATCGGGACTTACACGCCCAAGGATGAATTTTCCGCCGAGGCAATGCAAGAGCCGTTTGAGTTCGGGCCGTTCTGGGACGACTTCCAATGGTTTGACATAACCGAGAACAGCACGCCCGCCTCCGAAGTCCTTGCCAAATATCCGCAAACACGTTGGTTCGCGAAAAACGATGACGAGCTGCGCTTTTATTCCGACGAGGCGCGTACAAATTGTATTAAGCAGTTTCGGTTGCTTGAAGTCGTCATGCCTGTCACCGTTCAAACAATGTCGCTCAAATCTTTTAAAAAAATGCTGGCGACTTGGGACGACGTGGAATTTCATTACCACGGCGGATATTACAACTTCATGCGCGAAGACGATGGCATAAATATTTATCGCGGGCACGGCTTCCAAAAAATTGTTTATCACGCGGCGACGACCGACGTCGAAGAAATTGTCAGCGCAAAAATTTTTCCCGACGACAAATCCATCGCCGAAGTGCAAGCCGAAATTGAATTATAATTTTTCGCGCGGCGGGCGGCAGGAAATTTTTCAAGCTCAAACTCTCCGCGAAAATTTTTACGATTGGAACTTGGCTCCGTCGTCGCAGTGCAAAAAATCTTTTGCCGCGAAAAAAAATTTCGGAGCGGTCGTCTTCGGCGCGGAGGCCGACGGCGTCTCAAAAAAATTCTCGACGTCGCCCGAAAAATTTTCATACCGATGAACGGGCACGCCGAGAGTTTGAACGTCGCGACTTGAGCCGCGATAATTTTGTCCGAGGCAGTCAGGCAGTCAAAGTTTTAATCAACATGTACAGAAAAAAAATCACGTGGACGACTGCCACCGCGATTATCGCCCGAATGCCCCAACGCAAAAGTTTCAAAAAAATCATCTCCTATCCAAGCAACGACAAAACCGTTGACTGCGATTGATTGGCTTGCGCGAGCATTGACTGCGCCGCCTGCGTCAAAGGTTGAACTTCGTGTACTCTGTCATTTCTTTTGCCATGTCCGCGTCGCGAATCACGGATTCGGAGGCGGTTAAGTTTTCTGTTTCCGTCGAAATATTTTCCGCGGTAAATTCCAAGCGTTTATTTTGTGCTCCGACGGTCGTCGCCGCGTCGAGCATGTATTTTAATCCGATGTCGAGAATGCCGGGCGGGTTCGGGTTGCCGAGCAGAGCGTTGCGGCTGTCCTTATCCGTGACGGGATAATCGAAAATAGTTTTGTCGACTTCGGGCAGCGGGTCGAAGATGTGGTCGAGCGTCATTTGCGGAATTTTTATGTTGATGTTCATGTCCGCCCTGTCGGTGTGCTGAATCGTTAAAATTTTTACGGAGTAATTTTTCTTGTCACGTTCGTAAGCGTCCTTGAAGGAAATGCCGTCGGCAATCTTCGCGCCCTTCTCTTGATAATTGTAAGGAGGCCGGCTCACGTCGAAGCGGCGGTGGTCGTAAAGCGTAACGACTTGAGTGTCGGGGTCAACGGCCAGGCGCATGTGATGATTAAATTTCGGATCGTCGCCCGTCAAAAGCGCGTTGCCTTGAGTGTAAATCGCTTTGACGAGCTGCGTGGCATCCGTGACGGCGGAAACGTCAATGTTAATCGATTTAATGTTTTCCTTGTCGGAGTCGTAAGAGTCTGTGCCGTCCGTGAAAACGAAATTGAACCATTCGCGATTGTCGGTCGCGCAGTAAGCCCGAAAACCTTTGCCGTAAAGGTCGGAAGGAATTCTTACGCCGAGATTGGAAAAGTCTATGTCGCAGTGGCGCAGCGTTTCCGTCTGAAGATTTATTTGCATTCCGTTGTAGTAGCTCGAAAAAGTTATCTTGTCGCCGTCGACGGAGCCGCCGATTTTTTCCGCGACAGCCTGCGCCAAAGTTCTTCCGCCGTCGACAGCCTGTCGAATATCGTAAATGTCAAATTGAGTTTGCGAACCTTCGCGGGAGCCGCTGTCCTCCACTTCGCTGTTAAGTTTCGGCGTAAGGTACGAATCGTAAAATTTGTAAACATTTCCGCCGATTGTCAAAGATTTTCCCGCGTATTCATTGCTGAAGTCGTCGACGCTCATTCCCGACAAGTCGAAATCCCAAGTGGCGGGCGTGGCGGGTGTTCCCGCGCTGACGGTCGTTATCGCGCCGCCAAAAGCCGTATACGCCGTGTAAGTTGTCGTTGTCGGTTGAGCAGTTGTATCGTCTTCTTGATAGGTGTAGCCGTCGGAAATGCCGTAGCCGTTGTAGCCCGCGCCGACGTATTTTGCCGTGAAAGTCAAATTGCTGCCGTCGAACGTGTAATCAAAATAGCCCGCCGAGCCTGTCGAACTTTGACCTTTCGTTAAAGTTTTGTCGACGGCTCCTGCAACGGTTGTGCCGGGGTCGATGACGCGGAATCGAGTGGAGCTGAAGACAAAACCCGAATCATCAGCCGCGCCCGACAAGTCCACGGTTAAAGTCGCCTTCGACGCCGCAGGATGGTCGGGGTCGTTTCGCTTATTGGTGACGCCGCCGCCGGTCGTGCCGCTGACGCCCGCGCCCGTGACTTGTCGGGTTACCTTCGGATAAACTGTGTCCGTGCCGCCCGTGCCGCTCGCGCCTGATACTGAACTTTGAATCGTAATTATTTGGTTGGCAACTGTCCCGCCCGCTCTGTTTATCAGATTGTCGATTGTGTCGTCGACGGTCGCTTCGAGCGGAACCAAAAAACTTGCGCCGCGATATTTATTGCTCGTGTCGTCCGTGAAGACGAAAGTTCTTCCGCCGATATTAATTCCGACGTTGTTAAGGTCGCTTGCGTCGCTGAAGCTTGAAAAATCAATCGACACGGTGGGATTCGTGGCGGCAACGTAACCCCGATGTCGCGCCCAAATTTTTTGTCGCGGCGGAATATTCGGTGAAGGTGTCGAACGGGCCGTAAACGTTGTCGAGGTATTTGTATTCGGGATTGCGGATGAGATTTAATTTTGTGTTTCTGATTTCTTCCAGGTCGCCTTCGTCGAGGCGGATAATTTTGTCGGCGAGCAGAGGTTTCTTGGAATTGTAGTCGGTGTCGTAGGTGAGATTTTCAATTTGCGTGTAGAAATGATAAAGTTCCTTCTGAATCGTTTGGCGGTCTTCGTCGGTGTTCGAGTCGTTGGCGGCGTCGATAACTTTTGCACGAATCGTTCGGAGCAAATCGATTTGCCCTTGAATGCCGCCTTCTGCCGTCCGCAAAATTGCACTGCCGTTCTGAAAGTTTTGCGTGTCCTGTTCGAGGGCGCGGAGCTTAACTCTCATGCGCGAACTGACAGAAAAATTTGCCGCGTCGTCTTGAGCCGAATTGATTTTCATGACGCTTGAAACTTTTGCCAGAGCTTTTGAACGTGCTTTGTCGTTTTTGTTTGTGTGAGACAGGGCGCGATTCGCCGAGACGTTATACCTTACCGTCATGGCCATAAAAATCACCGAATTCCTTTCCTTGGAAAAAAGAACGATTATTCGGCAGTGTACTTTTTATCGCGTTCAAAGTCAATAAAAAACTTCTTGCAAGCAAAGCCCGCAGGCGGGAGCAGTCGCGGGGACGAGGCTCCTGTCGCGGGCGTCGAAAATTTTTTGGAACTCGGCAAGAGTTATTTTTTTTCGCCCGACGTGAACGACAAGCGCGACGATATTTCTTGCCATGTGATACAAAAAGCCGCTCGCGTGAATTTTTATCGTGAGGCAATCGCCGC
>CAMJQS010000085.1 GCA_946408105.1 uncultured Selenomonadales bacterium | reverse complement strand
CCAAGCCGTAATAGAAGAACGCCGAGTATAAAAATAATCCGAGGAAGCCGAGCCGAGCCGCCGTGAAAATTTCTTCCGCCGATAATTTTTTTAAGGAACGCGCCCGCCAATTAACCGCGAACAAAAATAAAAATGCAAACAAACTGCTTAACGCGAGCGTCTCGAAAGGCGGCAGGGCGTTCAGCAAATCTTTGGTGAGCGCGGGCATTGCTCCCCACAAAATTATCGTGACGGCCGCATAAAAATTACTGCTCACGGCAACGCGGCGATGTTGTCGAACGGCCAGAAAATCAGCGCGGCTTTTCCCTTGAGCAACTCAAGCGGCACGAAGCCCACGTCGGGGAAGCGCGAATCCAAAGAATTTCTGCGATTGTCGCCGCAAACAAAAAGCGTTCCTTCCGGCACCGTCTGCTTGGGATATTCCGTGCGCGTCTTCTCTGCGATGTAATCTTCGTTGACAAGCGCGTCGTTGACGTAAACGCGGCCGTCCTTAATTTCAATCGTGTCGCCGCCGACGGCAATCACGCGCTTGATAAAATCGCGGGTGTGGTCGCGCGGGTAACGGAAGATGACGACTTCGCCTTTGAGCGGGTCGCGCCAATGATAAATGAATTTGTTCACGACGAGCCGCTCGCCGTCTTGCAAAGTCGGTTGCATACTCGGCCCGTCCACAACGTAAAGCTCCACGATGAAAGTCCGAATCAGCAACGCAACGATGATTGCCGACACGATTGAAACTATCCAACTCTTTGTCTCTTTACCAATTGAGCCCATATAAAAATCTCCTCGCAAATGCTTTTGATAAGTTTAAATTTTATTCTTGCCGCGCCGCATTTTTCCTGCAAAAAAAAATCGCGCAGCCTTCGAGACGTGCGCAACTTTTCCGCAAAAAATTTTTTACAAAGTCTGCCGATAAATTTTTCCTTTGAAGTCGTCGGCAAAATCTTCTTCGCGCCCGACGGCAAATTCAATTTGATTCGGCGAAATTTTTCTGACGTAAACGCCGCAAGCTTCGTCGTCGCTCGTGTCGTCCAACATGCAGTGAACCATTTTGACTTGCGCGGTCGTCAATGTCCCTTGCAAGGAGCGCGGCTCGCTCGTGTAATAAATTTCAAATTCGGGCTCGTCGGCGAACGTGAAGTAAACCCATTTGCCGTAGCCGACGTCCTTGCCGATTTTCACCGTGAAAGTTTTTCCGTCGTTGCCCGCGTCGCCCAAGAAGTACGGGAATTTCATTTCGTCGCCGTCGATGTCCTCGTCAATAATTTTTACGTCCTTGCCGCCGCGTCGACAGCGAATCAGCCCGAAGGCCACGCCCGTTTTGCCCGTGCGCTGCCTGTCGAGTTCCATGACGTTCACCGCAGATTTTTTCGTCGACAAAAATTTTTTAATCTCTTCGACAAGTTGATTGACAGTATCGACGTTAATTTTTCTTTCCGCTTCAACCGTCGCGATAATATTTTTTGCAAGCTCGGAAATTTTTTCTGCGCCGTCGAGTTCTTCGGCAACGGCAGAAATTTCTTTAACGGTTGAAACAGTTTCTTCGGCGGAAGATTTTTCAACGGCTGCAGAAATTTTTTCGGCGAGCGCAGAAAGTTTTTCTTCGGCTGAAGTTTCCATGCCCAGCGGCATATGCAAAATAAATTTTCCGTCGTCCTCTTTTGAAATGAATTCGTCGAAAAGTTTTTTCACGAAGGGCGAACGACACGAATTGCCCGCAAGGAAAATGTGAATCGGAGAAATTTCTTTGCCGTCGAACGCGCTTTCCAACGATTGAAAAAAATTCACGACGCCGACACGGATTCTTTCTTCGATACATTTTTCCAACTTTGCCGCGTTAATTTTTATCTCTGCGTTGACGCTGAAAGTTTTGTCTTCCTGCTCCACGGTCGAAAAAAGTTTCACGCTTTGCACGTCCTCGGTCAACTTGTCGCGGCCGTCGCTGTTTTCCCAAATCGGACGAAGCTTTTCCGACAAAATGCGATTGTTCATGTGAGCGTTGCTGTCATTTTTTTTCAAGCTGATTAAACTTTCCGCGCCCGCGAAACTTTCTTGGCCGGCCGGCAGCGCGAACGGAATTTTTTTATCGCGCATCTCTTGCAGATTGTCTTTGTAGACTTCGTAAGCAAGCAGCTCCAAAATATTTTCGCCGCCGAGCAAAACGTCGCCGTTGAATCCGAATTGCCGAATTTCAAAATTGCGCCGATGATTTTCGGGGACAGTTTCAATCCCGAAATCAAAATCGGTGGTGCCGCCGCCGAAGTCGAACACGCCGTAAGCAACTTGCTCGCCGACTTCCTGCGGCTCCAGCCCGAAGCCTTCAAGCGCGCTGACAGCGTAAGCGGCCGGCTCACTCGCGCCGAGGTAAACGCGGAAACGTTTCATAAGCTCTTCGTCGGCAAGGAGCGCGGGCGGCAAAGATTTTTTTAGTCCGTTCTCAAAACTTTTGCGAATGTGTTCGCGAATGTCTTTCCTGTAGTTGACGGGGAACGACAAAATATAATCCAAATAAATTTGTCGGTGCATGTTGTTGATGTAAAGTCCGAGGTAATAAGCGTAAAGTTCAATCGGGTCGAAGTCGTCCGCGTCGATATTTTTTGTCTCAAGGTAAGGCTTTATCGTCTGCGGCGTGCCGTTCAAATCTTTCAGCACGAAATAACTTTTCTCGTCGCGCGCCCACTGCTTGAGCTCGTTGAAAACGGAATTGTAAACGGAACTGCCGACGTTCTCTTTAAAAATCGCGTCCGCCGCCTGATGAGAGACCGTCACTTGGTTCCACTCGGTGAAGGGTCGCCCGTCACGCGCACGATACGCCGCAAGAAAATTTTTCACGTCGCGCAACTCGATGACCGTCGGGTTTTCAAAATCTTTCATCGTCGGAACTTTTGAGTAGTCGCCCTGCCCGACGCGCAACATGCGGGCGTCGCCGTCGCGGCAAACGACGATTGTGCTTTTCGTGCCGAAGTCGATTGCGCAAATGCCGTTGAGGCTCACGTCCAGTTGAGGCGGCCGCGCGATTAAAATATTTTCCTCCGACAAATTTACTTTAACCGTGTCCTTCGCCGCGTCCTCAAAAAGTTCCCAGTGCCCGCGGTTGATGTCGGTCAGCAGTCGCTCCTCGTAGGGCTGAATGTTCGCGCGTTTGTGGTCGCACTCCAAAAGTTCGCGCTTGAGCGAATCGACCGAGCCGCTGTATTCGCGCGTGCCGTCCATGATTCCGTCGAGCGTGCCGCGTATGTCGAAGTCGTAGCCGAAAATTTTTTCCGTGAACCGACCGCCGAGCACGTCCGCTTTAAATTTTTCGCCGTCGAAGATTATATTTTTGTTCGCGTCGAAGGAAACGTAATCCTCGATTTTGGAATAGTCGTCGATAAAATTTTTAAAAAGTTGTTCGTGCTTCGGCTTGAGACCTTCGGGGACGAGTCCGAGCTTTATCCACTCGAAGAAAGCGTCATGATAATTCATCGCCGCCGCATTTTTCCCGCGCAACCTGCAAATGGGAACGATTGTAACTTTGTCTCCATCTTTCCAATAATTGCTGCCACCATCCGCTGAACGCGCATGAGATTTTGCATCTGAATTTATTTCTTCAGTCAAAATCCAAAGCCTATCTTGATATGTATCGCTTGGAGTATTTATATATCTTCCGTCTGACTGCAAGTAAGGATTTCCTTTGCCGTTAAGAAAACTTTTATCGAATTCATTTGAAGTCATTGGCACGAAATTAAAGCCTTCAAAGTTCAATGAATAACCTCGCGTTGGCTGATTATTTGTGCCGAAGGCGAGCAGAACGCCCGATTCAAATTTTGGGAAGAGCGCGGCGTTGTTTCTGTCGAACCAGACCTGTTTGTTTTTCATCATGACAAAAGTTTTGTCGGCGGCGGGCGCGATGTCGTCTTTGAGCGTGGCGAGGCTTTTGGCAATCTCGTCACCTTTTTTGGCGGCGGCGTCGGAAAAAATGTGGTCGAACTGCACGCGGCTGACGAAGACGGAATCACGGCGCGACGGACGATTTTTCGGCAAAGAATTTTCCATAAAATCAACTCCTTAACTTACTTGAACGACAGATTTTCTGAAGACGCGGCCGTTGTAGTCGTTGCGGTAGCCGGGCAACCACACGGCCGAAATTTTTCCTTGAGCGCGGCTGCCGGGTGCCTCGCTGTGGAAGTCCGAATCGAAACGGTCGCCGACGCGGACGGGCAAAAGAGAATAGCTTGCCTGCTTCTTCGAGGCGTTGACCAGCTCCAAACAGTACTCAAAAATTTCCCGCAAAATTTCTGCGTCTTGATTGCGGCCGCTCATCAAACATTCGCGCAACACGTCCCAAATCGTTTCGAGCGAATCGGTTTGCGCGCCGCCGCAGATGAACGACATGAAATTATTTTCGCGGGTGAAGACGCCCTGCAAAAGTTGTCGCGCGTGAGAGCCGACGCCTTGATATTTTTTGAAGAGTTCACGGCCGCGAGCAAAACTCATTTCAAGTTGCGCGTTCAGTTCGCCGACAGATTTCTCCAGCGCGGAAATTTTTTCCTGCGTGCCGTCGAGTTCGCGCTGAAGAGAATTTGCCCGGCGTCGTTCGTTTTCGGCGTGTTGCTTCCAAATTTTCACGTCGTCGCGCAAAGTCATCGACAGCTGCTCCGCCTGCGCCAAAGATTTTTTCAGCTTGAAATATTCTCCGCGCAAAGTTTCAAGATTTTTTTCAAGTTCCTTCGCCTGCCGCCCCAAAGAAATTTCCGCAGAAATTTTCGTGCGCAATTTTTCTTGCAAGTCGCGGTTCTCTTCTTCGAGCCGAAAAATTTTTTCCGTGAGGTCGTCCGTTTCTTCGGGGCTGAAAAGTTTTTTTGTTTGCTCGTAAAGAATCGTTTCGTTCGTCGGGAAAATTTTTTCTTCCGATTGAACTTCCTGCTTGCCGTCGACGAGCTCCAAAATTTTTTTCTTAACGTCTTGGTCGTCGAGCAAGCCCAACAAAATTTTTTTATCCATGAGCGTTTCCTCCTCCGAAAAAATTTTCTACGCGCCCGCCGCTTTTCCTTTAAGAAAATTTTTATCTTGACGTATTGACTTTTTGATTTTTTGAGTTTATCATTGGCGGCGTCAAAAAGAAATCAACCGAATCAGGAGTGATAAAAATGGCAGGAGAAAAATACACGGCCAAAGCCCAACAGGCAATGCAAGCGGCTCAACAGCTGGCCGCGATGAAATATCATCAAGAGTTCAACTCGTTGCACTTGATGCTCGCGCTGG
>CAMJQS010000084.1 GCA_946408105.1 uncultured Selenomonadales bacterium | reverse complement strand
CGACCACATCACTCCCGAAATTCAGCGCGAACAAGATTTGGCGGCCAACGTCAAAACTTTTTTGCCCGAACTTTTGAAAGGCTACGAAGGCTTCAACGCGACGGCTTTTGTCGGCGGCGAGAAGGGCTGGTACATTTGCGCGCGCCTCGTCATCGACAAGGACGGCAAAACAGATTATACGATTCCGATTTCTTTTTCGCACGAGAGGATTTACGAGTTCGACCCGCGCAAACGTCCCTGGTACATCTCCGCGAAGAATGCAAACGCGCCCGTCGTATCCGACCTGTACCCGACGATTGAAGCCGGCGGCTATCAGCAAATCGGCGCGTCGGCTCCCTTCTACGACGCGGACGGAAATCTTCTCGGCGTCGCGGGCGTGGACTCTTCCAACACAGACCTTTACAACTGGATTAACGAATTCAGCGTGAGCAAAGGCAGCGTAAATTTCGTGGTGAACAGGCGCGGCGAAATTATTTTCTCAACGCAAAAATCGGGCGTCCTTGCCGTGAACAGTTCAGACGACCTCGTCGACCGCGCGGGCGTAAACGATTTAAGAAACAATCCCGAAAAAACTTTGGCGGCGGCGGTTAAAGATATGGTCGCGGGCAAGCAGGACGTCGTACCCGTAAATTTGGACGACGAAAATTTTTATCTGGCTTACGCGCCGATGGTTGAGACCGGCTGGAGTTTCGGCATGCTCGTTCCTGCCGAAATAATTTTTGAGGAGAGCGAAGGCACCAGAGAATATTTTTTTGAACAGGTGCGAAACCTTCAAAAGCAAATGCTTCAAGATTATTCGCAGCTGAACAATCTTATCGTGATTGTTCCCGTCGTCTTGCTGATAATTTTGTTTTCGATGAGCTTGAATCTTTCAAGGCGTTTCGTCAAACCGATTCATGAGCTGGCGGACGGCGTGCGCGAAATTTCTTCGGGCAACCTCGACAAGAAAATTGAAATTCACACGGGCGACGAGATTGAACATCTTGCAACGTGCTTCAACGCAATGACCGACGAGCTGAAAGTTTACATGGCGAACCTGACGAAGGAGACCGCCGATAAGGAACGCCTTGCCACGGAGCTCGACGTTGCCACGGAAATTCAGAAAGGCATGTTGCCCAAAGATTTTCCCGCGCGTGAAGACTTTGAACTTTTCGCGACGATGACGCCCGCCAAAGAAGTCGGCGGAGACTTCTACGATTTTTATTTCCTCGACGAAAAACATTTGGCGATAACCGTTGCGGACGTTTCGGGCAAGGGAATTCCCGCCGCGCTCTTCATGGTCATAAGCAAAACGATTTTGAATAACTTCGCCGCAACTTTCTACAAACAAAACGGACTCGCGCCCGTGGTCGCCGCCGCCAACGAACAACTTTGCGCGAACAACGAGGCGATGATGTTCGTGACGGCTTTTATCGGCGTGCTTGATTTGGAGACGGGCGAATTTATTTTCGTGAACGCCGGACACAATCCGCCCGTGGTTTATCACGCGGAAGAAAATCATTGCGACTTCATGGACGTGGACAAAAATTTCGTCCTCGGCCCGATGGACGGCATCCCCTTCAACGAACAAAAAATTTTCCTCAAGCGCGGCGATTTGCTTTTCCTTTACACCGACGGCGTGACGGAAGCTTTGAACGTTGCGGAGGAAGAATATTTGCCCGACCGATTGATTGCTTTCATGAACTCGACGGACTGCAAAGCCGACTTGAAGACGCTGATAAAAAATGCGCACGACGATTTGGCGAAGCACGTGGGCGAGGCCGAACAATCGGACGATATTACAATGTTCGCGTTGAGGTTCAAGGGCAGGCCGTAAAAAAAAATTTTCCCCGAAAAATTTTCGGGGAATTTTTTTTGCAAGCGCGATTAATTTTTTCCGCTCGATTCATAACGCCGCAAAACTTTTTCCAAGGAAGTCACGCCCGCCACGGCTCCGACCTCCTCGACCGAACAACTTGCCGCCGCGCAAGCAAACTGTCCGCACTCTTTAAGCGACCAACCTTCCGACAAAGCGTATAAAAATCCTGCGGCAAAACAATCGCCCGCGCCCGTCGTGTCGATGACTTTTTCCACGCGGCAGGCGGGAATTTCAAGTCGCTCATCTTTCGTGGCAAGGACGCAGCCTTTGCCGCCGCGTTTGACGACCGCGCACTTCAAGCCGCACGCAAGCAAAGCCGAAATATTTTTGTAAACGTCATCGTCGCCCGTCAATGTCGCAAGCTCCGCCTCGTTCGGGAAAAAATAATCCGCGCCGGACAACATGCCCGCCATATCTTTCAGCGTCTCGCCGTGATGTGGGAACTTCATGTCGAACGCCAAAATTTTTCCCGCGGCTTTTATTTTTTTAAATATGCGTTCGGCCGCGGCGATATTCAGAGTCGTCGATATAAACATGCTCGCGAAAGAAACGATGTCCGCCATTTCGTCGACGTGAGGCAAAATATCTTCCGCCGACAATTTTCTCATGCTGCCTTGCGGGTTCGTCAAAAAAATTCGTTCGCCGGACTTTTCAATCAAAACAACAGTTATGCTCGTCGCCAAGCCCGATTCAACTTTCACGCAGGAAACGTCCACGCCGTTTTCTTTTGCGTAGTTCAAAATTCTTTTGCCCGCGTCGTCGTCGCCGACTTTTGAAATCCATTGAACTTTTTTTCCCAGCCGCGAAAGAGCAACCGCCTCGTTCAATGCGTCGCCGCCGAAAGACATTTTTATAAAATCCATCGACGAGGAACTCCGCGAAAAAATTTTTTCGTCGACCGCGCCGACCAAAACATCAACGACGCCTGCCCCGATAATCGAAATTTTTTTCAAAATTTTTCCCTCCCAACGTCTTCAAAGTTTAATCAAGGCCGCCGAAAATTTCAAGCGGGCGTTGTGACATTTATAACAGTGTGATAAAATTTTCGGTGATATAATTGGAAAAATTTTTATCGGGAGGTGAGCGGCGTTGACCGGTGAAGATTTGCGCGGCGTCCCGCTCTTTAAAGATTTGCTGCCGGAAGAGATAGAAATTTTTATGAAGTTCACGGGCACGACCGTCAAACGATACCCGCGCGGCGAAAGAATTTTGGAGGCCTTCGCGCCCAACGCGAACATCGGGATTATCGTCAGCGGCGAAGCTCAAATTCTTTCGCTCGACAGGCTCGGCAACGAAACGGTCGGCCACTCGCTCGAAAGCGGCGCGATGTTCGGGACGGTCTCGGCCATCCTCGGCGAAGATTTAATCGCGACCAGCGTTCAGCTCACGACAGAGGCCGTCGTCATGTGGCTGCCGTATCGTGCGTTGCTCGTGGCGGGTCCGAAGCTCGGACGAATGCACGGAATCGTCATGAAAAATCTTTTGGAAACCTTCAGCCGCAAAAATGTTTTGATGATGCAAAAGGTCGAACTGCTCAGCCAAAAAACTTTGCGCAACCGAATGATTTTATATCTCCTGCAACGCGAACGCCGCCAAGGCTCGGAAAAAGTGCGCGTGCCGGGGCGTGTGCAGCTGGCAAAAGAATTGGAGTGCAACCGCTCCGCTTTGACGCGTGAAATTTCTCAAATGCAGGCGGACGGGCTCGTCGAGTGCGGCGAAAAATGGATGCGCCTCAACAAGGAAAAAATTCAGTGATTGTCTTCGACGACGTGAGCTTGAGTTTCGGGCGGCGTGAAATTTTTAAAAATATTTCGCTGGAATTGCGCGGCGGAAAAATTATCGGAATCGTCGGGGCGAACGGCGCGGGCAAGTCGACCTTCCTAAAGCTTGCGGGAAAAATTATTCGTCCCGACGAAGGCTCCGTGACTTTCCCGCCCGAAAAAAAAATCGCGGCCGTCGCGCCCGAAATGAAAATTTACGACGGCTTAACCGCTCAAGAAAATTTATTTTTTTTCGCGAAGTTGAGAGGCAAAACTTTATCGGCCGAAAAAATTTTTGAACTCGGCGGGCGCGTCGGTTTGGATTTAAAAAATTTCGGGAACGTTCGCGCAGAAAATTTTTCCACGGGCATGCGGCAGCGTTTGAAGTTCGCAATTCTCTTGAGCGTCGACGCAAATATTTGGCTCCTCGACGAACCGACCGCCAACCTCGACGACGACGGCCGCGAAAAATTTTTCAACGAGATTCAGGCCGCCAAGTCTGACAAAATTATTTTGCTTGCCACGAACGACACAGCGGAGGAAAATTTTTGCGATGAAATTATTTCTTTGCCGCTTTGAACAAGTCGCGGCGATCGTCCGAAAAGATTTTTTAATCGGCTTGCGGCGGCGGGCGACGTTCGCGGCGATGATGATGTTCGCTTTGACGGCCGTGGCGAGTTTGAGTTTGTCGACGGGCGGAATTTTTGTCGAAGAAAAATTTTTGGCGGCACTCTTTTGGGTCGTGATTTTTTTCGCGGCCGGCGCGGGCGTGGCGGGCACCTTCGACGACGAGGCGCAGGCGGGAACTTTGCCGACTTTGAAACTTTACGCCGACGCGCAAGCAATTCTTTTTGGCAAAATGATTTACGTTTTCCTGTCGCTGGTCGCGCTGACAATTTTTATCTTGCCGATATTTTTAATCCTGTTCGATGTCGCCGTGAAAAATTTTTTCCTGCTGCTCGCGACGATTTTTTTCGGGCTGATTGGAATTGCGGCGGCGGGAACTTTGACGGCGGCTTTGACGGCTTCGGCAACAGTCAAGGGCGGGCTCTTTCCGATTTTGCTTTTCCCGATAACGCTGCCGATTTTTTTGCCCGCGATTTCTTTGACGGAAACTTCTTTCGCGGGCGGCGCGTTCGATTCAAGCTCGCTCATCGTCGTGGCGGCGTTCGATTTGATTTTGATAACGGCCGCGTCGATTCTCTACGATTACCTGTGAGGATTTTCCATGAACAAATTTATAATCTTGTTGACGCTCGCCATTTGCGCGGCGATAATTTTTTTTGTGCCGCCGATAAAAGGCTTGGGCGATTTGGCGAAAATAATTTTCTTCCACGTGCCGACGGCGTGGGTCGCGGTCGTTGCGTTCTTTGCAAGCGCATTCTTCGCCGCAAAATTTTTAAAGACGTTTAATTTTTCGTTCGATAAGTTAAGCGAACGAGCCGCGCGTTTGGGATTCGTCTTCGTGCTGTTGTCGACGATGAGCGGCGCGATTTTTTCCAAGCTGACGTGGGGCGCGTATTGGAATTGGGATCCGCGGCAGACGACAATTTTTGTTTTGATTTTAATTTACGGCGCGTACCTGACATTGCGGGCGGCCGTCTCCGATGAAAAAGTTCGCGCAAAAGTTTCGGCGGTCTACTCGCTGTTGAGCGTCTTGACGGTTCCGTTTCTGGTGTTCATCATCCCGCGCATGTATTTTTCTTTGCACCCGTCGCCCGTTTTGAATTCGGCGGGGCGCGTCGAAATGGATTCAATCGTGCTGACAGTTTTAATCGCGGCGGTCGTCGACGCAACTTTAATTTTCGTTCAGTTAATGAGGAG
>CAMJQS010000083.1 GCA_946408105.1 uncultured Selenomonadales bacterium | reverse complement strand
GAAAAATTTTCCACACAGACGCGGTGCAAGCAGTCGGTCACATTCCCATTGACGTGAAACTTTTGGGCGTGGACATGCTCTCCGCCTCCGCGCACAAGTTCAACGCTCCGAAGGGAATTGGTTTTCTTTACGTTCGCGACGGGCTAAAAATCTCGCCTTACATCGACGGCGGCTCACAGGAATTTTCACGGCGAGCCGGCACCGAAAACGTTCCTGCGATTGCCGCAATGGCTCTCGCTCTCGAAAAAAATTGCAGAGACATAAATCAGACTGCCGAAAAACTTTCTGCATGCGCAAAAATTTTGCTCGAATGTTTGCAAAGCAACGGCGTCGATTTTATTTTGAACGGCGGAGAAAATCGTTTGCCGGGTCATTTAAGTTTGTCGTTCAAAGACTGCGATGGCGAATCTTTAATGCATCGCCTAGATTTAAAAAATATTTGCGTAGCAACCGGCTCAGCTTGCAACTCGCAGCAAACGAAAATTTCTCACGTCTTGCAAGCTCTAAAAGTTCCGCAAGATTATATTCGCGGGACAATCAGAATCACCTTTGGAAAAGAAAATTCCTATGATGACGCGAAAACTATTGGTAATCATTTAGTAAAAATCTTTCCACCTTGTCAAAATCAGCAGTTTTTGATAAGGTAACTCACAGCGGTTATCAAAATCGAAACTTTTTGACAAGGTGGTAAAATCATGGAATATGAGTCCTTAATCAAAATTTATTACAAGCGTCCTGCTGAACATAACAAAACTTACGTCGAGCGGTTTAACTCACCGCTGACTCGGCATTTCGACTTCCAAATACAAGAGTATAATCATCGGAATAAGTATCCGGCTTTTTTTTGTTACACGGAAGAATTTGCTGTGCTAATGGAGGGAATTTACAAGAAACACGAGGACTTACTGCAAGCCTTGCAAGCCGTTCCGCCTCTGGTGTTAGAACAGTTCATCCTGTCCAGCGTCGTGGACGAAGTTAGGGCAACCAGCGACATCGAGGGCATTCATAGTACACGCAAGGAAATAAAAGAAGTTGTCAGCGGCTCCGTACAGTCTGCACGCTTCTCCAGCATTGTTGCTAAGTACAAGAGTATCTTGACTGATTCTGCGCCAATGCAATTCAAAACATGCGAAGATATACGAGCTTTCTACGACGAGTTCATCCACAAAGAAGTCATTACCAACGACCCGACTCACAAGCTGGACGGCGATTTATTCAGACGAGACTCCGTAGACATAACTTCAGGTTCCGGCAAAATTCTTCATCGTGGTGTTCAGCCCGAAAAAAGGATAATTGAGCTACTTAACGTCACTTTGGGAATCCTGCACAATCCGGACATGCCACTACTTGCTAGAGTAGCTATTTTCCACTACCTTTTCGAATACGTCCATCCGTTTTACGACGGCAACGGGAGGACAGCTCGATTCATCGTGTCGTACTTCTTGGCTGGTCGTTTTCACCGACTGGTCGCGCTTCGCTTGTCGGTGCTTATAAAGAAGAACAGGAAGAAATACTACGACCTATTCAGAGAAACCGATTCCGAACGGAACTGCGGTGACCTGACTTCGTTCGTTCTCGGCTTTACAGAAATCGTTTCAGCGACTTTCGACGACATATCGCTTTTACTGAATAACAAAATCATGCAACTGACAAAGTACCGCCAGAGACTTTCTGCGCTGATTGAAGGAGATGAACTGACTAAAGCGATATACGAGGCACTTTTGCAGTCAAGCGTTTTCTTTAGCGGTGGCATTTCGATGGAAGGACTGATGAGAGCGACAGGCAAATCCCGCAATACCGTTAAATCTCGCCTTGACAACATGCCGACAAGACACGTCCTCGAATCTGGCGGCGACGGTAGCAAGAAAATTTACAAGCTGAACTTATCGATAGTCTAACATAAGATGTTTTCCGCTAGATTTAAGCGGCGAAAACTTTTTCGCGCTCCACTTGCGCCCCCTTCGCAACTGGTGTCGGATATTCACTGCGAGCGAGGCACCCTTTCAGGGCCGCTAAAGCTTGCCTCGCAACCTTGTTCATATCACAACACCAGACGGCGATTTTTTTCGCTAAGCTCAAAAACGTTCACTCCGCTAAAGCTGCGTTCACTAAATCGCCTATTGCTCAGCCCGCGCCCCCCACCCAAATACGTTAAGTTACTATTGCGACCAAAACGCTACCCCCAACCGAAAAATTTTCGATTCCTTCTCGAATTTTCTAACCAAAGCGTATAGCCAAAAAGAACATCCAGCCCGATTTTCCTGAACGTTTCTGCAATTTTAAAGTTTTCAACTTCAACAAGTGTAATGTAGGATGTTCTTTTTTTGAGCAACCGAAGTAATCGATAACCTTTGGGTAGTCGTAACGCTGAAGTAGCGACAGTGATTGGTCGGCGAAACGCATTTTGCATGGAATGCCAATCGACGCCACGCTTTTTGGCGGCGATTGAATGCGTTTCGCGACCCACAAGGGGACGGGGGTCTGTATGACCCCAGCGCAGCTAAAGCGACTTGGCGAAGCGCAGGACGCGCAAGCCTTAGTCGCTTCTGCGTCATAGAGCGGCTAGCATAGGCGGCTTCGGAACGGCAAGGCGTCCGAGCGTCGGCGGGCACTGGGCTGGGCTTTGCCTACGATATTTACATATCTAAGGATTTTTTCGGGGCTCCGAAAAGTGGCGTCACCACTAGACAAAATTGCCACTTTTGGCACTTTCACCAATGACAATATCAGCAATGGTCAATCACAATATCAGCAATGGTCGGAATGTTCGTTATAGATTTACGTTTACATAGGCATAGCTTAGGCTTTTTTGGGGCGCGGGAATTTGATGCCGTAGAAGGTGTTGCCTTGTTTGACGACCTCAAAGGATTTGACGACGCCTTCCGTTTTTAAGTGCTCAAAGAAAGCTATCATAGTGTTGCGAACGTCCATTTTTGTTTTGTTACTGGCGTTTTCAATACGGAGTTTTTTGAACACGTCGGCAAAAGTAACAGTCGGAGTCAGTTGCTTGTGGAGGATAATTTCTTGAATGCGAAGCATAGTATAATTTTTGCTTGCGATGTTCATGGGAGTGTTTTGACCTGGCATGTCGAGAAGAGTAGCGTCATAGGAAACGAGTTGCTTTTTGATTTGAGCCATTTTCAAAAGAGGAGGCTCGTCGGTGAAAAAAATTAGAGTATCACTGTCGCCGCTGACTGCCGAAAAGTCAATGTAAGCGGCGGGCAATAACGGAGCTTTTCCGACAAAAGGATTGCCGTTGTTGTAGCCCATAACTTGGCAGATGTCTTCTGCGCCGTAATCGATGATGCGGCTCATAAGAATTTCTAAACTCTCGATAATGGCTTTGCGTTGGGTGACGCTGGGTTTGGCGTCGCTCCTGCCGATTTTTCCCGTCAAAGCGCGATAAATGATGGCGACGGTCGTGTAGCGATTCCCTTTTATCCATTCGGAAATGCATACAGCAAGAACAAAACGGTCGAACATAGTGAAGGGACGCAGGACTTGATAACCAGCGGAATTGAGAATTTTGTAGGCAGTGGTGATTTCGCCGAATTTTTTACTGCGCTTTTCGACAATGCAGAAAGTGTCACCGTTGAGAAGGTCATCAGTACCTTCATCAGAAAGTTTGAAAATAACTTTAGCCAATTTGTCGTTGATTTCGACGCGAATTCTCGATGGACGCAGTCCGCCTGTTATTTTGTGAATAATGGCGAGAGGATTTTCTGCCAGAAGAACGTCCGAAAAAGTAGGAAGTAAAGAAGTTACGGGAATAGTAAGATTTTGATTCATGCTGAAAACCTCCAATCATTGTTTACGTTCGGAAGATTTACTATTATTTTCAATGAATTTATCACAAGGCTCGAAGTAGTCGTGGGCGGAAAAATAATTGAAGTAACAGTCATAATTGGTGCCTTGCCGATTTTTTAGGCACTTGAGCTGAATCTGGCGCGGCTGTTGTCGTTTAGCGACGTCGATTTTTTTCCTAGAGTCGGCGATATTGTTCGGATTGATAGAATTAAGAACGAAAAGTTGTAAAGCCCAAACGACATCAGCGGTGTATTCAATGTTGCCCGATTCTTTGAAACTCTCGAATGAAACGCCTTGAGTGTAGTTTGCACGATTGAAAGAGCTTATGACAATGAAAGTTGAGTTGGTGTCGCGTTGGAACTTTTTAAGCTTGCGAACGGAATCATCGACGCTTAGTTTGGTTGATTCTTTGCTAGACGGAACAATTTGGAGATAGTCAAGGCAAATAACAGGAGCCTTTTGCTTGTTTAAGCAAAGAGGTTTGAGGCGAATAAGAAGTTCATCAATGGATTCGTCCTGCAATTCCAAAACTTGCAAATTAGTCTTAGAGCTAGCGACTTCGCTAATAACGTTGTCAAGCTGAGCCGACCAAGAGCCGCGCCGAATATCAGCAGCAGTTAGAGAGGTTTGCTTATCGCGAAGGAAAAGCCGTCGAGCTGCAGTTTTAGTAAAAAGTTCAAGGTCGCTCATCTCGTAAGAACAATAAATGCAATCCTCGCCACGTTCGGCGATTTGTTCAAGTAGTTGCCAACAGAAAGTAGTTTTGCCCGCGGCGGAAGTCGCGCCTATGACATAAAGTCCTGGACTGAGTCCTGGACTGAAAAATTGTTGGTCGTCAATGTTTTTGAAACCAGTGAGTCGATTGGCGTAATTTTTCAGAGAATTGATGTCAGCTTTAAGGTGGTTAGCGAAATAATCCGGAAGGTGTGAAGATTTGGAAGGAAGAACAGTTCGGTTCCAGCTGGAAAATTGACTTAGAGCATAGGCGAGAATTTCAGCAAAAGATTTTTCACCGAGTTCAGCTTCGTCGATGAGCACGTCACTAAGTTCGATAAGTTTGCGCACAAAGAAAAGACGACACTCACTAAAGTGAATGCCGTCTTTTGTAATCACTTAAGGTTACACTTCGCCCATAAGTGGGCGAAAACACAAAAATCCCTTGCAAGAAACGTCGCCATGCTATAAAATGAAATTCCAAACTTGAAAAAGAACATTCGGTTTTGGGCGACGCGGGGAGTCTTCGGACTTTCTGGCGATGATTGAGGCATTCACCAGAAAAAGCTCTGTAGTGTTTGGAGACACTGCGGAGCTTTCCGCTTTTTACAGTCAGTCGTTCTATAATTCGTCCTCCAAAGATTTCAAATTTGTTTGCCGGTTAAATTCGCCGTGATAGAAAATATTCCTTTTTTGTTAAGAAATTCTACGGTTTGTGAAACAGTGAACTCGTTTGTGCCCATTGTGGGCACGAATAGGTGAAGAACTAAATTAAAGGCAAAAGTTCCTTTTGACGTTCGGGAGAAATTTCGAAGCCGTTCATAACTTCAGTGGCGGATAAATTCCAATTTTTCATAGCTTTGCGAATGGTATCGAGTAAAGTTTTCTTTTCCGTTTCAATTTTTGTTTCGGTAGCTACTCTAGTAGCTGTTTCCTCAGCAACCTTTTTAGTAATTCTTTTAGCAATTCTTTTAGCAATTCTTTTTTCTGCCGCTTCGAGGGCAGGTTCCATTAAGCCGCCCATTTTTCTCAATTCCTCCTTCATGTCGTGAGTGA
>CAMJQS010000082.1 GCA_946408105.1 uncultured Selenomonadales bacterium | reverse complement strand
TTGGCTCATCACGCGGGCGAGTGCATTCAGTGCGGCGTGTGCGAAACGCGCTGTCCGTTCGGCGCGAAAATTCGGGAGAACATGCACAAGGCCGCAAAAATTTTCGGCTGGTGAGGAGGCGAGCAAAATGTTTGAAGACGGCGCGAGGATTGACGACATTTTAAATGTTTTGAAGAAGCCGACTTTGGACGACGACACTAAAAAAAACGAGCGAATTTCCGACGCGGCACTTCGTTACGAAAATCAGCACCCCGTCGGCGAAAATATTAAATATGACTTTGCAAAAAATTCGGGAGGATTATTATGAGCAAAAAATTGGTAGCATTCTTTTCGGCGAGCGGCTCCACGCGCAAGCTTGCAAACACTTTGGCTCAGGTCGTCGGCGCGGACGTTTACGAGATTAAACCCGCGACGCCTTACACGGGAAAAGATTTGAATTGGAACGATTCGCAGTCGCGCTCTTCGGTCGAGATGGCGGACAAAAATTCTCGTCCCGCGCTCAACGACACTGACGCAAAAATTTCGGAGTACGATACGATTTTCGTAGGCTTTCCGATTTGGTGGTACGTCGCGCCGCACATCGTCAACAGCTTCCTTGAGAGTTACGACTTCGCGGGCAAGACGATTGTCCTGTTCGCGACATCGGGCGGCAGCGGCTTCGGCGAAACTCTTGCGCAGCTCAAGCCGTCGTGCGCGGCGTCCGTCAAATGGATTCAAGGAAAAGTTTTCCGCGGGCGCGCCGACAAAAATATTTTGAGCGATTGGATTAAAACTTTGCCGCTCGATTGAAAACCTTTAAAGCGTGTGTGTATTCTTACTTTCTTTTGTTGCGCCCAAAAAAAAAGCAAGCAAAGAAAAGGGCGGGACACCGACGATTGTTCCAACGTTACGACTGCCCGCGGCCGCCGTCATTGGATGACTCTGAATTTCGCGGCGTGAGCCTCGCTTCGATTGAGCGTAGAAATATTTTTTAGATTTAGAATCTACTTTCTCTTTGCGCGTCCAAAGAGAAAGTAGCAAAGAGAAAAGACGCCTCGCGGGGGCGTTAGTCGTAAGTGTTCAAACGTTGAGCCTGCCCGCAGCCAAATGTTGCCCGCTGAATTCGCGTCACGCTCATTGCGCGGGCGAGGCCGTCCATCCGGGACGGCCTCAAAAATTTGCGGCGTATGATTCGCTTTGCAAAACAAAAAGCAGACAACTCGTTTGAATTGTCTGCTTAAATTTTTTTGCTCAAAATTTTTTATCTGATGAAACCGAGCTTGCGTTCGTCGCGATATTTTTTGTCGACGTTGACGTCGAAGTCTTCCACTTTGAAAAGCGTCAGGTCTTCTTTGGTGACGGTGCCGCCCGCGTTTTCTTTCACGATTCGTTGAGCCTGCTTGAGCCAGGCCTGCTCCAAAAGTGTGCGGACGAAGCGACCGTTGCCGAAATTTTTTTTGCGGGCGACGCGTTTAAAAATGTTTTTGCAGTGTTCGGCAACGTCCGCAGAAATTTTATAGCCGCGACGTTTTGCCATGAGCTTAAAAATTTCCGTGAGCTCGTCGGGCGTGTAGTCGGGAAAATTTACGTGGAAAGCGATTCGGCTGCGCAAGCCTTCGTTGCGGTCGAGGAAATCTTTCATCTTGTCGGGGTAGCCCGCGAAAATTACAATCACGTCGTCGCGGTGGTTTTCCATTTCCTGAACGATTGTATTAATCGCCTCGTCGCCGAAGGTTGCGTGTTCGCCGTCGCTCAAGCTGTAGGCCTCGTCGATGAACAGGACGCCGCCGCGTGCCTCGCGGAATTTTGCGCGAACAGCTTTTGCCGTCCAGCCCACGTACTTTGCAACCAAATCTGCGCGGCCGCATTCGACGAAACGTCCCGTCTTCAAAACGCCGTCGCGGGAAAGAATTTGCGAAATCAATCGGGCGACGGTGGTCTTGGCGGTGCCGGGCGTGCCCGTGAAGCTCATGTGAAGTGCGGCCTTCTGCTTGTCGAGGTTCATGTCCATGCGCATTTTTTGGACGCGGTGCGCAGCGATAATTTGTTCGATAAGAGCTTTTTGCTCCGTCAAGCCAATCATGTCTTTGAAGTCGGCGTAAGCGTCGTTGCTTTCCGTTTCGTCCTCAACCTTCAGGCGGTCGACTTCGCGATAAGCGGGATAAGTTTTATTTTTCAAGGAGCTGTTGAAAAGTTTTTCGCGGACGTTGAAAATGTCGGACGCGCTGAAGGTGAGCTTGTCGCCCATTGCCTCCAAAAGTTCGTCGTCGCTGTAAAGTTTCGTCGCCGCGTTTGTATTCTCCATTAAGTCTTTCAAATAACTCAAAGCCGTTTCACGATTGCCCGCGCCTTCGTGCAGTTCGATTATGTGCAAGTCGTCTTGAAGTTTTGCGGTAAGTTGCGGGGCGAAGCCGGGCTTGTCCGCCAGCTCCACGAAAATGCAAAGCGTGTTCCTTTGATAACGTTTGACGGTCTCGGCGATGAATTCGACGACTTGCTCGTAAGCGTGGGCGAATTGTCCCGTGCTTACCCGTTCGCCGCTCAATTCGATGACGACCGCGCCGCCCGCCGCGTTCTGCAAAATTTTTTCAAAGTCGCATTCGTCGTAGCAGTTGTCGCTCACGTTGGTGATTATGCTGATTCGGCGGCTGACAAGGCGTTTGTTCGTGTAAAGCGCGGCGACGAGAAGATTGGACAAGCTCAAAGCTGCGCCGGTGTTGCCCGCTAAAATTTTGTAGTGGACGGGCTGCCCGTAAAAGTGGTGTACGTTTTCCTTGGAATAAATCCGCTCGAATTCTTCTTTAAAAGTTTCGTCGGCCAAAAGACTTTTTGCGTCCTTCTTGGCCGCCTCGAAACTCAAACGTTTCACGGGGCAAATCGCTTCACTCAACTTGAACGTCCGATTTTCCAGCGCGTCGAGTCCGAGGTCTTGAGTAATTTGATAGTAGTCGAAATTGAAATTGTCGGAGCGGCTCGCCCGCTCAAAAATTTTTCCGAACTTCGACGCGGTGATTTCTTGGAGGTCTTTAATTTTGATGTTCCTTACGCCGAATTCGTTGCGGTCGGCAAAAAATTTTTCGAGAAGCCGCGTCAACTTCGCGGAAGTCAAATCTTGAAAGCCGTCGACGGCCACCAGCATTTGGAATAAATTTTGTCTTGCGCGGTGAATTAAAACTCGAACTTTGTCGCCGTCGATGCCCTCGCTGAGCGCCGAGCTCAAATCGTTCAGGCGGAACTTGAGCGCGTGTTTTGCCTCCGGGGAATCGTTGCCGGCTTTGTCGAATTTCAATTCGCAGGTTATCTGAAATTTGTAGAAAAGCATTAAGTTATCCTCCGTGTGCAGATATTTACTTTTCAAAGATAACGGCGGCATGATTGCCGCGCCGCTCGACCAAAAAAATTTTTCCTCCTTCCGATTTTTCAGTCGGTAAAAATTTATCGTAAGAAAAGATTTTTAACTTAAGCGCAGGCGTTTATTGTAGCACAAATTCTGCAAAAGAAAATACCCGACGTATTAGGAGCTAGGAGTTAGGTGTTAGGGTTTTGAGCGTTGCGTTTTTTCCCCAAATCCTAAATCCCAAATCCTAAATCCTAAAATGGCGGGCAAAATTTTTTGAGAAAATTTTATTCTGCGTCGGGCACGGGAACTTCTTTAAGCCGAGTGATTCTTCCGACTTCAATTCCGTTCATGCCGACTTGGTTCAGATAGTCCGTCAAAATTTCGTCGAAGGTTCCGTATTCGCCGATGATTTTTAAATTTTTCAGCATGGTGTAATCGTCGCCGCCTGCCGTCTGAAAATCGGCAAGAGCAATCGTGTACGTTTTGTTTTCGTCGAGAGGTTTGCCGCCGACAAAAATTTTTTCGACGCGGTGCTTGGCGGGCTTGGTCGGGTCGTAGCTGAAAGTCATTCCGCTCACGTCGAGGAAGCCGCCGAACGACGCGGGATAATATTCAACCGAGTGCTCCAACATTTCACGAACGGTCGAGCCTTTTATTTCAGCGACGCGTAAAGTATTTCCAAACGGGAAAATCGCCATCGTGTCGCGTTTACGGACGTCGCCCGCGGGCAGGTCGGCACGCAGGCCGCCGCCGTTGGCAATGGCAATGTCAGATTTCGCCGTCCAACGTAAAGCGTCCGCCGCCAGGTTTCCGAGTTCGGATTCGTTGCGGCGAACGAGCAGACGGAAACTTGAAAGTTCTTTGTCGGAGTGAGCAACGACTTCGTCCAAAAGTTTGTCGGCCTTTTCGTCGGCAATCTTCAGCTCGTCGAGAATTTTTTTGTCGGGCTTCGGAGCAATCGCTTTAATTTCTTCCGCGTCGAGGAGTTCGGCCTTCTTGGAAATTATTTTGTGATTCTCAACGTCAATCGTCGCGCGTCCGAGAAAATGTTCGTAGCAGCCGGCTTGAACAATCAGCGTATCTTTGACGAGCAAGCCGTCGGGCAAGGCGGTGTGGCTGTGGCCGTCGACGATTAAATCAATGCCGTCGGTCTCGCGGGCGATGCGTTCGCTGGTGAATTCGGAGCTGGCGTCAACGCCCACGTGCATTAAAGCAATCAGCACGTCGCATTTCGGGCGCAACTTTTTAATCATTTCTTTCGACACGTCGACGGGATTTAAAAACTCAACCGTCGTGACATTTTTCGGATTGGTTTTGAAAGCGGTTTCGGGCGTCGACAGACCGAACACGCCGACTTTAATTCCGTTGAGCTTAAAAATTTTGTACGGCTTGAAAAGAAGTTTGCCGTTCTTTTTAAACGCGACGTTTGCATCGAGCAGCGGGAAGTTCAATTTTTTTGCGAGCCTTTCCAGTTGCGCGGAGCCGTAATTAAAATCGTGGTTGCCGGCAGTCATCGCGTCGAGTCCCGCCTCGTTGAGGAGCGGCACCAAATTTTCGCCGCGGCTGATTGTAATCATCGGCATGCCGTGGAAAGTGTCGCCCGCGTCGAGCCAGAGCGTCGCGGGATTTTTTTCTTTAGATTTTTTAACGGCCGCCGCCATTTCCGCCAAGCCGATACTGTGCTTGTTGTCGTCCGTGTCTTGAATGCGCGAGTGCATGTCGTTCGTGTGGAAGATGACAAGTTCGGCCGCCGCGCAAATCGAAACGTTGAAAATCATCAGCGCAAGCAATAAGCCGAAAAATTTTTTCACCATGAAAACACCTCCAAAAAATTTTACGGCAATTCTATCACAAAATTTTTGACGTGCGGGAAAAAATTTTTTTGCGACGAATTAATCGACGGGAGGTTGATAGCATGAGAAACGAAGCTGACTTTACAAATTACATTCAAAATCGTTTGGCGGCCGTGGAAATTTTTTCAGAGACGCAAAGCACCCGCAACATCGAACTGGACGGCGCGTTAAAGACCGCTTCAAAAAATCAGACGGGCAGGGCGGGCTACCCCGACCATATCGCGCTCGTCGAAGATTTTGTTTTGGTCATGGAAGACAAAGCCGACAGATTGAAATTCGTCCTGCGCGACGGCAACGAAATTTCTCAAAGCGTCGACGCCACACAAAATTACGCGGTAAACGGCGCACTCTTCTAGGGGTTGTTTGGTAAATTCAGGTAAAGAAAAAACATAAGCAGTTCTTTGATAAAATGAGTTTG
>CAMJQS010000081.1 GCA_946408105.1 uncultured Selenomonadales bacterium | reverse complement strand
TCTCCGAAACAGTCATCTCGCCGCAGTCGTCGCAATACCACGCGGGAATTTGATGTCCCCACCAAAGCTGGCGGCTTATGCACCAGTCGCGAATATTTTCAAGCCAGTTTATGTAAATTTTCGTGAAGCGTTCGGGAACAAATTTCAGTTCACCCGACTTAACCGCCTCAATCGCGGGCTTGGCAAGCGTTTCCATTTTAACGAACCACTGCTTGCTTATCAGCGGCTCAACGGTCGTGTGGCAGCGGCTGCAATGTCCGACGGCGTGCGCGTAATTTTCAACTTTGACTAAAAAGCCGCCCGCCTCCAAGTCTTTAACGATTTCTTCGCGGCATTTGTAGCGGTCGAGCCCGGAATATTTTCCGAGGCCGTCGCTCATGGTGCCGTCGTTGTTTATGACTTTGACTTGTTCGAGGTTGTGGCGAAGTCCCATTTCAAAATCGTTCGGGTCGTGGGCGGGCGTGACTTTGACTGCGCCCGTGCCAAATTCTTTGTCGACGTAAGAATCGGCGAACAGCGGGATTTCCCGATTGACCAGCGGCAAGATTAAAATTTTGCCGACAAGATTTTTATAGCGGTCGTCGTCGGGGTGAACCGCAACGCCCGTATCGCCCAACATCGTTTCGGGGCGCGTCGTTGCAACTTCAACATAACCGCTGCCGTCTTTGAACGGATAGCGCAAATGCCAAAGGTGGCCTTGTTCGTCTTCGTGCTCAACTTCAATGTCGCTCAAGGCGGTGTTGCATTTCGGGCACCAATTTGTAATGCGTCGCCCGCGATAAATTAATCCCTCGTTGTAAAGCTGAACGAAAACTTTTCTGACGGCCGCCGAGCAGCCCGCGTCCATGGTGAAGCGTTCGCGTTCCCAGTCGCAGCTTGAGCCGAGCGTCCGAAGTTGATAGCTGATTCGATTGCCGAATTTTTCTTTCCATTGCCAGACGCGCTCCAAAAATTTTTCGCGGCCGAGTTCGTAACGGTTGGTGCCTTCCGCGCGCAAGCTCTCTTCAACTTTTGCTTGCGTGGCAATGCCCGCGTGGTCGGTGCCCGGCATCCAAAGAGTGTTGTCGCCTTTCATGCGGTGATAGCGAATCAAAATATCTTGAAGCGTTTCGTCGAGGGCGTGCCCCATGTGCAGTTGCCCCGTCACGTTCGGCGGCGGAATGACAATGCAAAACGGTTCGCCCGCCGCGTCTGCCGTCGTGTGGAAATTTTTATCTCGTTCCCAGGCCGCGTAGATTTCCTTTTCAAATTTTTGCGGCTCGTAAGTCTTCGATATGTTGTCCAAAGTTTGCTCCTCCCGAATGTGAAATTATTTGCAATAATAAACTTCCGCCGCCCTGCTGTCAAATGAAAAACCTTCGGGCAAGGAAAAGAATTGAAATGTTAAGCGAAGTATGCTAAGCTTTCTTGCGAGGTGAAAGAATATGCGAAAGACAATCGTTGAAATTTTGAAGAATGCAGGAGACAACTTTACGTCCGGGGAAAGCATCGCCGGTGAGCTGAAAGTTTCCCGCACGGCGGTCTGGAAACATATTCAGAAACTTCGAGAGAACGGCTACGAAATTTTAAGTCACGCGCGCCGCGGCTACAAACTTAAAGACGCGCCCGACCTCCTCTTGCCCGGCGAAATTCAAATCGGGCTCGACACTCAAATTATCGGCAAGGAAATGATTTATAATCCTTCCGTCGACTCGACCAATCGCGTCGCCAAAGCTCTGGCTTATCACGAGGCGGCCGAAGGTACAATCGTCGTCGCCGAAGAACAGACAGGCGGCAAGGGTCGCTTGGAAAGAAATTTTTATTCGCCGCGCGGGAAGGGCATTTGGTTTTCCGTCATCCTGCGCCCGAATTTTTTGCCGCGCGAAGCTCCAAAGTGCACGCTCATGGCGGCGGTCGCCGTAGCCGAGGCAATGAATCGTTTCAACCTCAAACCCGAAATAAAATGGCCGAACGATATTTTGTTCGACAACAGAAAACTCGTCGGGATTTTGACGGAGATAACGGGCGAGTTCGCCAGAATAAATTATTTAGTTATCGGCATTGGAATTAACGTGAACATCAGCCGCGAAGAATTTCCCGAAGACCTTCGCCCGATTGCCGCGTCGCTGTCGGAGATGAACGGCGAAGAAATTTCCCGCGTGAAATTTTTCCGCGCTGTGCTCGAAGAGTTCGACAAACTTTATCGGCAAGTCAAAACGTCGGGCTTCGATAAAACTTTGGAGCTGTGGAAAAAATATAACGTGACGCTCGGAAAAAATGTTCGCGTGATTTCTGCGATGAACGACGGCGAAACTTTCACGGGCAAGGCCGTCGACTTGAACGCGGACGGCGCACTCGTCGTCGAAACTTCTGACGGGCTTAAAACTGTTTACGCGGGAGATGTCTCCATAAGATGAAATTCAGCACGCGCGATATCGACATGCTCCGCGGCTCGCTGTGGGACAAAATAATTTTGTTCGCGTTGCCGCTCGCGCTGACGGGCGTCCTCCAACAGCTTTTAAATTCGGCAGACGTCTTCACGCTCGGAAAGTTCGTCGGCAAAAACGCAATGGCCGCCGTCGGCAACAATATTTCCATGGTCGGGCTGATTCTAAGCTTGATGATTGGCTTAAGCCTCGGCGCGAACGTCGTTATCGCTCAAAACATCGGCGCAAAAAAAATTGACCGTGCTCACTCGGCTGTAAGCACGGCTTTTGTTTTGGCAATGGCGGCGGGAACTTTTTTCTGCGCGCTCGGTGAACTTTTGATCGCGCCTGTTTTTTATTTCCTCGACGTGCCGGAAAGTGTTGTCGACATGGCGGAAACTTATCTGCGAATTTTTTTGCTCAGTCTGCCCGCGATAAGTCTGTACAATTTTCAAGCCGCGATTTTCCGCAGCAAGGGCGACACGCGCACGCCGCTGATTGCGTTGGCGATTGCCAGCCTCTTGAACATTTCGCTGAACCTTTTGTTCGTCGTGCAGTTTGATTGGGGTGTTGCGGGCGTGGCGGCCGCCACCGTCATTGCCAACGTTTTCAGCGCGATAATTTTGTTACGCGAACTTTTAAAATCCAAAGGCGTCATAAAATTAAATTTGAATGCGTTGCACGTCGACAAGGAAGAACTTTTTGAAATTGTCCGAATCGGTTTACCTGCGGGCGTCCAAGGCATGGTCTTTTCCCTGTCGAATCTTTTGATTCAAGCGGCGATAAATTCTCTCGGCGCGGACGCAATGGCGGCTTCGGCGGCGGCCTTCACGATTGAGATAAATGTTTTCTGCGTCGTGAACGGTTTCGGTCAAGCCGCCACGACTTTTGTCGGACAAAATTACGGCGCGGGAAATTTTCCTCGTTGCAAGCGGGCGACGTGGGTTTCCATGGGCTTGAGCGCGATTTTTATGCAGACGCTGTGCTTTTTTATTTTGTTCTTCGCCGAAGAAATTTTGTATCTCTTCAACAGCGACCCTGAAGTCATTCGCCTCGGCGTGATTCGTCTTTGGTATATCGTTTTGCCGGAGCTTATTAACGTGGCAATGGAAGGTTTGTCGGGCGCGTTGCGCGGCTACGGAATTTCTTTGACGCCCGCCGTGATAACTTTAATCTGCGTGTGCGGCACGCGCGTCGTCTGGGTGTTCACGGCGTTCAGAAATATTCCCGCCTACGAAACGTTAATGGCAGTCTATCCGATAAGCTGGTTCATCACGACGATATTTTTAATCGCGGCGTATTCCTACCACATGAAACGTTTAAAGCCCGCGCGAGCTTGAAAAAATATGCCCTAAAGAAATTTTTGCTTGAAAACAAATTTCCTTTTTGATATATTTCCTTTGGTTAGTTTCCAAAAAATTTTCATTAAAGGAAGTATCATCATGAAGTACAGAATATTTTTTGGTAATGGTATTCCCTCTAAAACAGATTCCCGACAAGGCGGTCAAGCAACGCTTTTGATGGTTTTGTTTATCCCGATTTTATTTATGTTGGCGGGCGCAGGGCTCGACCTCGGCTGGTATGTATTATCTGAACGTGTCGCGCCTTCAAAACGCGGCGGACGCGGCGGCCGTTGCGGGCGCGTATGAAATAATTAAGGACGAAGAAAGCTTTAAAGATTACGACATTGTACTTGTAGAAAATGAATTTGCCGGCTACCCCGAACCCGACGAGGATATAGACACGACGCAAGGCGATAAAGTTGCGGCCGAATACGCGCAAAAAAATTTGTCGTCGGACGATGAAGCCGTGACTCCCTTGGAGAACGACACCTACACTATAACCGACAACTGGAGCAGAGAAGAAAGCTCCGAAGTTACTATGAAACCTTCCTTGAGACAAAACGGCAAAGATTTTTATTACGTCGTTAATCTCATGGAAGAAGTTCAACATCTTTTTTTGCCGGGCAGTTATGACCCGATGCCCGCGCCCGTCGTGGCGGTTGCAATGATTACAAAAAAAAGCGGCGGCACCGAAGAATTGGGAAGCAAAAAAATTATTCTCGATGCGAACGGAGACAAGGCGACCTTGACCGACGAAAACGGCGACACGAATAAAAAACAGCGCAATGTTTCCGTCTCGCCAAAAGAAGACCACTCCGGCTACGAAGATACAACATTGCCCACCTCAAGCAACATAAGCCTTTACAGAGACGGTTACAATTTCATCGGCTGGAACACCAAAGCCGACGGCACGGGCACCGCTTACGGCAACGGCAAAACTTTCACCTCCGACGAAATTAATTCTTTGTTCGGTAGCAATGACAGCGTGACTTTGTACGCGCAGTGGGAAGAAAAAATCATTTACATTGCGGGCGATTCACTTTACAACGCGATGAAAGGCAATTCTAAACAAGGCACCAAAGGCCTTGAAGAGCTGATGACTTACAATACGTGGGTTGCGATGTGGAAGCTCGGCAAAGACGGCACATACGGCGTTTATCCCGACGGCGGCGGCTCAATTTACAACGGCGGTCGATTGCGCACGGAGACGACTAATATAAATTCAAGCGTGACTTCAAGCAAAGCGGATAACTTTAATATCTTCCTCGACCTCGGCTCGGATTTAATGTACAACAAAGGCACAGCCGGCTACGGTCTATTTAAATATTCTTGGGACGTGTCCGACATTCCGAACTACTCAAGCACGCTTGCTTCCATATTGGCAAAAAAGAATTCCGGCGTTTCAAACAATCCGGACTTGAATTACAACTTCACGAACAATACGTCGCTGTCCAAAGCCGACGCCGTCAAATACAGAGTTCATACGATATTCAATCTGGATTCGGTGTGGGAAGTTCGCACGAACAAAACGATCTCCGATAAATACACCGCTTACTATCAGGGCAAGGGCGAATCAGTTCCCGCCGTGCCCGACACCGACCCGCTTTATGTCCGCATTGAGAGCGAGGAGCTCAACGAGGCTGACGGCGACAAACAAAATACAACCGTCCGCCAAATGTTTATCAATGTCAACGTCGACAACACCAAATCTGCAACTACAACGACAACGAAAAAATTTTCTTACTCCGACGGCTACAGGGAAGTTACGCTCGGCAGTGCAAGCGGCACGAAATATCTTGCCAAAGTCGGAGGCTCACGGTCGGCACCTTCGACTGCCAATCGCGTTTATGTCAACGGCGAATACAGTTACGAAAGCGGCTACGGCTGGTACAGTAACACTTACTACTACACGATAGCGGACGGTCCGTATGCCGATTACACCGTGAACGGCAACAATTATTACGTCACCGAAACCGAAACTTCGGCACCGCGCCCGATGGTCATCTTTTACGAAGGACCCGACCGCGGGCTTACCGAAGGCG
>CAMJQS010000080.1 GCA_946408105.1 uncultured Selenomonadales bacterium | reverse complement strand
TCGACAAATTCGACCGCTAACTTTCCTTACTTACACAATCTGCTTGACACTACCCGAAATTGTCTTTATTCCTTCCGACCTTCTCTGATTCTCTTTTAACTGACATTGAACAAAATCCCGATAAGCTCTTCACTTCAATGAATAATGCTCGTGCCATTCTTAAAAAGCTTTATCATGAAGAAATAGTACCGATTGAGGAGCCTCTCATTACCGACGACGCCTTTCGCGATTTAAAAATCATCTATCACGGTAGCGAAGTCGAATTGAAGAGTATCGATGGAAGAAATTATCGCAACGAATCTATTATAACCGGTGCGGAAGCTTACAAATTTCTTTTCGCTCTCAAAGCAAAGACAGCGAAAGAATCCTTCAAAACGTGGCTAGAGTTTTCTTACAAAAGTTACTCTCATGGAAAATTTTTACTCTCGGACAAAATTCCTAAAGACGAACCTATATCAGCTTTCCTGCGAACTCGTTTAAACAAAAATCGTCAACACCTTCTACACAATCCTCAAGATTTGAAGCAATACATTCCTACGGGGAAAACTATACGCGCCGATGACCTCTTACAGCAGATAAAACTTGAATCAACACTTTTTCTATCCGTCATGGACGACTTTGAACAAGAAGAAAATTCTTACTTGAATAATCACCCTGAGCTTTTACAAATATCATAATGCTCTACGAAAAATTCTAGTGCACAGATTCTTTGTCAATGTTATAATCAACACAAATTGATTTAACTTTTCTTACGGCTGTGAGGGATTATGACGAATTTTTTAGACGACCAAAATGCTTCCTACGATAAGCTTGCTAAACATTTTCTTTCTCGCAAATCTATCCTCGCGCAAATTTTGAAATACACTGTCGAAGAATTTGCTGACTCTTCCTTAGAGGACATCGAGAAAAAATATATCGAAGGAGAACCTTCTCTTTCTATCAATACCGTTCCGCTTGACGACACTCTCGACATCGTTGGAAAAAACACTGAATCAACCGGTCTCAACGAAAGTTTTGTCACTTTCGACATTATTTTCGATGCTATTGCTCCCGTTGACGGCAAGCTCGTTAAAATTATCATCAACCTTGAACCTCAAAAAACTACAAGAAAGATTCATTACAAGTTAATGAAACGCGCTGTTTACTATGCCGCACGTCTTATCTCTTCTCAAAAAGAAAAAGAATTTCACGGAGACGACTATAACTCTATTAAAAAGGTATATTCCATTTGGATTGCCATGAACGTTCAAAATTATCGCGCCGATTCCATTCAAGAATACAAATTGTCGGAGAATCTTATTCACGGTAAATTTCATGATGACAAAAAGAATTACGACCTTATCTCCATTGTTATTTTGAATCTCGGTAAGAAACCGACTTCTCACAAGTTGCTTAATCTTTTGTATTTGATTTTTATGGATTTGAAATCATCTGCCGAAAAAGAAACTATTCTGCACGACGAATATCACATTGACATCACTCGCGATATGAGAGAGGAGTTGAGAAAAATGGGTGGCTTAATGGAACCTGCTGTCGAAATTGCCGCTGAAAAAAAATCTGCCGAAACAAAAAAGAAAACTTTAATTGAAAGTGTCCGCAACTTGATGGAAACGTTGAATCTAACCGCAAAACAAGCTATGGACGCTCTCAAAATTCCCGCTGACAAGCAAAAAGAATATCTCACGTTAATTTAAAGGGGGATTTGCAAAAAATGGGTGACGGCGGCTTAATGGAACCTGCACTCGAAATTGCTATCGAAAAAATGGTTGAACGTGAATTTAAACGGGCGAATAAACGAGTGATTGCTGAGGCTAGAGTTACAGCTAAAAAAGAAACTACGTTGCACTGTATCCGTTGTTTAATGACAAAATTAAATCTGACTGCTCAAGAGGCTATGGATATTCTCGATGTTCATGTCAATAAGCAAAAAGAATACCTCGCGCTAATTTGAGACTATAAATCATGAATGACGTAAAAAAATTTGTCGCTCAATGTTCGGGGCGCGGTTACGAGAAAGGCGAATCTCATTCCTTCTGGCTCTCTCTTTTACGCGACGTATTTGGAATTTCTGAGCCGGAAAAGTTCATTCGTTTTGAAGTTCCTGTCAAACTAAAACACACCAGCTTTATTGATGCCTTCCTGCCCGATACCAAGGTTATCATTGAGCAAAAATCTTTGTCGGAAAATCTCGCACAGGAAAAATCCCAGTCAGACGGCTCAACTTTGACGCCCTATGAACAAGCTCAACGCTACGGAAATTCTCTGCCTTATTCCATGCGCCCACGCTGGATTGTAGTTTGTAACTTCGCCGAATTTCTTTTGTATGACATGGAAACGCTTGCCGCTCCGTCCAAAATTTTGCTCGCCGAGTTGCCCGAAAAGTTTTCTGCGTTTGACTTCCTCATCGACGAAAACAAAAATAAACTGCGCGTCGAATTCGAATTATCTCTTAAAGCCAGTGAAATCGTCGGCAAACTCTATGACGCTCTCCACAGCCAATATATCAACCCCGATAACGAAAATTCATTGGCAAGCCTCAATAAACTTTGCGTGAGGCTTGTCTTTTGCTTATTCGCCGAGTCGTCAGGCATTTTCGGCAAGCATAAAATCTTTCGTGACTGGTTGGAAGGCTCCAGAAATATTCGGCAAGATTTAATTCTACTTTTCGACGTGCTCAACACTCCGATTGACGCTCGTGACCCGTACCTCGACGATACACTAAAAAAATTTCCGTTCGTCAACGGCGGGCTGTTTAGTGGCGCGATTGAAATCCCGAACTTCACGCCGCAAATTAAGGAACTGCTACTCGACGAGGCGTCAAGCGGTTTCAACTGGGCGGGAATCTCTCCGACTATTTTCGGCGCAGTTTTTGAATCAACGCTTAATCCCGTGACACGTCGTGCCGGAGGGATGCACTACACCAGCCTCGAAAATATCCACAAAGTCATCGACCCGCTGTTTTTAGACGAACTGCGCAACGAACTTCAAACAATTAAACAATCTGCCCGCAACCGCAAGAAAAATTTACTCGCCTTCCAAGATAAACTCGCCATGCTGAAAATCTTCGACCCTGCTTGCGGCTCAGGCAATTTTCTCACCGAAAGTTATCTGTCTCTGCGCCGAATCGAAAACGAAATACTCAAAGAACTTTTCGGCTCTCAAATTCAACTCGGCGAACTCCTCAACCCGATTAAAATTTCTATCGGACAATTTTACGGCATTGAAATTAACGATTTTGCCGTTGCTGTCGCTCAAACTGCTCTTTGGATTGCCGAATTGCAAATGATTCAAGAGACTCAAGAAATCATTCATCGCGATTTGGATTTCCTGCCGCTGAAAAGCTACGCCAATATTCACGAGGGCAACGCGCTCCGAATCGACTGGCGAACCGTCGCGCCCGAAGTCGACTACATTATCGGCAACCCGCCCTTTGTCGGCAAGAGTTTTCAGACGCCCGCGCAGAAGTCAGACATGGCGAACGTCTTCGCGGGCATTTCCGGTTATGGCAACCTTGACTACGTGGCTTGCTGGTTCAAAAAAGCCGCCGACTTCATTCACAACACAAAAACGGCTTGCGCTTTCGTCGCCACAAATTCTATCGGACAGGGCATTGCCGTACCGCCGCTTTGGACTTATCTTTTCAAACGTGGTGTCATAGTCAATTTTATTCATCAAACGTTCAAGTGGACAAGCGAAAGCGCGGACATTGCCGCCGTCCATTGCGTCATCGTAGGCTTTGCAAATTTCCATGCGCCGTCCAAAAAAATTTTCAACGGGCAAAGCGTTCGTGTTGTCGACAACATCAATGCTTATCTGCTCGACGCGCCCAACGTCGTCGTACTGCCGCAAGCCAATTCTCTGCGCCAAGACGTTCCGCCCATGATTGTCGGCTCTTGCCCGACTGACGGCGGAAATTTTTTGCTGACAGCTGAAGAATACAAAGACTTCATCAAGCGCGAACCCGCCGCTGAAAAATGGATTCGTCGCTATGTCGGCTCCAACGAGTTCATCAACAACATCATGCGCTATTGTTTGTGGCTGAAGGATTGCCCGCCCAACGTACTTCGCAAAATGCCGCTCGTGATGAAACGTGTTGAGGGCGTCCGTGATTTTCGTCTTTCAAGCAAAAAAGCGCAGACTCGTCGCCGCGCCGATACTCCCACTCTTTTTGCCGAAGACAGATTTATTGACGCTCCCGCGATAATTATTCCAATGCTTTCATCCAGTAACAGACGATACGTCCCGATTGGTTTTGTTGATGCCGGAGTTATCGTAAATATTCAAGCGTCATTCATTCCAAACGGCGACCTGTATATTTTCGGCGTATTAAATTCTTCAATCATGATGACTTGGCTAAAAACTGTCGGCGGGCAATTCAAAAGCGATTACAGATTTTCCGCGACGACTGTCTACAACACTTTCCCGTGGTGCTCTCCGACTGATAAACAACGACGAGCAATCGAAGACGCCGCACAGAAAATTTTGGACGTTCGCGAAAAATATTCGGGCGAGGCTCTTGCCGACTTGTACGACGAATTGAGTATGCCGAAGGATTTACGCGACGCTCATAAAAAAAATGACCTTGCTGTTGCCAAAGCCTATGATTGGGAAAAATTTTTAGACGACGAGCCGAAAATCGCCGTTGCACTTCTAAAACTCTACGAAAATCTGGCTGAATCATAAATTGGACAAAAAAAGCCTCGACACAAAGTCGGGGCGATTTTTTTAGCGTCAAAGGGGGAGTTCCCTACTTTTACAACTACTCTTCCTATTTTTCTCTTTACTTCCTCTGTTCATAAATCCTTCAACGTATTTTCTTTTACTTCCGTAAATATTTTTCTTAAACTCATATTGATAAATCCTCCGTCATGAATTAAAATTCGACGGAGGTGATTTTTTATGCGCGTTGGATATGTTCGCGTTTCCACCGTCGAGCAGAGTGAAGAACGACAGATTATCGAACTTAAAGAAAAAGCTGGCGTCGAAAAATTTTTTGTCGATAAAGTCTCTGCCAAATCTGCCATGCGTCCCAAATTCGATGAGATGATGAATTTTCTGCGCGAAGGCGACGAACTTATTGTCTCCGAATTCTCGCGCCTTGCTCGTTCCACTATCGACTTGCTTAACATTGTCGAAACCCTGACAAAAAAAGATGTCAAAGTTCGCAGTCTCAAAGAACAGTTGGATACTTCCACTCCTCAAGGACGATTCATGCTCACTATTTTCGGCGCGATTGCCGAATTTGAACGCGAATTGCTTTTGCAACGTCAACGCGAAGGTATTAAGCTCGCTCAAGCCGCCGGCAAGTATAAAGGACGAAACGCTAAAAAATGCCCGAAGGATTTCGGTTTTTACGAGCAAGGTTATTATGAGCGAACGTACACCGTGACTGCCATTGCCAAACATTACAAAGTTTCTCGTCCTACCGTCTATAAATGGTTGCGCGAATCGAAAAAAAACAAATGAACCTTATGTTTAATTTTCTCAAAACACTAAAGGATTATCCTTCGCCTTGTCGAAATAACCCAAAAAATTTTCACTGACTTTGGAGGTGCTACCTTATAGACCACGACTTAAAAAACTGCTAAAAAAGCGAAAAGCCCTGTTGCGTCTCCCAAACGCTACAGAGCCTGCTGGTGAATGCTACAAACATTTCCCAGAGAGTCCGACTTTAAGTGATTGCTCGTCACCTAAATCGTTAAGACTTAATCGCTTACTACAACCTTCATGAGTTAAACAACTCTCAACCAAGATGATTCTCTAATTCATGGAGCTTCATTATAAATCAAGGCGAAGTTTCTTTCAAGACTCTCATTCAGATTATCCTAGACGGCATTCACAGCTAACTGTGTTTGTCGTCTTTTACTTTTCTAATCGAGGTGAATCTTATGAATCAAAAAGAGTTTCCTGAAGCTATCGAAATGGAGAAGCAACTTCTCTC
>CAMJQS010000079.1 GCA_946408105.1 uncultured Selenomonadales bacterium | reverse complement strand
AAAATTTTTGGGAGCTGATAAAATGAAACACATCAAGACAATCAACAAGCCGAATTTGCAAGCCACGTTGACAAAGGGCGGCTGCGGCGAATGCCAGGCCTCTTGCCAGAGCGCGTGCAAGACCAGCTGCACCGTCGGCAACCAAGTCTGCGAACGTCAAAAAAAATGATTGAAGTTGGAAGTCGGGAGCGGAAAATTTTTCCCGGCTTCTTTTTTCTTAAGGAGTGAAAATTTTTGCGCAAACCGACGCAGGAGCAAATCATAAAATTCTGCCACGCGAACACCGTCATAGATTTTTTGGAAGTGGAAGTGGTGCCGACGCCCGACGGCGAAGCTCGCCTGGAACTTTGTACCGACGCCCGCCACGCGAATTTATATTCGATGACGCACGGCGGAGTTTTGACGACGATGGCCGATACCGCCATGGGCGCGAAGTGTTTGGCGTTGAATAAGCGCGTCGTGACAATTTCGTTGACGATTGAATTCATGCACGCGATAATGACCGGCACGCGAATCATGACGGACGCGACAGTCCTCCACGACGGACGCCAAACGATGGTCTGCGAATGTCGAATCGTCGACGCGGACGGAAAACTTTATGCAAAGTCGAGCGCAACTTTTTTTGTAACGGGCGTGCTCAATGATGAGGAGACTTAAGAAAATCTTTGACGTTTCAAAGCGGATTTTAATATTGATTGATTAAACTTGAGCCGAAGAAAATTTTTGGGAGGTTTTGAAAATGCTTGGGAAATTTAAATTGCTCGGCGTGTTGCTTGCGATAATTCTTTTCGCGGTGAGCGGAAAAGCAGACGCCGCGCCCGACTGGAATTCAAACAAAATTCAAGTGACGGGCATGGGCGTCGCCAATCCTGCGTTGGTACGTTCGCCTGCACATGCGGCAATGTTGGCGAGACGCGCGGCCGTGGCCGATGCTTATCGACAAATGGCGGAGGTCGTCAACGGCGTGCAGGTCGACGCGGAGACAACCGTTGAGCAAATGATGTTGACGTCCGATATCGTTAAGACGAGAATCAGCGCGGTTATCAAAGGCGCGGTTATCGTTTCTGAAGGCGAACTCAGCGGCGGCGGCTATTCCGTGACGATGGAGCTTCCGCTCTTCGGCGGCAACGGCGGCCTTGCCGAAACTGTTATCGAACGCCCGCAAACGATTGAGCCTTTCCCCATGCCCGCGCCCGATTATCGTCCGCCCACAGATTACACGCCGCCGGCGATTCCCGACTACAACCCGCCGAAATATTCGGGCGCAGGAAGATACACCGGCCTTGTTGTCGACTGCAGAGGCTTGGGCAGGATTAATCCCGTCATGAGCCCCGTCATCAAGAACGCGAACGGCGAAAAAATTTACGGCCACAAAAATCTTGACTACGACAGAATCATCCGCGAAGGCATGGCAAGCTACGCGCGCGGAATGGGCGAAGCAGACCGTGCGGGTTCCAATCCTCTCGTCGTCAAAGCCATTAACCTTGACGACTTGAACGCGACGCCCGTCCTCAGCATGGACGACGCCGAATTTGTTCTTTACGAAAACAGCATGTCACATTTCCTCGACAAAATCGCGGTCGTTTTCCTCTACTAAAAAAATTTTGCTCGAAAAAATTTTCCCGTCAACGCGGCGGGATTTTTTTCTAAGAAGGGAGATTTTTCATGGCGACAAGCAAAAGCCAACTCGAAATTATAAAACGTTTCATGAAGTCTTTGGACGCGACGAACGCTTCGGGCGTTAAAGCTCTCGACGCGGCCGTAAACTACGCGACGAACGGTTACTTTGCGAACATCAGCGCAGCGATAAATCAAATGGTCGACGACTGCAAAACTTTGGGCGCGGATAAATTTCTTCTGCAAAAGTGCGGAATAAATTTGAACAACACGGACGTCGGAGCAATCACGGGCGCGGACGCGGGCGGCTCGACCGTCAAGACAAAAGCAAGCATTGTGCCCGAAAGCGGGAAGTTGGACACGACTTTTACGGCGACTTCGTTTGAAGCGAACGGTTTGACTTTCAAGCTCACAAAAAGTTCTCTGACCACAAACGAAGCTTACATGTGGCGGGCAATGAAAACTTGGTGGGCGGCGGAAGGTTTGAACCTCATCGAAAAATCTTTCGGCTACAGTTTCAACGACACGGACGCCGTAACCAAAGAAATTGATGTCGTCTTCAAAAACGAGACGAGCAAAAGTTATCTGGCTTACATGAACTTAACGAAGAGCAACGGAAAATATAAGCTGACGCTGAACATAAACGACAACAGCTTTAAAAGTTTTTCTTCCTCGGACGTCAACGGCGTAAGCACCGGAAATTCTGCATTTTATTTGGACAGGACACTTGCTCACGAGCTGACGCACGCCGTGATGATGGCCAAGGTAAACAATTACGACGACTTGCCGCCGTTCATCACGGAAGGGCTGGCCGAACTCACGCGCGGGATTGACGACTTGAGGACGAGCAACATAAAAAATTTGGCGGCGAATTCTGCGAAGCTGAAAAGTTATTTGAGCTTGAAAAATTTCGGCACGGGCTCCAACGCTTACGCGGCGGGCTACATTTTTTTGCGCTACCTGGCCAAGCAAGGCTCGGAAAATTATTCGACGGCGGACGTTTCAAATTTCGTCACGGCCAAGAGCACAGCTTTAACTTTGTCGGAAAATTTTTCGGAAAAAGTTTTGGACCTCGACGATTACTCTTCCAAAATAAAAACCGTAAAAGCCGGCGCGCTCACTTCGGGCATAATGATTTACGGTAACGACAACGCCAACTCGATTTTGTCGGGCGCGGGCAACGACACTTTGCTTGGCGGCAAAGGCAACGACACACTCGCGGGCGGCAAGGGCGCGGATATTTTCATTTACACGGAAGGCGACGACGTTATCACCGATTGGGCGGCGGACGATAAAATTTCTTTGACGGCAGACCTTTCCAAGACGACACTCAACGGCTCGGACGTCATCTTTAAAATTTTTGACGGCTCGTTGACGGTTAAGAACGCCAAAGGCAAAACGATTAACGTCGTCACTTCGGAGGGCAAACAATATTCGACGGTGCTCGGCGGCGACGCTTTGACTTTGACGAACGCGGCGACCTCTCCCGTGACACTCGACGCGGCGATAAAAACTGTCGACGCCTCGACGCGCTCGAAAGCGACGAACATAACCGCCAACAAAATTTCCAATTCAATCAGCGGCGGCTCGAAGGCCGACACGATTTACGGCGGCAAGGGCAACGATTCGCTCTTCGGGAACGCGGGCAACGATTTGCTTTACGGCGACGCCGGCAACGACAAACTTTACGGCGGCAAAGGCAATGACACGTTCACGGGCGGCGCAGGCTCGGACGCTTTCATTTACACGGCGGGCAACGACATCATCACGGACTACACGGCGGACGATAAAATTTCTCTCGCCGCGGCAATTTCAAACACGACGCTTAACGGCTCCGATGTTGTCTTCACGACGGCAAAAGGTTCGCTCTCTCTTCAAAATGCAAAAGGTAAAACGATTAACGTCGTCACTTCGACGGGCGGAAGATATTCGACAGTCCTCGGCAGCACGAATATGACTTTGACGAACGCGGCGGGCTCTTCAGTGACGGTCGACGCAGCCGTGAAAAAAATCGACGGCTCGGCTCGGACGAAGGCAACAAAAATCACGGGCAACGCCAACGCAAACAAAATCAGCGGCGGCAGAGGCAACGATAAAATTTTCGGCGAGGCGGGCAAAGATTCAATCGTCGGGGGCGCGGGTGACGATGAACTTCACGGCGGCAGAGGCTCCGACACTTTGATTGGCGGCGCGGGCAACGATTCACTTTGGGGCGACACGGCCTCGGACAAATTTATTTGCGGCGAAGGCGACGATATAATTTTCGGCTTTGAAAACGGCGACACGCTGAACCTCGACGGAATTAATTTCAAAACTTCTTACGACAGCAAAGCCGGCCTCGTTAAGTTCAGCTTTAACGGCGGCTCCGTCACGCTCAAAGATTTCACTGCGACGACCTTCCACGTAAACGACGACACGTATCAAATCAGCGGCAAGAAGTTCGTCAAAAAATAATCGGCTCGAAAAAATTTTTTCCCGTCAAGGCGGCGGGATTTTTTTTTGCGCTGATGTCTGTTATAATGGCGCATAAAAATTTTGGCAGTCAGGAGAATTTGAAATGATAAAATTATTTGTGACCGACATAGACGGAACGCTTTTGCCGGTGGGCACCACGCTCGTCCCCGAAAAAAATATTGAGGCCGTAAAAAAAATGTTGGCGGCGGGCGTCACGGTCGTCATCGCGACGGGCAGAATGCACACGGCAGCCTTGCCGATAGCCGCTCAACTGGGCGCGCCCGTTCCGATAATTTCTTACAACGGCGCACAGATAAAATCTTCGGCGGGCGAAGTGCTTTACGCAAAATTTTTGGACGAGGCAATCGTCTTGGAGCTGATAAATTTTTTCGAGGAGCGCGGCTGGCATTTGCAAAGTTATTCGGGCGACGTGCTTTACGTTCCGAAACGCAACGACCTTGTAAAATTTTACGAGACGATGATAAAAGTTTCGGCTGTCGAAGTCGGCTGGGACGGACTGCGCGCGCGGATAAAAAACGTTCCCAAACTTTTGACGGTCTCTGAAACTTCGGACGAGGCTTTAAAGAAACTCGACGAGGCAAAAAAATTTTTCGGCGGCCGCGCAGAAATTACTCGGTCGGCGGCGCGCTTCACAGAATTTATGTCGCCGGGCGTCTCGAAGGCGAACGCGATAAAAATTTTGGCGGAAAAGTTCGGCGTCGACAATGAAGAGATTTTGGCAATCGGCGATTCGGAAAACGATTTGGCGATGATAACTTCGGTCGGCTGCGGCGTGGCCATGGGCAATGCGGTTGAGTCCGTCAAAGCCGCCGCCGCGCACATGACTGACACTTGCGAAAATTTCGGCTTCGCCAAAGCTGTTTACGATTTTGTTTTGTAAGGAAGATTTTTTATGGAAGAAACAAAACTACCTTTCCTCAACTTTCCAAACTCTAAAATTTGATTAGGTCGGGAGCTTGAAATAAAGCCAACTTTTTCCATTCCTTCACTAACTCTAAAGTTTCGGGAATTTTATTCCTTGCAGACAACCCGCAGACAAAAATAAAGCCTCCTCCACAATTCGGAAGAGGCTAAATTTTATGCAAAATTATCACTCACGCCACGGGCAATGGCGCGGGCGAAGTCGTCTTGCTTGTCGCGCAAAAGTGCGGCGTCATGAGCGTTGTCGATAAAGGCAGTCTCAACGAGGACGGCGGGCATGATTGTATTTGTCAAAACAACGAAATTAGCAGTCTTGATTCCTCTGTCGACGAGCGGCAAGGAATTAATCAACTGCCTTTGAATATGATTGGCGAGTTTTCTGCCTGCGCGCGAATCGGTGAAATAGTAAGTCTCCGCGCCTTTAGCTGAACCGTTGGCGGCGTTGCAGTGAATCGACACAAATAAATCGGCTCCCCACGAATTAGCTTTATCGCAAATGGTTTGAAGTCCGTCGAACTGAAAAAGTAAAGTCTCGTAACCGACGGCTAGCAAGTAATGTTCGACACGTCGGGCAATGAGTAAGGCAACGTCGCGCTCAATGAGGCCGTGGCCGATTGCTCCTGAATCGTTCCCGCCGTGTCCGGGGTTTAGAAAAATTTTCATGAGGCAACACCTGCCGTAAAAAGTTGACCGATAAGAAAACCAGCTCCCAATGCGTAAGGATTAGATTTTGACCAATTTTCGGAAAAAATGTTGATTAAGTCACAAAGAAAAATTTTCATGGTGAATTCCCCCTGATAGCGGCAAAGGTAAGAATCCCTTTTGAAGTAAGAATAGAGAGGGTGCCGCTGTCAAAATCAACTTGAATGTTATCAAGTTTAATTTTGTCGGCGGCACTCATCAAACCCGCGCTCGTCTGAGTGGCGAGGC
>CAMJQS010000078.1 GCA_946408105.1 uncultured Selenomonadales bacterium | reverse complement strand
TTCAGAAACGCTTGTTATAGCCTTTCTTGTTACAATTTTTCTTGACCACAACAAGACGACTTGACGGCGCGGCTAAAAAGTATTGAGAGCTGCATTAACAACGACGAAAAACTCCAAACTGTTAGCATTGAATTTTGTCGGCGGGCGTTCAGTCTTTTAGCGGATTGCGGCTTGATAACCGAAGAGACCGTTAAATTTTTGAGCGACGCGGAGGCCTGTGAAAAATACGACGCGGAATTAAAATTTCCGTATAATCGCGGCGAAGGCGTCTTGCGCAAAATAAAAAATTCCGACGATATTTACGACTCGAAAGGCGTTCAAAGATTTTATCGCGACAGCAAAATGTGCGTGCTTTGCGGCGGGCAAGAATATCTTATCGCCACAAATTGGTTTGGTGATCCTCCGAGCGGCAAAGGTTTTCTTCCTTCAAACAGAAGAGCATTTTATAATTGGGTGGCTTTGAAAACTCAAGCCAAGTTTAAAAACGTTTAAACAAAAAAATTTACCCCCGCCGATTTGGCAGGGGCTTTTTATTTTAAAAAATTAAGCTCAATATTCGCCGACGACTTCGATAAAGCCGAAAGTATCTTCGACTTCGCCGACGTGCAGGCCTTCGATGAAGTCGTACATTTTCTGCGCGAAGGCACCGATTTTTCCGTCGCCGATGACGTAATCTTTTCCCTTGTAGCGCAGGACGCCGACGGGAGAAATTACAGCAGCCGTACCGGAGCCGAAGACTTCCTCAAGGCGGCCGTCGTCGTGAGCCGCGATAATCTCGTCGACAGAAATTTTGCGTTCGACGACGGGCACGCCCCAAGCCTTGGCAACTTGATTGACCGTGCGGCGCGTGATGCCGTCCAGAATCGACGTTTGAATTTGCGGGGAAGGAGAAACGATTTCGCCGTTGATTTTAAAAAGAATGTTCATCGAGCCGACTTCTTCGATATATTTGCGTTCAACGCCGTCGAGCCAAAGCACCTGGTCGAAGCCGATATCGTGAGCGACCAAACCGGCGTGCAGGCTCGCCGCGTAGTTTGCGGGAGTTTTGGCTGCACCCAGGCCGCCGCGAACCGCGCGAACGTATTTATCTTCGACGAGAATTTTTACGGGCGCGAAGCCGTGAGCGTAATAAGCGGCGACGGGCGACAGGATTATCATGAACTTATATTTTTTGCTGACGCTGACGCCCAAAACTTCGTCGGTGGCGAAGACGAACGGGCGAATGTAAAGGCTTTGACCTTTCTCGGTCGGTATCCAATCTTTTTCGATGTCGAGAAGTTTAAGCAAGCCTTCGTGAATCACGTCGAAAGGCAGTTCGGGAATATCCAAAATTTTTGCGGAACGGTTCAGGCGGTTGAGGTGGTCTTTTGCGCGGAAGACGACAGCTTTGTTGCCTTGACGATAAGCCTTGAGCCCCTCAAAAATCGCTTGACCGTAGTGAAGCGTTGCGTTGGCGGGGTCGAGCAAAATTTTTTCGTGCGGAACAATTCGGGCGTCGTGCCAGCCGTTTTCGGCGTCGTAATCCATGACGAACATATAATCCGTAAAGTGCGTGCCGAATCCGATTTTGCTGACGTCGGGTTTCTGTTTGAGGTGTTTGGTTTCGACAAATTTAATTGACATGAAAAAATCTCCCTTCGGTCGATTTTTAGCTGACAGTTAACAGCTAATTATTAATGATTTTGCATTGGCAATTTTTCATGACGTCCAAAGCTTTTTGATGAGCTTCGGGCGAGGAGCCGGCGCAACATGCCGCGTCGATTTGCACGCGTTGTTCGGGATAAAACGCCTTGACCAAAAGCGCGTTCGACACGACGCAAATATCCGTGCACACGCCCGCGAACTCGATGACCTCGTAAGGTTTGATGAGCGACGGCAGCCGCGTTGAGCCGAAAGCTTTTTTCTCGATGACGGCCTTGGCGCGCGCCGTGAACTTTTGCAGTTCGGGGACAATCTGCCAGCCGTCCGTTTTCTTTATGCAGTGGCGGACGGGCAAATTTCTGCCTTCCTGCGTTTCAAGATAATTTTCGGCGTGAGTGTCCTGCGTGAAGATTAAATCAATCGCGCCCTCCTCGACGATTGCCTCCAACTTTTTCACGAGACGCGGAAGCATTGCCCGTGCCTCTTGCGTGCCCAAAACTCCGTGGACGAAATCGTTTTGCATGTCGACAATTATCAAAGCTTTTGCCATGTTAAGCTCCTCCCATTTTTAATCCGACGCCGCACGCAAGCAAGCCCGCGACCACGCTGACAATCACGTTGGCGGCCGCCGAAAAAATTTGTCCGTTTTGAATCAGCGCGAGCGTTTCGGCGGAAAAACTCGAAAACGTCGTGAAGCCGCCCAAAAATCCTACGGCGACGAATAATCTTATCGACTCGAAACGTCCCGCCAAAAGTCCGACGACCAAACCCATGAGCAGACTTCCGAAAAAATTTGCGGCGAACGTCCCGACGGGAAAATTTCCGAGCTTGCCGGCCAAAGCCGTCGTCACCAAAAAGCGCGACACCGCTCCGAGCCCGCCGCCGATAAAGACAAGAAAAATTTTCATGCGTCCTCCCAACCCTGCGCGGGGGTTGTTAAAGAATTTTCCGCGCGGTATAATTCGGCGGTAAAAATTTTTGCGAGGTGTTTAAAATGTGTAAGGAATGCGGTTGCGGCGAAGGCGCAGGCAATACCCGCTTGCAGTTCACCGCCAAAGGTTACACTGACGAAAATGCAACGGCCGTCGAAAAAAATTTGCTCGGCTTGGCGGGCGTGCTCTATGTTCACATTCACGCGCACGACGGCGAAACGACGATTGACTACAACCCCGAAAAAACCAAGCTCAAAGAAATTTTAAAAGTCTTTGACAGTCACGGCGTCGAAGCGGATTTTTAGTACCAGTGCTTTTCTGCGGCGACAGTCGTACGTGAGCCGTGCCCCGTGAACAAAATCGTTTCGTCGGGCAAAGTAAAAACTTTATCGCGAATCGTGCGCATGAGGTCGAGTTCACTGCCGCCGGGCAAATCCACTCGGCCGTAGCTGCCGCAAAAAATCGTATCGCCGACGAACGCGACGCCCTCCGCCGCGCTGTAATAAATTGCGCCGTCGAGTGTGTGGCCTGGCGCGGGAATTAATTTGACGGAAAAATTTTTGTTCGCGTCCAAAGAAATTTCGCTATAATCGTCCAGGCAAGTCACGTCGTCAAGGACAATCGATTCGCCGACGAACGCCGAACAATTTATCGCGGCGTCTTTGGCGTAGCAGTTGCCGTCCTTGCTCATGCACACGGGAATTTTCAGCGCGCGCTGAATCTCGTTGACTGCGCCGATGTGGTCGAAGTGTCCGTGCGTGAGCAAAATTTTTTCTATCGTGAATTTATAATCGGCGGCGGTTTTCAAAAGTTTATCGGGCTGCGCGCCGGGGTCGATTAAAAATCCGTGGCGGGTCTCGTCGTCGACAAAAAAATAGGCGTTCTCGTCAATCACTCCGAAAACTTCCACAGGGAGAATCATTTGTTCCTGCTCCTTTTAAATCATTTCGCGTCGAGGTCGGCGCATTTATTTTTTATTCTCGTCGACTAAGATAATCGACGAATTCATTTTTCCAAAATTATCCGAGTAAGATTGATTTTTTATCAGCTGCGCGACGACTTGCAAAAGTTTTGAAATTTCTTGGAGGTTATCTTTGTTCGTCTCTTCAATCGCGTTGAGCTGTTCGAGTGTCGAATTAATCGCGGCAGAATTTTCGTCGAGAATCGCCGCCGCCGAGCGCAACTCTTGAAAGTCTTCGGCAAGTCGCGTCAAGTTGTCGAGTTCAGCGAGGCGCACGCGAATCACTTGCAAATTTTCTTGCACAAGTTGCGCGGCGTCATTTACTGAATTCATTGCTTCGACGGTTACGGCAGAGGTTTCACTGACTTTGTTGCGAAGTTGTTGGAATTGAATTTCCATGCGCTGATGGTCTTCTTCGGCGGCCTGCGCAGATTTATTCAGAGCCGAACGCAAACTTATCGCCGCCAAAATTGCACAGCCCGCGCCGATACTCCAGCCGACAAAATCTTCCAACTCAAAGAATGCGCCCAAACTTATCAGCGCGAAAAATAATGCGCCCGCGTATCCATTCTCACTGCCGTTCATATTTAAGCCTCCGTGCCAAAACTTTTTGCGATTTTAACACCAAATCAATTTCGTTGCAAGGTTATTGCAAATCTGCCATGAATTTTACGGCAGAAAAAAAAAGTGGTAGAATGAAAAAAATTTGCGGAAAGGAAAATTTTTATGTTCATAAAAAAACCAATGGAGATTGAAGACCGCAGCATGGAAATAATCGCGCCGCATTTGGCAGGACTCGCGCTAAACGACGACGAACGAAAAATTTATTCGCGAATCATTCACGCGGCGGGCGACGTGGGCTACGCGCCGATAATAAAAATTCATCCCGAAGCCGTCGCGGCGACCAAGGCGGCTCTTCTTCGCGGCGCAAATATTTTTACCGACGTGGAAATGGTTCGGCGCGGAATAAATGCTCGGACGTTAAAAAAATTCGGCGGAGAAATTTTTTGCAAAGTGTCCGACGTCGACGTTAGAGACTTCGCCACGCGCGAAGGCATTACTCGTTCGATGGCGGCCATGAGAATTTTCGGCAAGAGGCTCGACGGAGAAATTATCGCGATTGGCAACGCGCCGACTGCTCTGTTTGAAGTTTTGCGGCTCGTGCACGAAGAAAACATCAAACCCGCCGCGATTATCGGAGTGCCCGTCGGTTTCGTCGGGGCGGCCGAAGCAAAAGCTCAACTCGCCGCGCAAAACGAAATTCCTTTTATAACAGTCGCGGGCAGCAAGGGCGGCTCGTCAATCGCGGTCGCCGCCGTCAACGCAATTTTATATTTGCTCGACAACTCGCGCGCTTAAAAGTCAGGAGGCTTTATCATGATGAAGAAATGCAAAATTACAATCTTGAAAACGACGCTCCAAAAAGATTTGGCGGCCGAATACGGCGTGCCGAATCTTTCGACGTGCCCGATGATGAAAGAAGGACAAACTTTTTACGCGTCGTGGGCGAAGCCCGAAAATTTTTGCGACGAGGCCTGGAAAGCGATTTATCAGTACGTCTTCGCGCTGGCGCACGGTGCAGACGGCTGGTATTACGGTGATTGGATTGACCCGAAGCACAAAGGCGTTGCGATTTGCTCATGCAACGACGGCCTGCGCCCCGTCATCATGAAAATTGAGCGGACGGACGAAGATGCGGAATAATTTTCCTCGGCTGATAATCGCGGCGACGCAGAGCGGGCAACGTGACGTTGCATCCAACGGACGTGCCGAAGCGTTGCGAAAATTTTCAGCGGAACGACCGCGCTTAAGCGTTGTGAAAAAATTTTTTGCGGGAGCGGATTTAATTTGAAAAATAATTTTCCTCGGCTGATAATTGCGGCGACGCAGAGCGGTTCCGGCAAGACCACGATAACCGTCGGATTGATTGCCGCGCTGAAAAATCGCGGGCTTAACGTTCAACCTTACAAGGTCGGCCCCGATTACATCGACACGGGCTGGCACACGCTCGCCGGCGAAAAAATTTCTCACAACCTGGACAGCTGGCTCGTCGGCGAAGAAAAACTTAAAGAAATTTTCGTCGAGACTTCGGCGGGCGCGGACGTGTCGATTGTCGAAGGCGTCATGGGGCTTTACGACGGCGGGCGCGGCGGCGTTTCTTCCACGGCGGAAATTTCCAAACTCTTGGGCGCGCCTGTTGTGCTCGTCATCGACGCAAAAAGCATGGGCACTTCGGCGGCGGCCGTCGCGCTCGGCTTTCGAGAATTCGACAAGGAAATTAATTTCGCGGGCGTGATTTTAAATCGGCTCGGCTCCGATTCTCACAAAAAAATTATCGTCGACGCGCTCAACGAACTCGGCATAAAAATTTTCGGCGCGATTAAACGCAACGACGAATTTTTTTTGCCCGAACGTCATTTGGGA
>CAMJQS010000077.1 GCA_946408105.1 uncultured Selenomonadales bacterium | reverse complement strand
AACGATTGGCAATTGGGCTTTCAACTGGTGTACAGGCTTGACGAGCGTAAAAATTCCCGATTCCGTCACAGCGATTGGCAATTGGGCTTTCAAATGGTGCACCAGCTTGAGGAGCGTAAAAATTCCCGATTCCGTCACAACGATTGGAGATAATGCTTTCAGCGATTGCACCAGCTTGAGGAGCGTAAAAATTCCCGATTCCGTCACAACGATTGGAAATAATGCTTTCAGCTATTGCAAGAGCTTGACGAACGTTATGATTCCCGATTCCGTCACAGCGATTGGCGTAAGTGCTTTCAGCGATTGCACCAGCTTGCTGAGCCTCATAATTTCCGATTCCGTCACGACTATTGGTGATTGGGCTTTCAGCGATTGCAAGAGATTGACGAGCGTAAAAATTCCCGATTCCGTCACAGCGATTGGCTCACGTGCTTTCAGCGATTGCGAGAGCTTGACGAACGTTATGATTCCCGATTCCGTCACGACTATTGGCGGTTGGGCTTTCAGCGGTTGCAAGAGTTTGACAAGCGTCATAATTCCCGATTCCGTCACGACTATTGGCTATGGGGCTTTCAGCGATTGCACCAGCTTGCTGAGCCTCATAATTCCCGATTCCGTCACGTCGATTGGCGCTTGGGCTTTCAGCGGTTGCACCAGCTTGCTGAGCCTCATAATTCCCGATTCCGTCACGACTATTGGCTATTATGGGGCTTTCAGCGATTGCGAGAGCTTGAAAGAAATTTATTATCCGTCGGGACGCGGCTTTGAAGAAGTTTTGTCGTGGGGCAACAACGCCAAACTCATTCCGTATTGCCGAATTCGATAAAACTGCTGACACGAAAGAAAACGTCAAGCCACCCGCGCAAGTCAAGCAGCCCGCGCAAATCAAACCGCCCGCGCAAGTCAAGCCGTCGTTCAATCTGACTCCGTTGCCAACTCAAGCGTCTCCGGTCGATTCGCCGCCGCCCGCCGAAACAAATTGCACCGTCTATAGAAACACAAAGATTAATCGCGCAGAGAATATCGCGCCGCCCAATGCAAAAAGTTGGAGCCGTGTCGACGAAAACATTGCCGAAATCAGAAGAGCCGCCGAACTTGCCGCAATGAAAATCGTTATGAGCATTGAACGCGACTTGGGATTTTCGCCCGAAGATGTCAGCAGTCAAAATCTTGGCTACGACATAAAATCGACTTCGCGCGACGGAAAAACTTCGCGCCTTATCGAAGTCAAAGGCAGGCATATCGATGCCGAAACCGTCACGGTCAGCCGCAACGAAATAGACGCCGCATTGAACAACCCCGAAAATTTTATCCTCGCAATCGTCAAACTCGACGCTGACAAAAACGAGACGACTTATCTTAAAAGACCTTTCGAGCAACCGCCCGACAGAGCCGCGCTCAGCGTCAACTTCAGCATTCAAAAACTCGTCGAAGTCTCCAACGTTCCGGGCTGAAAATTTTTGTCGAGTTTCAATCCCCGCGCGGGGCTTATTTTTTTTTGCAAGTTAAGATAAAATTTCTTTCAAGGAGGCGACGACTTGTGAAAAAATTTTTGGCGACGCTGATTGTTCTGTTGACGTTTTCTTTTCAAGCCGAGGCGATTACTTGCGAGGATTCGACGTTCGCGATTGAAACGATTAATCAAACGTTGCGCGAATGGAAATGCACGCCGCTTAGGATTCAATACGGCGGCGACGAACTCAACAGCGCGGAAAATATCGCTTACATGAACGAGCTGGCCGAGGGCAAAGGCTTCGAGAAAAATTTTTCGGCGTGCATGGTCTTCTACACCGATTTTATTTCGCCGCCCGACGACGGAAAAATTTCTGCGTGGAATTACGACAGCGAATACAAAAATTATTCGTGGTACTTCGGATTTTACGAGGACGGCACCTGGAAACTTTTGACGTGGGGGTACTGACATGAAAAAATTTTTGGCGACAATTTTATCGGCGGCTCTGCTCATGACGGGCTGCGGCGGAGAAAAAATTTCTTCGCCCGACGAAAAAACTTTTACTTACGGAACGGTGGCTTACGGCGTGGCAATGGAAAACGCCGGCATCAATCCGCACGAAAGCTACAGTGGTTGGAGCACTCTTCGCTACGGAATCGGCGAAACTCTCTTCAAATTCAACGAACAAATGGAACTTGAGCCGTGGCTTGCAGAAAGTTTCGAGCAAATCGACGACTTCACCGTCAAAATTAAAATCAACGACGCCGCAAAATTTTCAAACGGCAAAAAAGTCGACGGCGCGGCTGTCAAAAAATGTTTGGAAGCTTTAATCAAAAATCACGACCGCGCGCCCAAAGATTTAAAAATTTCTTCAATCGAGGCCGACGGACAATTCGTAACGATTAAATCTTCCGAGAAGATGCCCGCGCTTTTAAATTATTTGAGCGACCCTTACGGCTGTATCGTCGACGTGGACGAAGGCGTCAAAGAAAATATCGTCGTCGGCACCGGCCCTTACAAAGCCGTCAAAGTCACCGACACGCAAATCGATTTGGTTCCGAACGAAAATTATTGGGGCTCCGTCAAGCCGAAGCTGGAAAAAATTTTTGTGAAGAGCATAACCGACGGCGACACGCTCACCATGGCAATGCAAAACGGCGAACTCGACGCTGTGCAAGGTCTGCCCTATTCAAGCCTGCAACTTTTCAAGGACGGCTACAAAATTTCTCAAGCGGACACCTCGCGCGTCTATCAAATCGCGTTCAACTTCAAAACGCCCGAATTGCAGGATTTAAACGTCCAAAAAGCAATTTCCATGGCGATTGACAAAGAAAATTTCTGCAAAGTTTTGCTCAACGGCAACGGAACGCCCGCAATTTCTCCTTTTCCCGCGAATTTGACTTTCGGCGACAAAAATTTTAACGCAATACCCTTCGACCTCGACGCCGCGAAAAAACTTTTGGCTGATTCGGGCTGGAATGATTCCGATAATGACGGTTTCGTCGATAAAAACGGCAAAAATCTTGAATTACGTTGGCTTACTTACACTTCAAGGCAAGAATTACCGCTTTTGGCCGAGGCCGCGCAAGCAAGCTTGAAAAAAATCGGCGTCAAGCTCAACGTCAACGCCACCGACAACTACAAAACCTTTCTCAAGAACGGCGACTACGATATTTTTTCCAAGGCAATCGTGACGGCACCGACGGGCGACCCCGAATATTATTTCACGAGCCATATCGTCGCGGGCGCGGTCGACAACGCGGGCTTTTACAATAGCGAAAAAATTTCCGCGCTCGAAAACGAGTTGCACAACACTTTCGGCGCGGACAAACGTTCGGAGCTTGCAATTAAAATGTCGCAACAAATTTTGGACGACTGCGCGCTGATTTACGTCGCGCATTTGAAAATGTCGCTCGTGATGAAACCGAACGTCGAAGGCTTCAAAGCGCACCCGTCAGATTATTACGAGATAACCGCAGAGCTCGACCTTCGTTGACGGCGGAAAATTTTTTCGTTAAACTTGTAATGAAATCGGATTTTGAACGTATAAGTTGCAGAAAATGATTTGGAGGCTGATAACAATGGCAACACGCGAAGAAAATCTCAAAAAAATCAATGATGAACTCGAACTCATGAGCGACGAGGAACTCGAACAGGTCGCGGGCGGAAATTACGATGAATGTGTAACAGATATGAATTATCTTAGGCACTGTGGAGTTGATGTTGATTGTGATCCACATGAAATTGGCTTTGCCTTAGGTATTAGAGAAGCATGGGCTAAGGTTGGTATAAAATGTTCTGCATGGGATATGGAATATAATGTAAGTGTCTATAAAAATAAGTATTACCTTGATGGAAAAGAGATTTCACATCTCGAAGCATGCGAACATGCTGCAGCTGTACAGGGTTTAAACTTAAATTATCTGCAGGTGATTATTCTTATGGCGCACTGCAGCCCGCAATAAAAAATATAAAAACTAAAAGCCCTTCGGCAATGCGTCGGAGGGTTTTTCGTTGACGCATGAAAAATTTTTTCGTTAAACTTGTAACTAAATCGGATTCGGAGCGTATAAGCTGCAGAAAACAAAAATAAATCTAAAGGAGACTGATAAAAATGGCAAGTCGCGAAGAAAATATCAAAAAAATCAATGACGAACTCGAAAAACTCGACGATGAGGAACTCGAAAAGGTCGCGGGCGGACTTATGCCACAAAATGGGTTACGCGGGATACAAGGACAAAGGCGGAATGAAAAGTTGAGCGACGACGAACTCGAAAAGATTGCTGGCGGTTATACTTGGAATCATTGGGATTGTATCGACAAACCGAACACCGACAACGACCAAAACACCCCTGCAAATCAGCTTGGTGTTAAGAAAGCTATTAAATGGGATTAAATAACCAACAAAAACGCGGCGGACGGTCGCAATCGACAAAAAAAGCCCTCTGGCGGACTGTCGGAGGGTTTTTTCGTTGACGGAGCAGAAATTTTTTGATAAACTTTGTAACGAAATCGAAACTCCAACGTATAAGTTGCAGAAAATGATTTGGAGGCTGATAACAATGGCAACACGCGAAGAAAATCTCAAAAAAATCAATGATGAACTCGAACTCATGAGCGACGAGGAACTCGAACAGGTCGCAGGCGGCACTTTGGGACAAACCGCAGATGACAGCAGATTTTTGAATGTTTTGTTGAACGGGACAACGAAATACCATCATTGCGATCGTTATGGCGCAACAAAAATCGCTTTCAGTACGGATGCCCAAAGGGATGTCAAAGAGGCTTGGGCTTCTCTCGGCATAGAATTTGGGGCTGACTTAGGTTCAAATGACTACAAATTAGACGGTTACTACATTACACAACAGATGGCTTGGGAGCACGCCGAGAAACTTGTCGGCAGACATCTCGAAAGAAAAGATTGGGACTGGTAAACTAAAAATTGTCTCGATAAGAAAAAAAACGCGGCACAAGGTCGCAATCAGTAATAAAAGCCCTTCGGCGCACGGTCGGAGGGTTTTTTCGTTGACGGAGCAGAAATTTTTTGCTAAAATGTGTAATGAAATCGATTTTTCAACGTATAAGCTATAGAAAATGATTTGGAGGTTGATAAAATGGCTAAAGAAGACAAATTCGCGGACGAAGTGATGAGCGACGACGAACTTGACGGTGTGGCGGGCGGTAATTGCTACGAAACAGCAGATGACAGCCGCTTTTTGAACAGTTTGAACGGTTCTACAGACCGCTACGGTGCCCCAAGAATTTATTTTACAGGTGAGGCTACAAGGGAATCAATTCAAGGTGCTTGGGCGAAAGTCGGCATATATGCCAAAATCAAAAAAAATTATATTCCAAGCAACGGAACAAGCAACGAATATTATCTTAACGGGCAGCAAATCACGCAGGAAGAGGCTCGTCAGCATGCAATGAACGTCACAGGGCACTATATGAGCGAATCTGATTGGAAATGGTAAAAAAATCGTCACGGCAGTAAAAAAAGCCCTTCGGCGCACGGTCGGAGGGTTTTTCGTTGCCAAAACAAAATTTTTTTGCTAAAGTATGTAACGAAATCGGATTTTGAACGTATAAGTTGCAGAAAACAAAAATAAATCTAAAGGAGCCTGATAACAATGGCAACACGCGAAGAAAATATCAAAAAAATCAATGACGAACTCGAAAAGTTGAGCGACGAGGAACTCGAACAGGTCGCGGGCGGCGATGAACTTGTACTTGACGGCGTGGCGGGCAGATTTTATGCTCGTTCTAACGTTGGCGACGTTAAACCGGACGCAAATATTGAGAATCAAAGTCGTATAATTCATGTTAGGTAAACGCGAAAAAAAGCTAAAAAAAGCCCTTCGGCGGACGGTCGGAGGGTTTTTTCGTTAAATATCCCCTTGCGGGGCTTATTTTTTTTGCAAAAGTCGATTAAAATTTTGTGCGGGTGATTAAATGGAAGAAATTTTGAAAGTTGAAAATATTTCTGTGGCTTACGGGGAAAAAATAATCGTTCGCGGCGTAAATTTTT
>CAMJQS010000076.1 GCA_946408105.1 uncultured Selenomonadales bacterium | reverse complement strand
AAATTCGGCGGCGACGCATTAATCGACACGCTTGCCAACTTGAAAAATTATCGCGCGCGACTTGCAGAGGATTTCGGCTTATGAAAGACAACGTAATTTTGACGGGCTTCATGGGGACGGGCAAGACGAGCCTCGGAAAACTTTTGGCGACAAAGTTGGGGCGGCCGTTCGTCGACATCGACAAAAAAATCGAGGCGGAGCAAAAACTTTCCATACCGAAAATTTTTGAGCAGTTCGGCGAAGAACATTTCCGCGCGCTGGAAAAATCTGCCGTCAAAGAACTTTCCGAACGACGCGGCCTGGTGATAGCGACGGGCGGCGGCACGATTAAGGACGAGGAAAATCTTCGGCTGCTGAAAAGTTCGGGCGTGCTGATTTGTTTGACGACGGAGCCCGAAGAAATTTTTTCGCGAACGGCGCGAAGAGGCGAACGACCTGTCCTCGACGGCGGCGGCGACGAAAGACTTGCCACGATAAAAAAACTTTTGGCGGAACGAAAAAAATTTTACGACCGCGCCGATTATCAAGTCGATACAACGGAGTGGTCGCCGCTTCAAATCATCGACGACATTTGCAGATATTTGCGGCAGTTCAGGAGTTGAAAGCATGGAAAAAATTTTGGTTGACTTGGGCGCGAAGAGCTACGAAATTTTTATCGGCGAAAATATTTTGAGCGGCGTCGAAAATTTTTTGAGCGGCAAAGCTCTGCTCGTCACGCAAAAAAATATTCTTGACATGTGCAAAGAAAATTTTCCTTACGAAGTCGCGCTGATTCCCGACGGCGAAACTTCCAAAAGTTTGAGCGTGGCGGAAAAAGTTTTCACGCGGGCGATTGAGTCCGGCCTCGACAGAAAATCCGTCATCATTGCGCTGGGCGGCGGCGTCGTCGGAGACTTGGCAGGCTTCGTGGCGGCCACGTTCATGCGCGGAATAAATTTGATTCAAATTCCGACGACGCTTCTTGCGCAAGTCGATTCGTCCGTCGGCGGCAAGACGGCCGTCAATCACGCGCTCGGAAAAAATTTAATCGGAGCGTTTCATCAGCCGCGCGCGGTTTTCATCGACTTGAAATTTTTGGAGACTTTGCCCGAACGTGAAATTAAATCGGGGCTCGGCGAGGTCGTTAAGTGCGGCGTCATTCGCGACGAAAAATTTTTTTCTTACCTCGAAGACAACGCCGAAAAAATTTTGCAACGCGATTTAAAAACTTTGGCGCACGTCGTCCGTCGTTGCTGCGAGATTAAAGCTCAAGTCGTGGCCGCGGACGAAAAAGAATCGGGCTTGCGCAGGATTTTAAATTTCGGGCACACGTTGGCGCACGCGATTGAAGAGGAAACCGCTTACAAAAAATTTCGGCACGGCGAGGCGGTCGCGGTCGGCATGGCAGCGGCGGCTCGAATCAGTCACGCGCTCGGAAAAACTTCGGCGGAAAACGTTCGGCGGCTGGAAAATCTTTTGAAACGTTTCGGCATGATGACGACTTGCGCCGGGCTCGACGCCGATAAACTTTACGCCGTGACTTTCCGCGACAAAAAAACCGTCGGCGGCGTGGTAAACTGGGTGCTCATGAAAAATTTCGGCGACGTGGAAATTTGCGGCGACGTTCCCGCGTCCGTCATAAAAAAAATTTTCGGAGGATTGTGTAATGGAAATTAAAATCAGCGACGACTTTGACTTAAAAAAAATTGTCGACAGCGGGCAATGCTTCCGCCCCAAAGAAATTTCGGCGGGCGTCTTCCAATTCATCGTCGGCGAAAATATTTTGAACATTCGCGAGCGCGGCGAAAATATTTTTGACGTCGACTGCGACAAAAAAATTTGGAAAAACTTTTGGGAAAATTATTTCGACCTTGGCACGAACTACGCGAACATTCGACGCGACACGGAAAAATTTGCGGCGGGCAAGCCTTACGAAAAATTTTTGCGCGACGCAATGAATCACGGCAAAGGCATTCGCATTCTGCGCCAAGACCCGTTCGAGACGCTGATAAGTTTTATAATCAGCCAGCGAAAAAATATTCCCGCGATAAAAAGTTCCGTCGAAAAAATTTGCGAACGATTCGGGCGGCTCGTCGGCGACGTTTATCTTTTCCCGCGCGTCGAAGAAATTGCGGACGCGACGATTGAAGACCTCACGGGCTTGGGGCTTGCCTATCGCAAAGCTTACGTTCAAGAGGCCGTGGAAAAAGTTTCGAGCGGCGCGATTGACTTGGAGGAGCTGAAAACTTTTTCGGACAGCGACCTCCTCGAAGAGCTCAAGCTCATTACGGGCGTCGGCGACAAAATTGCAAACTGCGTCGCGTTGTTCGCCTATCACCGCGTCGACCGCGCGCCCGTAGACGTTTGGATTAAGCGCGCGATTGATGAAGACTTCGGCGGCGAAAATATTTTTTCAAAGTTCGGGAAGAACGCGGGCATTCTCCAACAATATATCTTTTACTTCAAGCGCAACAAAAAATAAAAACAAAGAGGCTCTGCTCCAAACGGAACAGAGCCTTTTTTATTTTGCAAAAGTTTCAACGGGCGAGCCGCAAAATTTCTTCGACGACCTGTTCAATCGACAAGGCGGTTGAGTCCAAAAGAATTGCGTCTTCGGCTTGAGCCAGCGGCGCGATTTCCCGTTCGCTGTCTTGTTTATCGCGCAGAGAAATTTCTTTTTTTATCTGCTCGAAGTCCGCCGAAAAATTTTTTTCTTTAAGCTCCTCGAAACGTCGACGCGCTCTTTCTTCGACCGAAGCCGTCAAAAAAATTTTCAAGTCGGCGTTGGGCAAAACCTGCGTGCCGATGTCGCGCCCGTCCATTATCACCGAACCGTGCGCGGCCATTTCGCGTTGAAGCTCCGTCAATTTTTTCCGAACGATTCCGAACTTTGCAACGTCCGAGGCTCCGCGGCTGACTTCGGGCGTGCGAATTTCTTTCGTAACGTCGCGCCCGTCCAAAAAAATTTTTCCTGCCTCGTCCAATTTTATTTCGATATCGCGCGTCACGTCCTCGACGGATTTTTTTGTGAGCAAAACTTTCAAGGCGACGGCTCGATACATTGCGCCTGTATCGATGTAAGTGTAGCCGAGGCGAGCCGCCACGATTTTTGAAACGGTGCTCTTGCCTGCGCCGGCCGGCCCGTCCACCGCAATAATTTTTTTCATGCGAAAGTCTCCTTTCTTTTTGAAGCATTTATATCACCGCGAAAAAATTTTTGCAACGCCGCTTTGTTGATAAAGATTTTTCGTGATATAATTCGCCCAAAAAATTTTTGAAAGATTTTGAAGGACAAAGCAGATGATTAGAATAATTAAAACTTTCCTGAAGCTCATAGTATTTTGCTTGCCGGGAATAATTTTTAACGTTATCGGCGTCGCCGTCATGAATCATTTCGGCTTGCCGATTTATCTCGACACCGTGGGCACAATTTTTTTCGCGGCGGCCGGCGGATACCTTCCGGGCATCACGGTCGGACTTTTTACAAATTTATGCGGTGCGTTCTTTAACTCGGAAGAAATTTTTTATGGCGTGGTCAGCGTTTTGATTGCGGCGTTGACGGCTTTTCTGGCGAAAAAAGGTTACTACGAAAAATTTCCGAAAGTTTTATGGACGATTCCCGCGACGGTTTTGCTCACGAGTATCAGCGGCGCGTTTATCGAGGACATGTTGCGCTTGGTCAACTCGTTCGATTCGATGAATTCTCTGTCAAAACTTTGGGAACATTTCCTGCAACATTTTTCCTTGGAGTTGCCCGACAAATTTTTGGCGATTTTAATTGCCTTCGTCGCGCTTAAATTTACTCCGCTCAAATTAAAAGAGAAACTTCAATCGCTGAGCAAAATGCAAGCTCCCGTTTCCTCCGAGATGAACAGCGCAATCAACACGAACAGCAAATTTAGTTCGTCGTTGCGCACGAAACTGCTTTTCCACCTCATGATGATAACTCTTTTTGTTGCGGGTTCCATTTCCATTATAAGCTATTGGACTTATCGTGATTCAATGGTCGAAGACAGAAAAAAAATTGCCGACGGAATAGTTTCAATGGTCGTGAACGAAATCGACCCGAAGCGCGTCGACGAATTTTTGGAGAAAGGTTACGGGGCGGAAGGTTATATAGACGTCGAAAGAAAACTTTACAAAATCCGCGCGAGCAACTCCGACATAAAATTTCTTTACGTTTACAAAATCATGAATGACGGCTGCCACGTCGTCTTCGATTTGGACACAGCGACGGTGGAAGCCTCCGAGCCCGGCTCCATTGAAGAGTTCGACGAATCTTTCGAGCCGTACCTTGACGATTTGCTAGCGGGCAGACCGATTCGCCCGATTGAAAACGACGACAAATACGGCTACCTGCTGACGATTTACAAGCCCGTTTACAACAGCGTCGGGCAATGCGTCGCCTATGCGGGAATAGATTTTTCCATGGACTTGATTAACGATTACGGCAGAATGTTCATCACAAAAGTTATCGCGCTTTTCTCCGGCGCACTGATTTTTCTTTTCGCGATAGTTTTGGCGTTCGTCGAGAACAATATAATTTTGCCCGTGAACACGATGGCTTACTGCGCCCGAAATTTTGCTTACGACAGCGAAGAGGCGCGCGAAAAAAATATCGAACGCATGAGAAACTTAGACATAAAAACTTACGACGAAATAGAAAATCTTTACTCCGCATTTTTGAAGACGACTTCAGACAGCATGCATTACTTTGAAAATCTGCGCAAGGCAAAAATCGAAGTCGCCGTGATGGACAAATTGGCACACACAGATTCTTTGACGGGCTTAAAAAATAAAACGGCCTACGCGGAAAGAACCGCCAAGTTCGACGCGGACATCGCCGCGGGCAAGGCGGCCTTCGCGGTGATTATGGTCGACGTAAACTTTTTGAAGCGCGTCAACGACACTTACGGCCACGAGTACGGAAATATTTATCTGATTAACGCGGGCAAGCTTGCCTGCTCCGTTTTCGGCGAGGACAAAGTTTATCGAATCGGCGGCGACGAATTTGTCGTGGTGCTCGACGGCGACGAACTTTCCGTTTGCGAAGGACACGTTAAAAATTTGCGGCAGATGATTAAAAAGTTGCAGGCCGACACGAAGCTTGAGCCGTGGGAAAAAGTTTCGGCGGCCGTCGGCGTTGCTTACTACGACAAACGCCGCGACAAATCGGCCGAAGATGTTTTCAAACGCGCGGACGCCGATATGTACAAAAATAAATTGGCGATGAAGGCCACGCGGAAAGATTAAAAAATTTTATTCGGACAGCGCGTCGAAAATTTCCAGGGCGCGGGCAACGGCGTCGTCCATGTCGTAGTAGCGATACTCGGCGAGCCGCCCGACTGCCGTAATGTTTTTGAACTTCGCAAGCTCGTCAAAATATTTTTCGTGAGCGGCGCGCGCCTCGTCCGTGAAAATCGGATAGTACGGTTCGTTTTCGCCCGCGACGTAAGCTTGAGGAAATTCTTTTAAAATTGTCGTGCGCGAAGTCTTCGCGGGATGAATTTTTTTGAACTCGGTGATTCGCGTGAAAGAAAAATTGTTCGGATAGTTGACGGTCGGAGCCGATTGAAAATTTTCCGCGTCAATCGTCTCAAAATTCATGGCGACGCTTCGATAGGGGAGCGCGCCGAATTTTTTTTCAAACAGCTCATCGAGTTGCCCGGTGTAAATCAATCGCCCGCCGAATTTTTGTCCGAACAAAAAAATTTCTTCGCCGCGCAAACTCATGACCTCGTTAAAGTCTGTGTTGAGCAGGAGCTTAATATTTTTGTGGTCGAGAATATTTTCGACGAGCCGAGTGTAGCCGAACTTGGGCACGCCTTGAAAGCGGTCGTTAAAATATCTGTCGTCGCGGCCGACGAAAATCGGGACGCGAGCCGTGACCGCGCCGGAAATTTTTTCGGGCGGCAGGTTCCATTGCTTTTCGGTGTAGTGCAAAAAAATTTTTTCGTAAACAAAATCCGCCAAGAACTGCAAGTCGGCGTCGGCGGATTTTTTTAATTCGAGAATCGGAATTTTTTTCCCGTACTCAAAATTTTTCAGCAAGGCCGCCTCCAACTTGTCCGCCAAAATTTTCGGGAAGACTTCGTGCAA
>CAMJQS010000075.1 GCA_946408105.1 uncultured Selenomonadales bacterium | reverse complement strand
AAATATTACAGCGGCGACAGACGAATCAAGCTGGAGTTCAACGTGAGCAACGGCAAGATCGTCGAAATAAAATGTTCGCTCAACGATTAAAAGGCATTTGGAACGGGGAATTAAATTCGCAAAAAAAATTCCTAATTCCTCATTCCTAATTTCTAATTGCTTTAAGGAGGTTTAATCATGAAGAAAAGGACAGTCGAAGAACTCAAAGAGATTGCAAAGGATTTGCGCAAGAAAGTCGTGACGATGATTTACGAGGCGCAGTCGGGACACCCCGGCGGCTCGCTCAGCGCGGCTGATTTCGTGACGGCTTGCTACTTCCGCGAAATGAGCGTCGACCCGAAAAATCCCAAGTGGGAAGACCGCGACCGTTTCGTTTTGAGCAAAGGTCACGTTTGCCCGATTCAATACGCGGCACTCGGCACGCTCGGTTTCTTCCCCGAAGAAAAACTCCACACGCTCCGCCAGGAAGGTTCGCCGCTCCAAGGTCACCCGAATCATCATTGCCCCGGCATCGACATTCCCACAGGCTCGCTCGGTCAAGGTTTCGCCTGCGCAGTCGGCATGGCTATCGGTCTGAAGGTTGATAAAAAAGCTGCGCGCGTCTTCACAGTCCTCGGCGACGGCGAATGCCAAGAGGGCGAAATTTGGGAGGCGGCCGCCACTGCCAACAAATATCAGCTCGATAATCTGATTGCCTTTGTCGACGTGAACAATTTGCAAATCGACGGCACGACGGATGAAGTTATGCCCAACCTCGACTTGGGCGAAAAATTCCGCGCGTTCGGCTGGGAAATTTACAACATCGACGGCAACGACATGGCGCAAATCGTCCGCACGCTCGACACGATTAAAATGCACAGCCACGACCACAAGCCCAAATGCATTATCGGGCAGACGACCAAAGGCAAAGGCGTTTCCTACATGGAGAACGTCGGCAGCTGGCACGGCGTCGCTCCCAACAAAGAGGAATGGGAAATTGCGTTGAAAGATATTGAGGAGGGTTTCTGATATGGAAAAAAAGGCAATCGCAACTCGTAACGGCTTCGGCGAGGAAATGATTCTCCTCGGCAACGAAAATAAAAATATCTTCATCGTCGACGCGGACATCGGCAAATCCTGCAGAACCGACGGCTTCACGAAAGCGCACCCCGACCAGCACATCAACGTTGGTATCGCCGAACAAAACGCTGCAGGCGTCGCGGCCGGCATGGCCACTACCGGAAAAATTCCGTTCGTCGTCACCTACGCGGTCTTCGGCTCGCTGCGCATGTGTGAAATGATTCGTCAGGAAATTGCTTATCCTCGTCTCAACGTCAAAATCGCCTGCTCCCACGGCGGCTTCACGCCCGCCAACGACGGCGCAAGTCATCAAGCTATCGAAGACATGGGCGTCATGCGCACGATTCCGAACATGACGGTTATCATGCCCGCAGATTATTGGGCGGCTCGTAAACTCACCCGCGCCATTGCCGAATACGACGGCCCCGCGTTCATCAGATTTACCCGCGACGCAATCCCCGTTATCTACGACGAGAACACCGAATTTGTTATCGGCAAAGCTCACATCGCCCGCGAAGGAACCGACATTGCTATCATTGCCAACGGCGACATGGTTTGCTACGGACTCGACGCCGCCAAAAAACTTGAGGCCGAAGGCATTTCCGCAAAGGTCGTCGACATGCACACGATTAAACCGCTCGACGTGGACGCCGTGAAAGATTGCATTGAAAAAATCGGCAAGATTATCACGATTGAAGACCACAACATTTTGAACGGGCTCGGCTCGGCTGTGTGCGAAGTCGTCGCGGAAGCCGGCAAAGGCAAAGTTAAACGCTTCGGCATTCAAGACCAATTCGGCGAATCGGCTCCGTATCATCGTCTGCTGGAGAAAAACGGAATCACCGTCGACGCGATTGTTGCGGCAGCGAAAAATTTCTGAAACGTTCGCGCTGACGAAAAAAGAGGCCGTCAAGGATGACGGCCTCGCCCGCGCAGAAGACGTGATGTCTTCTCAGCGGGCAACAGTCGGTTGCGGATGGCCGAAACGTTGGAGCGATTACCGGCAACGCCCCCGCGAGGTGTCTTTTCTCTTTGCTACTTTCTCTTTGGACACGCAAAGAGAAAGTAGATTCAAAACATAAAAATAATTTAACGGCTTCAAGCGAGTTTTCCACAACACGTTAATATAAATTTTTTGGAGGTAATAAAAATGTTTGATTTCAAAGACCAGGTCGTTATCGTCACGGGCAGCGGCTCCAAACGCGGAATCGGTCGCGGCATTGCCAACATGTTCGCCGAGGCGGGCGCGCAAGTCATCATCGCCGACATGAACGAGCAGGGCTGCAAGGACACCGTTGCCGAAATTAAAGCGGCGGGCTACAAAGCTGACGGATTCGTCCTCAACATCGCCGACGAAGAGAGCGTCAACGCCTTTGTCAAAAACGTCAAAGACAAATACGGCAAGATTGACGTCCTGGTCAACAACGCCGGCATCACTCAAAGAATCACCGTCCACGACATGACACTTGCCGACATGAAGAAAGTTTTCACCGTCAACATGTTTGGCACGTTCCTCATCACCAAGGCCGTCGTCGAAGTCATGAAGGAAAGAAAATACGGGCGCATCGTAAGCTTGTCTTCCGTCTCTGCCAAACGCGGCGGCGGCGTCTTCGGCGGCGCACACTACAGCGCGTCGAAAGCTGCGCTCCTTGGCTTCAGCAAAAACTTGGCTCGCGAAGTCGCCGAATACGGAATCACCGTCAACTGCGTCTGCCCCGGCGCGATTAACACCGACATCCGCAAGAACATGAACGGCACCGAAGAAGACGACATCAAACTTGCGCAAGAAATTCCGATGAAACGTATCGGCGAAGTCTTCGAGGTCGCGGGGCCGATTGTCTTCCTTGCGTCGAAGGAAGCCGGTTACATCACGGGCGAAGACATCGACATCAACGGCGGCTCGCACATGGACTAAAAGGCAATTAGGAATGCGAAATGCGTAATGCGTAATGGTTTTGCAGTTTCATTGCGCATTACGCATTATTCATTACGCATTGCTTTAAAGGAGTTGATTCATTTGAACGCCGAACAATTCGAAGCTCTGCTCGACGAATACCGCGCACAAAATGTTCACTTCCTCCACCTCAAGACGAACACGCGCGATTGGTTTTTCATCATCGAAGACAGCTATTATCTGACTTATCGCGACGACAAAAAAGAAATCGTCGTGAGCTGGCTCGTTAAGCCCAAAGACGCCGACCACGAGGAATTTTATTTTTACAACACAAACAATCGCGGCTTCAATCAATGGTATGGCGATGTCATTCACGAGTTCGACCAAATGGACGACAAAGAATTTTATCACGAGCCGTATTATGAAGACCTTTACATCAATTACATGAACGAGGACGAAAAAGTTCCGCTCAAAGATTTTCTCGCCGTCGTTCCCCGCACGAATTACAAAATTTTCGGCTCGTTCCTTCTTTGCGACGAAATCGGTTCGGGCTTGGACAAAAAGGAGCTGCCGTACAAAACCGACAACTCGACCATCGCCAATCAATTTAAATTTTGGTTGCGCATGGAAGACATCGTGCCGTTCAATTACGTTTTGCGCGAGCCGGTGAAACGCCCCGCGATTAATCTTGCCGAAGTTGAAGAGATTATCCCCGCGCACACGAACGTTCGCTTTGTCTTTGATGACGGCTCCGTTCGCGCGCTTAAACAAATTCTTGCCGATAAAAATTCGGCACACTAACTTTAACTTAGCGGTCAAAAAATTTTTTTGTTACATCTGCGCCCAAGATTTTGTCGGGCGATTTTTTTTGTTATAATCGAAGAAAAATTTTAAGGGACGATTTGTATGGCAGAAATAATTTTAAAAATCATCGGCGCAGCACTCTTGACGTTCGCGGGCTCGTTGTGGATTGATAAACTTTACGCGCGGAGCAAAGAGCTGACCTTTCCGAAAAAAATTTCAGCGCGCGCAAAATTTCGCAGGCTGATTTTATTTTTCGCGCTGACGATTCTTTTCAACGCAACGGACGATTTATTTTTAATGGCGGCGATTTTTTTGCTCGTGCTCATGACGCTCACCGACTTTGAACAGTACATGCTCTTCGACGCGATGACTTTTCCGCTTGCGATAATCGGCGCGACTTACGCGTGGCACAATTCAATCTTGATAGAAAATTTTTTTGCGGCAGTGGTCGGCGGCGGAATTTTTGCGTTGTTCGCGGTTTTGTCGAAAGGCTCACTCGGCGGCGGCGATGTGAAATTAATTTTCGCGCTGGGAATGTGGCTGGGCACGGAAAAACTTTTTAACGTCGTGCTTATAGGGACAATCGCAGGAGGCTTGGCGGCCGTCGCGATGATTTTGCTCAAGAAAAAAAATCGCAAAAGTTATTTTGCTTACGGCCCCTACTTCACGGCGATGACGATTTATTTTTTGCTCGCGCCTTGAAAAATTTAGCTGAAACCTGTAACCTGTAACCTAAAACCTGACTTGGAGGCGAATAATTTTGCTTGAAATAAAAAATCTTCACGCCGAAGCGGGCGACAAAGAAATTTTGCGCGGACTGAACTTGAGCGTCGGCGCGGGTGAAGTTCACGTCATCCTCGGCCCGAACGGCTCCGGCAAGTCCACGCTGATGAACGTTATCCTCGGCCACCCGAAATATAAAATCACGGGCGGCGAAATTTTTTTCGAGGGCGAAGACTTAACCGCGCTGAAAACTTTTGAGCGGGCGCGGCGCGGAATTTTTTTATCTTTCCAGAATCCCGAAGAAATTCCCGGCATCACCGTGGAAAATATGTTGCGCACGTCGAAGCAGTCAATCACGGGCGAAAAAATTAAAATTCTTCAATTCCACAAGGAACTGCTCGCGCTCATGAAGGAATTGCAAATCGCGCCCGAATACGCAAACCGCTACATGAACGTCGGCTTCAGCGGCGGCGAAAAGAAACGCAACGAAATTCTTCAGCTCCTCACGCTCAAGCCGAAGCTCGCGCTCCTCGACGAGACCGACAGCGGCCTTGACGTGGACGCCGTGGAAATCGTTTCGGCGGGCGTCGCAAAATTTCACAACGAAAAAAATTCCTGCATAATCATCACGCACAACGCGCAGATTTTGAAACATTTGCCCGTTAATCGTGCGCACATTTTTTTGAACGGGCGAATCGTAAAAAGCGGCGGCGCGGAACTCGTCGGCGAAGTTTCGGAGCACGGTTACGCGCCCTTCGAGGTCGAGTCATGAAAAATTTTATTCAAGATATTGAGCGTGCACTTTACGACGTGCGCGACGAAGACAAATCTATTTACAAAAGCGACGCGGGCTTGACGGAAGAAATTATCCGCGACATTTCCGCGCGAAAAAATGATCCGCCGTGGATGCTTGAGTTTCGTTTGAAGTCGCTGGAAGTTTACAAAAAAATTTCTCTGCCGACGTGGGGGCCGGACATCAGCGCGCTCAACATGGACGAGATTGTCACTTACGTCAAGCCGAACGCAAAGCAAGTCGACGATTGGTCGCAGGTGCCCGACGAGATAAAAAAAACTTTCGACAGGCTGGGCATTCCCGACGCAGAAAAAAAATCGCTGGCGGGCGTCGGCGCGCAATACGATTCGGAGGTCGTCTATCACAGCATACAAAAACGGCTGACGGATTTGGGCGTCGTCTACACCGACATGGAGACCGCGCTCGTCGAACATGAAGATATTGTCCGCGAATATTTTATGACGCTCGTGCCGCCGAAGGATCACAAGTTCGCCGCGCTGCACGGAGCTGTTTGGTCGGGCGGAAGTTTCGTTTACGTTCCCGCAGGCGTCGACGTGAAAATTCCTCTGCAGTCTTACTTCCGATTGAATGCGGCGGGCGCGGGACAATTTGAGCACACGCTGATAATCGTCGAACCCGGCGCGAAGTTGCATTTCATCGAAGGCTGCTCCGCTCCGAAATATAATGTCACGAATCTTCACGCGGGCTGCGTCGAACTTTTCGTTAAGGAGGGCGCAAGGCTCCGTTACTCCACGATTGAAAACTGGTCGCGCAACATGATGAACTTAAACACGAAACGCGCGCTCGTCGAAAAAAATGCTCTCGTCGAATGGGTCAGCGGCTCGTTCGGCTCGC
>CAMJQS010000074.1 GCA_946408105.1 uncultured Selenomonadales bacterium | reverse complement strand
AAGAAAGTCATCAAGATGATTTGGTTGAATTTTTTTCGCGGCTCAACTCGGAAAAGTACGGTTGCATTCTCGACGAGGTTTTAAACGCGCGTAACGGCGTCCGTCAGCTGCGCAAAAAAAATATTCAGCTTCCGCCCGAAATCGGCGGCCTGTTCATTTTGATTGAAAAATTTGCGCAGTTCATTCGCGACAGTGAAATCAATCCGATTATGAAACCCGGCTCAACGCAAGACATGCGCCTCGACGAAGTGGAAACCTGCGACTATGAAGGCTCGCCCTTCCTCGACACCAACGAAGTTAAGCGCGTGAAAGTTCTTTCGCCCGGTTGGGTTTACAAAAATAAAGACGTTCAAATTTCACGCCCGCGACTAAAAGAAGTCACGGAGTAAGGGAGGGATTTTTTCATGCTGATTAACGGAGAAGAGCACAACGATTTGTGCGTCGGAATTGATTTGGGCACGACCAATTCCGTTTTGGCCACGGTGAACATTCGCCCGAACGGAAACATCGTCAGCAAAGTTGTAGACCTGGACAGAGCTGTCGACATGTTCAACGCGGGAGCCGGCGCAAGGTTCACGCTGAAAAAAAATCCGATTCTGCCCAGCTGCGTCTACTACAACGACGAAAGAAATTATCAGCCGATTGTCGGCGACTTCGCGAAAGGAAGATATCCGCTTCGCCCGTATCTCGTCGCCAAGTCAATCAAAAGCCAAATGGGAAATGAATTCGCCGAAGGTTTATCGTCGAACATTCCCGACAAGACACCCGCGCAAGTTTCCTCCAGAATTTTGGAGCACATGTTGAAGAACGCTGCAAGAATTTATCACGTGGAAAGGATAGACGACGCAATTATAACCGTGCCCGCCAATTTTGATTTTATCATGCGGCAGGCCACGTTGAAGGCGGCCGAACTTGCGGGAATAAAAATTTATAAGCAGGACGGTTCGCCGCGACAAATTCTTTTGTCCGAGCCGCGCGCCGTCATTTACGATTTTATAAATCAAGTGCGCAACGGAGAAATCGCCGACCAAATTTTGGATTTGAACTCAAAGAAAAACGTAATGGTTTTCGATTTGGGCGGCGGCACGCTCGACATCACTCTCCACGAAATTTCCCGACGCGAAGACGCGCCCGAAATTTTAAAAGTTCAAGACATTGCCACGAACCGCTACACACTTTTGGGCGGCGACGATTTTGATTTGTGCTTGGCCAAAACAATGTTCCAACATTATTTGAATCAATACGCCGCGCACCCCGACATCGTTCAAAAAATCCGCAGCGAAGAACGAGGCGTCATGAGTCAGCTGATAAATTACGCGGAAAATTTGAAGTTGGAAGTCAGCGCGCAAAAAAGCGACGCGTTCGGCGACGAAAATTCCGGCTGGTGGGACGAGGACGAAGATTTTCCCGTCGGCGGCAACATCGGCACGACCGGTTACGCTTACGGCGACAGCTTCACCGCCGCGCAACTCGAAGAAATTTGGCGCGACTTCATGGGCGAAGATTTGAACTTCGACGATTATAAAAATCTTGCGGCCGTCACGGAAAAATTCGGCAAACAAAAAAATATTATCCTGCCGATTCTCGACGTGCTCAAAAAAGCTGCGGACAAAATCGGCGCGGAAAATGTTCACGTCGACGCGGTTATAATGAACGGCGGCATGAGCAGATTTTATATGGTCATCAATCGGCTGAAAAAATTTTTCGGCTTCGACCCGATTGTCGCGCTCGACCCCGACCAAGCAGTTGCTCGCGGCGCGGCCGTCTATCATTACTTCCTGCACAAATACGACAAAGAGCTTGCCGAAGATTTGAAAAGCGAAGTCCCCGAAAAAAATTCCGTCAGACTTCCTCAACCGCCGCTCGCCTCTTATCAAAGACAAACCGCGCGTCCGAGTTTCCTCACGTCGTCGCCGCACAGAAATTTTTCAAGCAACAGAAACATTACGGCCGCCGACCGCTCAATCGGTGTCGTTTTCGGCAGCAACATTCTCAACGAAAGTTTTTATCTTGTAACCTTCGGCGGCAACTACGAAGAAATTATTCCTGCGGGAAAAGAATTGCCCTACACCTCGGAAAGATTTACGGGCTTCAGACTTCCGCCGGGAAAAAATATTATCAGCGTTCCCATTGCCCGCTGCGAGGCCGACGGCTCTTATCGAATCATCGCCAAGAGCAATATCGAATTCCCCGAAAGATATTCGCGCATGAAGACCGACACTTTTGTCACGTTCAATATTTTTATGGACGAAGATAAAATTATTCGCATGGACGCCGCCACGTGTCAGGACGAGCGCGGCCTTTATCTGATGGATCACGGCACGACAGAAATTTCTATCGCCACGGGCGTGGAGAAAGGCCCCAAGACAAAGTTAATTCCGAAGTTCGGCGGGAAAGTCAATCCGCGCGCACAACTCAATACAATCCGTTCGCTTTGCCGCAACGTCGACGAAGCCTTCAAACAAAAAAACAAAGAGGCCGGCATTAAATTTTCTGCCACGCTCAAGCTCAACGTCAACACGATTCTTTCCGCGACCAATCACAAAGAATTCGCCGAACCGCTCTTGCAGATGCTCGACGACGCGAAAAATTCCCGCGAAGAATCTTTTAAGCTCCGCTGCGTTGTCATCGCCAGAAAAATCGGCGCGAATTGGACTGCTCAACAAAAAAGACGTTTGGCGCGTCTTTGTCTCTATCAGCTCGACGAGGAGCTTTACAATCCCGGCATGACACTCGGCCGCGGCCTGAAGATGAACACGAAAATTCAATGCGTCTACGCGCTTTCCATGTGCGGCAGTGAAGAGGATATCGCTCTGCTCGTCAACCTCCACAACAACGAAAAATTTCGCATGGCAAATCTTTACACGCACGCCATAACGAAAACCGAAGTCGATTGGATTTATTACGAGTTCAAAAAAGATTGCACAAAAGTTTTGACGGGCGCGCCCGCTTCCGCGATTCAAATTTCTGCTCACGCGCTCGGCGTTGCTTTTAAAATCGACGGACGCCCGACGAATTCAAGCATTCGCCGCGAACAAATTGTCTCCGACCTTTGCAAAGTGATTCGTTCGCGAAATTTAAATCACGTCGAGATAAGCGTTTGCATTTTGGCAATCGGAATGATTTGCGACCGACGCGCCGCAAACAATTTGGCGCAAAGCTCCTTCAACGACGCCGAAAAACTTTTCGTCGACTTGAACAGAATTTACGGCGAAGATTCCGAACTTTTTGCAAAGGCGCAGGACGTCGCGCAAAAAATGATTCACGGCAGCCACCTTTCCGCCGAAGAGGAAGAGTCTTTGCTCATGAAGTGGGCGACTTGAAATTTCTGTAAGACAATCCCCATTTTTTGTTTTTTTTTTTTACGAAACTTTAATTTGCTTTATCCTCCTCTCGAAAGTATAATCAAGAAAAGTTTTTGAGTTTACTTTTGAAGGGGGACGATTTTTTATGTTTGGAAAAGATTTTATCTTCGACCTGCAAAGATTTGCAGACATCACAAACTCTAATAGCAACACTTTGGTCAGCGGCACGAGCGAAAATGATTCAATCTTCAACGACTGGAGCGACAACGTCACAATCGCTGCGGGCGACGGTGCCGACACCGTTTATAATGACAACGGCAACAACGTTTCAATCGATGGCGGCGCGGGCAACGATTATATCCGTAGCGACGGCGCGAACTCGACTATCGACGCGGGCGAAGGTGACGATTACATTTATAATGACACCGGCGGCTCGAAGGTTACAATCAACGGCGGAGCCGGCAACGATAGAATTTACAACTGGAGCTCAAACGTTTCAGTCGACGGTGGAGCGGGCAATGATTACATTTACAACTACGGCTCCAACGGTTCAATCTTCAGTGGCGACGGCGACGACACAATTGACAGCCAATACAGCCGGTACGGTATAATCGACGCGGGCGCGGGCAATGATTCCATTTCCATTTCCGGCGGCTCGAACATGACTGTCATTGCGGGCGACGGTGCCGACACCATTACTAACCAAGGCTCGAATGTTGTGTTCGTTTACAATGCGGGAGACGACGCCGATGTTATCCGCGGCTTCAATGAGACTTCGACGCTTGAAATTGTCGGCGCAGAATTTTCCAGCCTGGTGAGCGGCTCGGATGTCATCGTCACGGTCGGCGAAGGTTCAGTCACCCTCAAAAACGCGGCGACTTTATCGGCCATTAACATTTCGGGCGTGGAGTCCGTCAACCCGCTCTATATCGTCGGCACGGAAGGCGACGACACGATTGAAAACACCCTCGACGGCGCAACGATTCAGGCTCTCGGCGGCAACGACAAAATTGATAACTCCATGGACAGCAATGTTTCAATCGACGCGGGCGCAGGCGACGACACAATTATTAATATGGCTGCCGGCAACGTTACTATTCTCGGTGGTGACGGCGACGATGAAATTTATAACACCAGCGAATGCAGTGAAGCTACTCTCGACGGCGGCACGGGTGCTGATTACATTTTCAATGGGGACAATGTTGGCGTATCAATGAACGGCGGCGACGGCAACGACACGATAGAAAACGTGGGCAATTACTCTTCAATCGTGGGCGGCGCGGGCAACGATTCAATCAGCTTGAATGCCTATTACAATTTGATTCAATACACAGACGGCGACGGCCTCGATACAATCGTCGGCTTCCATTCGTCTTCGACGCTCAAAATCGGCGGCGGCACCGGCACTTACTCAAAAGAAACTGTCGGCGATGATATTGTCGTCACGGTCGGCGAAGGTTCAATCACTTTGCAGGGCGCGGCAAGCTTGTCGAGCGTCAACATTGAAGGCGAAGAAGTTCAACCCGTCGACCCGCTCGATATCGTCGGCACGGACGCCAAAGACACTATCAAAAACAAACTCGACGGCGCGACCATTTCCGCGCTCGGCGGCAACGATAAAATCACAAACAGCGGCGACAACGTTTCAATCGACGCGGGCGACGGCAAAGACTCTGTAAGAAACTTGAGCGATTACGTGACAATCGACGGCGGCGCGGGCGTCGACACAATCCAAAACAGCGGCGAGCACGTCTCAATCAGCGCGGGCGACGGCAACGACTCGATTAAAAACTTGAGCGACTTCGTGACAATCGACGGCGGCGAAGGAATAGACAAAATTCAAAACAGCGGCTCCAACGTTTTAATCAACGGCAGCGAAGGCAACGACTCGATTAAAAACTTGAGCGACTTCGTGACAATCGACGGCGGCGAAGGAATAGACAAAATTCAAAACAGCGGCTCCAACGTTTTAATCAACGGCAGCGACGGCAACGACTCGATTAAAAACATTAGCGACACCGTGACAATCGACGGCGGCGAAGGTTTCGACACAATCGATAATCGCGGCGAAAACGTTTTAATAAGCGGCGGCGAAGGCAACGATTCAATTAAAAATTCAAGCGACTTTGTGACAATCGACGGCGGCGAAGGTAACGATTCAATTTCAAGCAGCGGAGAAAACGTTTCACTCTTCGGCGGCGCAGGCGACGACAGCGTCAACGGCGGCAACGGCAATGACACGCTCGAAGGCGGCAAAGGCAGAGACTCTTTGACGGGCGGAAAAGGCGCGGACGTGTTCGTTTATAACAGCGGCAACGGCAACGACAAAATCATCGACTACAGCGCGGAGGACGGCGACAAAATTTATTTCGCGTCGGGCAAGGTAACTTCAATCGAGGCGGGCAAGTCGAATGTCCTTTTCTATGTCGGTTCAGGCAGAGTCACTGTCGCCAACGGCGCAGACCAAGTTATCACTTACATTGACTCGACGGGCGAACACACTTATAAAAAAGGTGCTGCGAGTGATGTCATATACAATGCCGCGGGAACTTCGGCGACGCTCACTGCCGACTACGCAGAAAATTCTTTCACGCCGACCGAGTACGCCGATTACGCTTCCAAGCTCGTGACGATTGACGCTTTGGCCGTCACTCACGCTTTGACAATCGAAGGCAATTCGCTTGCAAACAACATCACGGGCACCGGCCAAAACGATTTTATTAACGGCGGCGACGGCTTCGACACGCTTGCAGGCTCGGCAGGCAATGATACGATTTCGGGCGGCACAGGCAATGACAGCTTGAATGGCGACGACGGCGACGATATCGTCTTGGGCGGCGC
>CAMJQS010000073.1 GCA_946408105.1 uncultured Selenomonadales bacterium | reverse complement strand
CGAGGAAGAATCGAAGCGTAGAGTTCAGGTTTAAGTTTGACTTCACTACGAGGAATCATTGCCGCGTAAAGTTCGGGCTTCGTCTTTGTGTGAGCAAACGGAACAATTGCCGCGTAAAGTTCGGGCTTCGTTTTCGTTTGAACGTAAGGCTCGATAGCCGCGTAAAGTTCGGGCTTCGTCTTTGTGTGTGCGCGTGGAGAAATTGCCGCGTAAAGTTCAGAGCCGACGACCGCGCTCATGACGAAGCACCTGCTTTCCAGCCGAACTGCATACCTGCCAAATTATTTAATCTCGTGTTCACAGGCCGCCAGTTATCGGCGATAGCTTTGGTTGCGTCCGTGTCGAGTTCAAAAGTTTTGTGCTCGGTGATGACGTTGTTGGTTTTGTCAATGCAAGTCAAATTGGTTAAGCCTTCGCCCGTGCTCGAAAGGTAAGCGGGCTTGCCGACGACCAGAATGCCCGTGACGACGGAGGACGCGCCGTGAATTTGAACCAAATTGTCAACGTCGGGCGTTTGAAGAATTGTTTCACCGACCGCGTTCGCCGTGTAAATCCCATTGCTTTCCGTCATATCGGTATCGGTCGTGCTCACGGGCAACGGAACGATTCGTTCAACAAGTTTGCCGACAGCCTCATCGCGGGCGATAATGTTTGAAATGTAAATTATGCTGCCTGATTCGCTGACGAAACGATAAGCGCAATTCGAGCCGTCAAAGACTACATTCGTCGCGAGTTGTTGCTTGCGCGTGTAACTGCCGATATTCACAGTCACGAAAGTTTTGCCGCTGTTGTTGCGCGCGAATTGAGCTCGGAGCATAAAGCGAATCGGCGCAGTTACATCCACGCCGTAATTGGCAAGGCGAATAAAGTCTGTGGTGTCGAGCTGGGTTGAGCCGTTGTAAGTACTGACAACCAAAGTATTGTTGCTCATCATCGCCACTTTAAAATAAAACGTCGTCGGCGCATAAGGAAAGTAAACGTACAAAGTTTGGGGGTCGGGGAACGTCGGCGTAATGTCGAATAAAATTTGAGCAACAGTCGAAGGGCTGTATTTAGTCGGAACGTTCATGGTAACTTGCTCGCTGCCGACGCCGATGGCAACACCTGTTGTGGTATCGGGCATATCCTCAATTTGCGAAGCCCCTGTTCTGTCCGTCAAAAGTGAGGCCAAGCCGGGGTTGAGAACGGTGTAATAATCAACGCCGTCAATCAAATTCTCCAACGTCGAAAAATCTTCCGAATCAAGAGCCAAACTGCTCAAAGGAATTAGTGTCGTGCTGTCGACCGATTGATTATAAAATTTAATCGTCTCGTCGTCGGTTATTAAAAGGCGGCCGTTGCCCGTCACGCAAGTGATGTCACCAAGTTGAAAAATTTCGCCGTTTTCCAAGCCCGTGACGTAAGCGTCGGAGCCGTCGTTGGCCATAGCCAAAATAAACGTACCGTTTGACGGCGTGAAAGTTTTGTTGCGATATTTAATCGTGGCCGTGTTGTTTTCATCAACGTTGATGTAAGTTTTGCCGTCTTGAATTCTGGCGGATATGGTTGCAGGTGTCGTCGAAGTGGCCGCTGCCGGTGCGTATGACAGTCTGCCGCGCGAAAAGCCCATTATACTGCGCCCTACAAAACTACAAGAAATCAAAACGTCGTTATAGGTTGTATAAGGTGTGAGAGTAATGGATACCGGCTCATCACCTATGCCCGACCAAATAGAATCAAATGTTGGGCCGCCTTCTCCAAGAGTTAAGAATCCCCCGTTATTATTGTGGGCTGTGCCGCCCGTTAAAATATAATTGGCATACGCGCGGTCTTCGCCTACAAATTCTCTGATATAACCACTTGTGACTTGAATTTTCACGGTGCCGACTTCGTTGGCGGAAATATTTGCCGTACCGTTGATGAGAAGCGAATAATTTATCGTTTCCGTGCCGATTGTAACGGCAATGGTTTTTGTTGCCTCTCTATCCCCACTGCCCCCGAAAATGGATACACTTTCACCGCCTGCGGTTATCGTATAATCGGCGAAGCGTTGCAAGTCGAAAATGAATTCATTCATAAGAATTTTATCTCCTTTCTTGGGATTAGGGAGTTGTAAGGGAACAGAAAGAACGTCTTCAATTTCGCTCATAATTCCCGCCTCCCAAAGAATCGGATTGAACAAATTCCATCGACCGTGAATCCCGTTGCGGGACTTCCTTCGATTCCAATTTGTCAATCTTCACAAAAATTTTTTCGGAACCGACTGCGTTTATATTTCTACAAAATTATATCGTTTTTATCGCGTAATTTTATTAGGAATTCGTTAAAAAAACCGAACACCGCTTGAGGAAATGTTCGGCTTTTTTTTCAAGCAAATTTTTTACTTGAGCATGGCAAGCATGGTGCCCGCGGCCACTGCCGTGCCGATAACGCCCGCGACGTTCGGACCCATGGCGTGCATTAAAAGATAATTGCCGGGTTTGCTCTTCATGCCGACGAGCTGAGAAACACGCGCCGCCATCGGGACAGCCGACACGCCCGCCGAGCCGATTAACGGATTAATTGCGCCGCCCGTGAATTTGCACATGAGCTTACCGAAAAGCAAACCGCCTGCCGTGCCGCCCATGAACGCGACGAGACCGAGCCCGATTATAAGCAAAGTATCAGTGCGCAAGAAACTTTCCGCGCTCATCGTCATGCCGGTGCCCGTGCCCAAGAAAATCGTGACGATATTAATCAAAGCGTTTTGCGCGGTGTCGGAAAGTCTGTCCGTCACGCCCGATTCGCGGAACAAATTGCCGAGCATTAAGCAGCCGAGAAGTGCGGCAATCGGCGGAAGGAGCAAGCTGATAAAAATCGTCGAGACAATCGGGAAGACGACGCGCTCAAATTTTGTAACTTGGCGCAACTCTTTCATGACGATTTCGCGTTCGGCTTGCGTGGTCATAAGTTTCATAATCGGCGGCTGAATGAGCGGAACGAGCGACATGTAAGAATAAGCCGCGACCGCGATTGCGCCGAGCAAGTGCGGGGCAAGTTTCGTTGAAAGATAAATGGACGTGGGGCCGTCCGCGCCGCCGATAATTCCGATAGCCGCTGCCTCGTGCACGTTGAAGCCGACGAGCATTGCGCCGCCGAGAGCAACGAACACGCCGATTTGAGCGGCCGCGCCCAAAAGAAGAGTCGACGGGCGGGCAAGCAGCGGGCTGAAGTCAGTCATTGCACCTATGCCCAAAAAGATTAGCGGCGGAAAAATTTCGTAAGTTATGCCGTAGTTGATTGCCTTCATGACGTTCATTTCTTCGCCGAAAAAGCCGGTATTCGGGAAGTTTGCAAGGATACAGCCGAAGGCAATCGGCCCCAAAAGGAGCGGCTCAAATTCTTTGACGAAGGCCATATACAGGAGCAACAGCCCGACGAGAATCATAATGCCGTTGCCCATGGTGAAGGCCGAAAAGCCGCTGTCATTCCACACTGCTTGGAGCGACACGGAGAACGCATTTAAAGCTTCCAAAAAATATCACTCCTTTTACTTGCGTTGCAGATTGTTGAACTTGGCGGAGGCTCTCCACGGCGTGCCCTCGTGGTTGAGAATTTGCACCGCTTTGACTTGACCTGAGAAACCGTAAGCCGCAACGGCCGCCGATATGACCGCAATGACTTCGGGGCTGATACCTTCTTCGACGACGGGTGCGGGCGGCAGTGTTGTCGATTCTGATTTAACTGCCACGAGCGGTTCTTCTTCGGCGACTTCAGGTTTGGGTTTTTCTTTGGTCGGGTCGACGAAATGAATCAGCTTGATTAAGTAAATCAGAGCCACGAGCACGATGAAAACGACCGTCATGTTTATCAGCATGATAATCAGCGGGTTGGTCGTTACCGGAGAATGTTCCATGAAACAAATCACCTCGATTGATATTTGCAAAAACTTATCGCATTATAAATCCTTGCACGAAAAAAATAAAGAACTGTTTTGCTTTTAAGCGTTAATTCCACTTGAGCGCGAAAAATCCTTTACAAAAATTTTCGCAGAAAAAATTTTCGTCACGGCAAGCAAAAAGCCCGCCGATTTTCTCGACGGGCAACGAACAAAGGAAAAATATTTTTCACTCGTTTCAATCCACAGATAACTTAGCCGAGAACTTCCAGCAAGTCATCCGAACCCGCTTTGACATCGCCTGTCTTGAGCGGACGAACCGTGCCGTAAGCGGAAGAGTTGGTGACGATGAGCGGGGTGGTGACAGGATAGCCCGCCTTGTGGATTGCGTCGATGTCGAACGTGACGAGCAAGTCGCCGCGTTTGACTTCTTGACCGTCGGTGACGTGAACTTCAAAGTGCTGACCGTCGAGCTTAACGGTATCGATACCGATATGCATGAGGAGTTCCGCGCCGTCGGGTGTGACCATGCCGATAGCGTGCTTGGTCGGGAAGATAAGAGTAATCGTGCCGTCGGCCGGAGCAACGAGTTTTCCTTCCGTCGGTTCGACAGCCACGCCGTCGCCCATTGCGCGGGAAGCAAAGCCGTCGTCGGGCACTTCGTTCATGAGCATCATGCGACCCGTGAGGTGTGCGCCGAAGGTTGCGTCTTTCATCTTGGGTTTTTCTTCTTCAGCTGCCGCAGCAGAGCCGCCGCCCGAAGCACCTTCAAGAATCGAACGATCAATCTTGCCCGCGCGAATGTCTTCAACGAATTCCTCGAAGTTCGCCTTAACAATCGTGACGCTCGGACCGTAGATAACTTGAATGGCGTTGCCTTTGATGACGACGCCGCCCGCGCCCGTGGACTTGAGGATAGCTTCGTTGACTTTGGAGCCGTCAACCAACGTCAAGCGCAGACGCGTCGCGCAGCAGTCAATTTCCGTGACGTTATCGACGCCGCCGACACCGCTCAAGATAGTTGCGGACTTCTGCTGGTCGGGCGTGAGGTTTGCGATAGCCGCACTTGCACCGCCGCCGGCCACGCCGACGCCCGTAGCTTTGCGGTATTCGTCTTTGGAAACCATCTTCATTTCTTCATCGTCGGCTTCGCGACCCGGAGTCTTCAAATCCCATTTCATGATGAAGAATTTAAACGTGACGAAATACAACACGGCGTAGACCGCGAAGACCGGCAACATCATCATCCAATTTGTCTTCGCTTGGCCGGGCAAGACGCCGTAAAGGATAAAGTCAATCAAACCGTCGGAGAAAGTTGTACCCATTGCAATGCCCAGGATATGACACGTTGCAAAGGACAAGCCCGCGTAGAAAACGTGAATCATGAAAAGTTCCTTCGCGAGGAAGAGGAACGTGAATTCGATAGGCTCTGTGATACCCGTGAGGAACGAAGTCAAGCCGACGGAGAAGAGCAACGAGCCGGCCGCTTTTTTCTTTTCGGGACGAGCGCAGGTGTACATTGCGAACGCCGCCGCAGGAAGACCCGCCATCATGAAGGGGAACTTGCCCATGAGGAAGCGAGCCGCGTCAACCGAGAAATGTTCTGTGTGCGGCGAAGCCAGTTCCGCGAAGAAAATATTTTGCGCGCCCATGACGGTTTGTCCGTCGATAACGGCCGTGCCGCCCAGACCCGTCTGCCAGAAGGGCAGATAGAAAATGTGGTGCAGGCCGAACGGAATCAGCGCACGTTCGCAGCAACCGAAGAAGAATGTGCCGAAGTAGCCCGAAGCTTGGACGACGCCGCCGAGAGCGAAGATGCCCGTTTGGATGAACGGCCACACGAAATACATGACGATGCCCACGATAATTCCGAAAATCATACAAACAATCGGGACGAAGCGTGTGCCGCCGAAGAATGAAAACGCGGGCGGAAGTTGCATTTTATAATAACGATTGCAAAGTTCGGCCGCGACCAAACCCGTAACGATACCCGCGAAAACACCCATCTGCAAAGTTGTAATGCCGAGAACTGTGGTTATCGCGCCTTCCTTAACGCTGGAGTCAATCGAGCCGTCCGCGTGAATGGAGCCGTCGAGACCGAGGAAGACGTGAATCGTTGTAAGCATAACAAGATAAAAAATTGCTGCGCCAAGGACGGCGATACCTTTTTCCTTTTTCGCCATACCGAGAGCAACTGCCAGCGCGAATATCAACGGCAAGTTGCCGAAGATTGCGCCGCCGACGTTTGAAAGAATTAACATGAAACTGAACAGCGCACTGCCGGGATGAAGAGCAGCCTCCAAGCCGTAAGCCGCGATTGTCGTCGGGTTCGAGAACGAGGCACCGATACCCAACAAGACGCCCGCGAACGGCAACACGGCAATCGGCAGGAACAAAG
>CAMJQS010000072.1 GCA_946408105.1 uncultured Selenomonadales bacterium | reverse complement strand
CCGAAGGAATTAAATCTTTAATCGCGGAAGACAAATGCTATTACAGCAGAAATTTCATGCCCAACGGTGACTTCACGTCGACGGCGATAACCGGGCTGGTCACGGGCTTGCCCGACGTGAACATCAAAGTAAATTATCAGGCGCGAACTTATGAAAAACTTTACATCACGTCGATGGCTCCCGCCTTCAAAGAGTTGGGCTATCAAGTTGATTTTTGGTACGGCGGCATGCCGAGCTGGGATTCAATCGCCAAAATGTCTCTGGCTCAAGGCTTCGACAATTTTTACGGCTATCCCGACTTCAACGCGCCGAAGCAAACGACTTGGGGCACGAAGGACGAAAATTTATTCAACGCGCTGTTGGCTCACTTGCCCGACGAGCCGCCGACAGTTCATTTAATCATGACGACGACGAATCACCCGCCGTATAATTTGGACTTGGCGGCGGAAGGTTACGACGTGAACGCTGTCACCGAGGCTTTGAAAAAAATTCCGAACGTCGACGACGTGAATCAGCTGGCGGTTGAGCTTGGCCACTACTGGTACATGGATGAAGTCATCACGAATTTTGTTCGCGCGGCGAGCGAAAAATTTCCCGAAAGTATTTTCGTCATCACGGGCGACCACGCCGTCCGCTGCGACCCGTCCACGCACCCGACGATTTTTGAACATCAAAGCGTTCCGTTCGTCCTCTACGGCGCGGGCATTACAAAAAATATTCTTCCGCCCGACGCGGTGGGCGACCACATTTCAATCGTCCCGACGCTTATCGAACTCATCGCCCCGAAAGATTTTGCTTACTACTCAATCGCGCCGAGCCTTTTTGAAAGTGACGGCGTAGGCTTCAACAATTCCGCTTTCCTCACGTCGAAGGTTGCCGGGCAAATCGATTCGGACGTCATGGAACTTTTGCCGCACGTGGCCAGCAACGAACTAAACGACGTGAACTTGACCGACGAACGAGAGCACGCGATAAAAATTATCGGCGCGATGAGGACGGTTGCCCGGTGGATTATCATGAAAGGTCTTTTCCTCGGCAACGACGCCGCCAATTCCAATTAAAAAAAATTTTCCCCGACGCTTCGGGGAATTTTTTTTTTGCTCAACTTAACGGACGCTGTTCGAGTTCCGCCATAAATTTTTTTGCTCGTTCAAAATTTTTACAAAGGCGTCTTGAATTTCGCGGACGTAATTTTTTGAATCCATAAGCGGCGATTTCTTCATCATCAGCCGCAAATTTTTTCTGAAGATTATCAGCAGTTCCCAATCGCCCGCAAGCATGACCGCCCGCTTAATGTATTCGTCGTAAGTGTCGACGGCAAGTTCATCGAGCCCGACGTTTTTTAAAATGCTCAAGCCGCAGCGTGCCCCTTGTCGTGCGCCGTAAAGACTGACGACGGGCACGCCCATGTAAAGAGCCTCGGCCGTCGTGGTCACGCCCGTGTAAGGGAACGTATCGAGCGCAATGTCGATTTCATTGTAGCCGACAAACTGATTCTCCATAAAACCGCGCAATTCAATTCGCGCGAGGTCTAAGCCAAGATTTTTCAGGCGTTCGACGATAAAATTTTTCACATCTTCATTGCCGAGAATTTTAGATTTGAGGAGCAGTCGACTGTTCGGCACGGCGTCCAAAATTTTTTTCCACGCAAGCAAAATTGAATCGGTGACCTTATAAAATCCATTAAAACTTCCGAACGTCACGAAATTATTTTTCACACACGGCGGAAAGTTTGCGGGCTCAAGTTTAGTCGGCGGCTCGTAACAAATGTGGCTGTGAGGAAGTTTGATAAGTTTTTCCGTGAAAAAATTTTCGTCGCCCGCGCAATAAACGTCCGACAAAAAATAATCGAAGCAATCGAGCCCCGTGCTGTTTTCGTAGCCGATGCCCGACATTTGAACGGAGGCGGGACGATAAGCCGCCGCGCCAAGACGATTGCCTTTGGTGTGTCCGCTTAAGTCGAAGAGAATATCAATTTCGTCGTCGCGAATCATTTTGGCCGCTTGCTCGTCCGTCACGTCGAAAATTTCGCGCCAGCCGTCGGCAGTTTTGCGCAAGCGTTCGGTGATGTCGTCCGGCTTTTCAACACTCGAGTAGAAATAAGTTTCAAAAAAATTTTTGTCGAGCCGAGTCAGCAATGCCCGCGACCAATGAATTACAGCATGATTACAAAAATCTGCGGACATGAAACCGACGCGAATTTTTTTGTGCGCGTAAAATTTTTTCGGATAGGGCACGACGTCTGCAAAAGTTTTTTTGTAATCGTCATAAAGTTTTTTGAAGTCGGCAGCGGAAAAATTTTCAAAACAATTTGCGTGGAAAATTGCGCCGCTCAAATTTTCGGCGTTTGGAGAACTGTCCAATTCAAATATCAATGAATAAGCTTCTTTCAATTCTTTGCCCAAACCAAATTTCGCACAGATTTCTGCCACATGAAATATAATTTCTGTGTCGAACTTTTTATTATCCGAAGAGGAAAAATCCAACAGCGGCAAAATTTTTTTTATCGCGAAATATTCTTTGACGGGATTATCGAGTTCCTTCCACACGGCGGCTTCGAGATAATAGCCGAGCTTGTATTTCGGGTCGAGCCTTTGCAATTCGTCGGCAACCTTCAACGCCGCGTCAAAATTTTTTGCTTTGTAAAATTCGTAACCTTCTGCGTGAAGCTCTTCAAGATTCATTGTCTGTGCCCCTTCAAGAAATGTTCGATACGATTCAAAGCCTCGGAAATTTTTTCGACGCTCGTGGCGTAAGAGCAGCGGACGTGACCCGCGCCGCATTTGCCAAACGCCGTGCCGGGAACAAGTGCAACGTGCTCCGCTTGAATTAATTTTTCCGCGAAGGCCTCCGAAGTCATGCCGCTCGATTCAATGTTCGGGAAAATGTAAAACGCGCCGCGCGGCTCGAAACTTTCCAAGCCCAAAATTTTGAAGCCGTCGTAAATTAATCTGCGTCGTCTGTCGTAATCGGCGACCATTTTTTTCATGTACTTTTCTCCGCGCTTGAGAGCTTCGACGGCCGCAAGCTGTGCGGTTATCGGCGCGCAGAGAATTGTGTATTGATGAATTTTTGTCATTGCTGCGATAAAGTCTTCGTTGCCGAGCGCGTAACCGATTCGCCAGCCGGTCATCGCGTAGGCTTTGCTGAAACCGTTTAGCAAAATCGTTCGGTCTCTCATCTTCGGCAAGGCGGAAAAACATTCGTGGACGCCGCCGTAAGTCAAGTCGCCGTAAATTTCGTCGCTGATGACAACAAGGTCGTGCGCCTCCGCGAAGTCCGCAATTTTAATCAAATCGTCGCGCTCCATGATTGCGCCCGTCGGGTTGTTCGGGTAGCCGATTAAAATTGCTTTGGTCTTCTCCGTGACGAACGGCTCCAACTCTTCGGGCGTGATTCGGAATTCGTTTTCAATTTTCGCGGGCACGCTGACGGGCACTCCGTTGGCAAGGAACGTGCACGCTTGATAAGAAACGTAGCACGGCTCCGGAATTAAAATTTCGTCGCCGGGATTTAAAATCGCGCGCAACGCCAAATCCAAAGCTTCGCTCACGCCGACCGTCACCAAAATTTCTTTATCGACATCGTAGCTCACGGAAAATTTTTCGGAGTAGTGGCGGGCAATTTCCTCGCGCAAATTTATCATGCCGCGGTTGGCGGTGTAGCTCGTGTAGCCGCGCTCCAAACCGTAAACGCAACTCTCGCGAATCGGCCACGGCGTCACGAAGTCGGGCTCGCCCACGCCAAGAGAAATTACGTCCTGCATCTTCGCGGCAATGTCAAAAAATTTTCTTATTCCGCTCGGCGCGATACTCTTAACGGAAGTCGACAGCTTGTCTTGCCACGTCATGGCGCAACCACCAGCCTGCGGTCGCGTTCGTCGTCTTCCATTATCACGCCGTCTTTTTTGTAAGCCTTCAACATGAAATGGCTGCGCGTCTGCGTCACGCCTTCTATCGGCGCAAGACGAGTCGCCACGAAATTTGCAACGTCCTTTAAAGATTTTCCTTCGATGATGACGAGCAAGTCGAAGTTGCCGCTCATCAGGTAAACCGTTCGCACCTCGTCGAAGCGATAAATTCTTTCGGCGATTGCGTCGAAGCCGACCTCTCGTTGCGGCGTCAAATTTATTTCGATAATCGCCGTGACAACGTCGTCGCCGAATTTTTCCCAGTTAATCAGCGCGCCGTAAGACAAAATAACTTTTTCTTTCTCCAGCACGGCGATTTCTTTTTCGATTTCGTATTCCGACTTCTGCAACATGGACGCAAGCTCGCCCGTCGTCAGCCGCGCGTTGTGCTCCAACAGTTCCAAAATTTCTTTCATGTCAATCACCTCTTTGTTAAGGGGTAAGGGGTCAGGGGTCGGGGGGCAGGGTCTTTTCCCTTATCCCTGACACCTGAATCCTTTTCCCTTATTCAATCATCATCGAGTAAAAAACTTCAGCGTCGTGCAGTTCGGCAAAATTTCTGATGGCCTCCATGCCGCCGCGGCTGTGGTCGAGTTTGTCGTTGAGCGCGCAGAGCAATTCAAAAAAATCTTCCAAAGACATTCCCCGCCGAGAAATTGTCGTCAAGACCGCCGCGAACTCCAACGCCCGATAAGTCGTCACGAACACGCGGCAGTTGAAAGCCTCGTCGCCCGTGAACGCCGCCGGATAGCAGCGCATGACAAATTCGTTGACGAGATAATTTTCCAAGACGACGAAAAAATTTTTTCGCAGCTGCGGCAAAATATTTTTCCTGTGCTCCCGATAAATTTCTGCCAGTTGATTTTTTTTGTCGACAGTCATGGCAGCGTCGTAAGTCTCCGCGAAAATTTCTGCCAAGGCCGCCGCGTGAGTTTCTTCGTCGAAGTCGACGACCACGGAAATTTTTTCGCCGAAGAACTCGCAAAGATTTTTCAGCCGCAAATTTATCGGCAAGTCTCTTCGCTGCAAAATTTTTATCGCTCCGCGTTGTCGTTCCAAAAAATTTTCCGCCGCCGAAATTCTTTCCGTGAAGTCGAACACTTGCCGCGCGTTGAGGGCGTCGACGACTTCAAAGGCAATCGGTTCGTCGCGCAGGAGAATTAAAATCGCGGCCACGGGACAAGTCAGCGTCATTGCCTGCGAAAAAATTTCTTCGCCGATTTTGTAAGTCACGCGCGGAAAACTTTGACAGACTGCCGTCAAAAATTCTTCGCCGTGCGCGAGCTGCAGCTTGCACAAAAAATTTTCGTCGAGGAAGGGACACGCGCCCGAACGTTTCATCTTGAAGGCCTGCGTCTCTTCATCGACGTGAGAAAAAATTTTTTGGCGTTCGTCGGCGGGAAGGCGCAAATATTTTTCGCGCGTCTCCCCGTCAATCAAAATCCGCCAGTCGCGACAGCAGCGCGAGCCGCAAAATTTTCCGTCGCACTTAAAATTTTTTACGTAAGTCGGACGAAAAATTTTCATCTTATAAAATGCGTGGGCGTCCACGGTTCGACTTCGGGCAGTCCGAATTTTTCTTTGCCGAGTGCGATACTCTTCATGAGGAACGTCATGTTGCGGGCGAGCGTTCTCATCGTCTGCAAGCCTTCAATGTCCTGCGCGCCTTCGCCGGGCTCCATGCCGTAAACCATATTCCAATATTGGCTCGTGGCAATCGTCATGCCGGTGTTGCCGAAATATTTGTTGAGCACGTCATAAGCCGCACTTGAGCCGCCGCGACGAGCAACCACGACGCCCGCTCCGACTTTGCCGGTTTTGTCTTGCGTGAAGGTGCTGTAAAAAAGTCTGTCGAGGAACGCAAGCGCGGTTCCGTTCGGCGAGGCAAAATAAACGGGCGCACCGATGACGAAGCCGTCGGCCTCCATGAAAATCGGCGCGATTTCGTTTACAACGTCGTCGAAGACGCAGCGACCGATTTTGAAACAATTTTGACAGGCGACGCAGCCGCGGATGACTTTGTTGCCGACGTGGAAATAATTTGTCTCGACGCCTTCCGCCTCGAAAACTTTAATCATCTCTTTGAGCGCGATGCTCGTGTTGCCGTTTGCTTTGGGCGAGGCGTTGACCAAAAGAACTTTCATGTTGAACACTCCTTCCATACGCTTGCGAAATATTTTGACGCGCGCCGCGAAAATCCTTTTGCAAAAAAAATTTCCCCCGCCGAATTCGACGAGGGATTTTTTTATTCGCGAAAAATTTTTAGTCTGCAGTGAACGGCAAGAGCGCAATGTTGCGGGCGCGTTTGATGGCGATTGTAACTTGACGCTGATGCTTGGCGCAGTTGCCAGAAATGCGGCGCGGCAAAATTTTTC
>CAMJQS010000071.1 GCA_946408105.1 uncultured Selenomonadales bacterium | reverse complement strand
TCATCACTTCCGACAACCTAAACCGCCACAAGAATTTATTTTGCGTCAAAAATGGCGTCGTCGACCTACAGACCGGCAAGCTTTATCCTCTCGACCCTAAATACTTAATCACTAATCAAGCCGACGTTTTCTTTGACCCAAAAGCCGACACTGCTTTTGTCGAAAAATTTTTCCACGAAGTTATTCCCGACGAGGCTACTCTGCTGGGAGTTCTGCGTTACCTCGGCTACTGCCTGACCGGCGAAAAGATTTACCACATCTGTCAATTTTGGCGCGGCAGAGGGGCTAACGGGAAAACCACTATCCTTGATATGCTGATTAAACTTTTAGGCTCCTACGCCATCAAACTTCCTACCAACGCTCTGCTTGAATCTATGCGACCTATAGACGCTAACGCCGCCTCTCCTGCTCTCGCCATGCTTGACGGTGACATTCGCCTTGCCATTCTCGACGAAATTCCGCGCAACTGCCGTTTGGACGCCACGACCTTCAAGACTATCACGGGCGACCAATTCATCACCGCTCGTCCCCTGTACGGCAATCCGAGGAAAATTGAACTCCGCGCCAAATTGATTCTTAACGGAAATCACCTGCCGACCTTCGATGTCGACGACGGCGGACTTCAACGCAGAATTAACAACGTCGAGTATACTCAAATTTTTTCTGCCGACCGCGCTGATGTAACTCTTCCCGCCAAACTTACCACTCCGGAAAATCGCTCTGCCTTGTTAAAAATTTTAGTTGGTCATTCTCAAGATTTTTACCTCAACGGATTAATTGAAAGCGATGACATGAAAGCCGCCAAAGCCGATTACTTCAACGAGAATGATTTTGTCTCCAGTTTCGTCGATGAGTATTGCGTTATCGGCGATGGTGGCGTCATTACGCGCAAGGATTTTGAAGCCAGACTAATTTCCGCTTATCCGTCCGAGACCTCGCGATTGAAAAAAAAGGATTTATTCCGCGTCATTACTGATAGGCTTAACTTTCTTGGGGCTCAATACAAGAAAGACAATCACAACAAAAATATTTTCAACAATATTCACTGGCAAAGCTAACAGCCGATTTGATTCATGCTCCGCTAAACGTAGCGGAGTTTTTTTGTTACTAAAAAATTCGTCCTAAAAAATTTCTCCTGAGAAATTCCTCCTAAAAATTTCATCCTAAAAAATCCTAAAAAATGAAATGGACTTTTAGGAGGGGAAAAACCGCATCAGAACGCCATTCTTGGGCAAAAAATCCTAAAATCCTAAAAAATTTCCCATTCTTTCTGTGCTATTTTTTATCTATACTTTTTTTATGTGCGGGGAGGGGTATATTCAAAATTCCTCTGAACTTTACGTAAATTTTTTAGTGTTTTTAGGACAATGGCGTAATTACGCGGTTTTTTGTCCTAAAAAACTAAATTTTTTTAGGACGGAAACACGTTTTTTAGGACTTTTTTCATGTTTTATTCATATAAATCCATAAAAAAATGAAAAGGCGTTATTGAGCCATTTATAATGTTATAACATTATTGTTATAATCTCAGATTATTTTCACCTAAAAAAGTATGATAAAGTCAATATGTCAATATGCAAAATAAGTGATAGAATCGGCAAGTTGAAATATATATTATAGAAGAAAAGGCGGTTCAGTAATTGGACTGCCTTTTTCTTTGGCAAGAAGTTTCCGTATCAGGCAATTTTGCATATGAAACGGGGCGATACAAGAAAAAAGGAAATGTGGGATAATGAGCGGGGTGAAAAGATGGATGTCCAGCAAGAGATAATCTTCAGGCAAATCGGAGCAAAAGTCGCGTACTATCGAACTCTGCGAGGAATGACACAAGAAAAGCTGTCCGAGAGAATGGGACTGCATAAGAGCGTAATAAGTCGGATAGAGCGAGGAAAATATCATAATGACTTGTCGCTGGCAATGCTGCTGAAAATAGCGGAGAAATTGCAGATAGACCCGGCCTTGTTCTTAACGTTCAACGAGCTGGAAAAAAAGTTGTGGCGGGAACCGCTCCTGCTGGAAGAAAACGACGAGGAAGAAAAATGACAGGAAGTCTGCCGATTGGCAGATTTTCAAGAAATTTTTTGAGATATAATTTTTCGTGCAGGTTGGAAAGTGATTGAAAGTCACAGAGGAAGCGGTGATGAGCAAAATCAGAGAATATCGGGAGCGCCACGAGTTGAGCCAAGAAGAATTGGCGCGAAAGTTGGACTTGGACAGGTCGAGCGTGGCGAAGTGGGAGAGCGGTCGCAACAAACCTCGGCTGAATCATTTGCTAAGCATGACGAAAATTTTTAATTGCTCGCTGGATGAGCTGGTGGTAGGAGGAAAAGAAATGGCAGTATCAAAGAGCGTAAATTGTCCGCACTGCGGTCGCAAACTCAATTCTTATACAGTCGACACGACGAGCACGCAACGCACGAGCGGAACTTGTCCGAGTTGCGGCAAACGTTATACGGTCGAATACGGCAAAGGAAAAATCAAGGTCAGTAAAAACTGACGAGGAGAGAAAAATGAAATACACGGTACATCGGGCGTTGTCGCTGATAAAGTCGACGAAATCTCGAATCGAAAAAGAATTTTCCGAAGACGCACCGGCGTGGATAAGAGTGGCGCGCGGGCAAGAGGACAGCATACGCGGCGTATCGGTCGAAGAAATTCGGCGGGAGATTCAATCGCACTACGACAGAGTGACGGCGTTGATAGAAAATTACATCGCGCTGAAGTCGGCGGTGGTTCAGAGCAACGCGGGAGTTCTTCCCGGCACGGAGTTGCGCAAAGTGTCGGTCGGCGGAAAAAAATTGACAGTCGCGGAAATCATCGAGTTGCGCGACACGGTTTACGCAGTACCAAAATCAAATTTGCTGTCGAGGACGGGGGACACGAATCACAGCAACAAGCGAGGCTTCAAGGCAACGTTGCTGTCGAAGATGAAACAAGATTTCTTTCAAGCCCAAAGAGAATTCGACGACATGCAGAAAAAAGCGGACGAGGAGATTAGTCGTTACCTTCAATCAATCAACAGCCGTGGCGACGACGAGCAGGACTCGAAGACCAAATCGATAGTCGAGGCGACAAGCAAAATGCTCCACGAGCAAAAAGACCCGCGCTTAATCGACCCGCTTAAGCTGGCGGGAAAAATCACGGCGTTGGACAACGAGATAGAAGAATTTTTGACGGAAGCGGATTCGGTGTTGTCGGAGCAAAATGCGTTGACGACCATCGAACTGAATTTGGCAGAAATAAAATAGAAGATGACGGGATAAGTTGCCGAACAGCCCGCTCCACGCTCGTGGATTTGGATGCCGCGCTCGCTTGCGGCAAAGGCGAGGAATAACATTTACGGCGTGCTCGTCGACGACTTGCGCAGCACGACGACTTTTGGAGCACTCGCTCCTTTCGGCGGAAAAGTTCAAAGCGCAAAGCTGAAAACTGACGGCTCAACGCTCAAAGTTCTTCTCCTCAAAGTTCAGGCAACAAAGTTCAAAGACGGGCGGAATGCCCGATAAAATCCTGCACAAAGAGTAAAGGTTTCATTCAAGCCGAGGCAGACTCGCAGGCCGGCAACTTGTCCTTAAAATTTTAATGAAGGTTGAGCATGATGAATTATGAAGATTACGGCGACCAAACGACGCGGAATGAAGATATGGAAAAATATTATCCGTATTTTTGTGAGCGTTGCGGCTGTTGTTGTCTGCATGTTGATTTAATTGAGGAAATGAAAACCTTCGACAGAGGCGACGGAGTATGTAAAAATTTGACGTTAGATAATCTGTGCAAAATATATTCACAACGTCCTAAATTTTGTAATGGAAAATATTTTTATGAAAATTTCTTTTCGCATATGACAGTACGAGATTTTCATGAAATGATGACGATTTTGTGCAAAGAGATAAGGAGAAGAGAATTTGAAAGACTACGTTAAGAAGTATCGAACTCTCGATGAACGCAATTTAAAAGCCGTGAAGCAAAATTTGGTTGCGTTACAAAATATGGGTGCTTATCCGACAGCAATGAAATATCCGATAACTTTGCAATTCGAGCTCACGGGGCAATGCAACTTGAAGTGCAAACATTGCTACAATCGTTCGGGCGACACCGACCGCGAAACGCTCATGACACCGGAAAAATGGTGCGAGCTTTCTCGGCAGATTGTTTCGGACGGCGGAATTTTTCAGTGCATAATTTCGGGCGGCGAACCTCTTCTTTTGGGCGAAAAACTTTTCGACATCATGGACATCCTCCACGACGACGGCACGAGTTTTGTCGTCATCACCAACGCGCTTTTGCTCACTAAAAAATTTGTTCGCCACTTTGCCAAGTATCGTTACTTCTGGTTTCAAATTTCAATCGACGGATCGACTGCCGAATTTCACGACGAATTTCGCGGCGTCACAGGCAGTTTCAATCGTGCAATCAACGGCGCACTCGAAATCAGCGACGCAGGCATTCCGCTGGTCATCGCCCACACCGTCACGCCGAAAAATTTAAATCGTGTTGAGGATATGATAAATCTTTCTTACGACCTCGGCGCGAATTCGATTATCCTAGGCGATGTCATGCCCAGCGGTCGCGCTTACGAACACACGGAAATTATTTTGAACGACGAGCAAAAAAATTTCCTCTATAGGAAGATTGAGGAGCTCGGAAAAAAATTTAGCGGCAAGATAACGATTCAGCGTTCAGCCGAACTCAAGGCGCAGATGGACAGATATGTTACAGAGGTAAACTCCGGCGGCATCATTCGCCCCAACGGAGATTTTCGCTTGGATTGCATGGCTCCTTTTACTCTCGGAAATGTGCTTGAAAAATCGGTCAAAGAAATTTGGCTTGAGAAAGGAATTGATGCTTGGAATTTGCAGACGGTTAAAGATTTTATTGCTAATATCGATGAGGACAGACAGATGAGCGGCGTGAAGAATCACGTTGACAAGGATATCGCGCTTTAAATTTGTAAGGAGATGTCAGTATGAAGGAAAAATACATTCGTCCGGTCGTTGCTAATTCTGATGTTATGGACAACGTGGCGTTGGCTCCTTTGGGAGTTGTAGCAGCGGCTGCGGCTAGTATGGCCGGCTATGCAACTGCGCGCAAAATTACTCAAGCGGTTAAAGCCGCTCCGTCGATTAAGTTGCCCAGTCTGATGCGCCGCAGTTATGATTAAGGAGATGTTTTTATGAAAGAAAAATATATTCGTCCAGTTGTTGTTAATTCTGATGTTATGGACAATCTGGCTCTTCCTCCTGTGCTCGTTACAGGAGCGACGGCGGTAGCGTTTGCCGTTGCTCGTGCGGCGACTAAGACAATGAAAGCCGCGCATTATGTCAAATTGCCCAACTTGACTCCGTTCGATGCGAAACGTTAGTAATAGCGAGCTTTTTGCCTACTCAGTCCCCGACGTCACAGGTCAGTACTGAAAAACCGCTGATGAAAGTTCCGCCGTACCTTCCCAAAAAAGACGGTCTAAAGTCAAAGAGGAGATGAATTGATGATATTTGAATGGCTCAAGAATAAAGTTCCCGTTGCCGTTTACGTAAAAAAGCGCATGAATGACGAGATCCTGATTGTCTGCGCGGAAACTCTGTCGATGTATTACCTGAACACTACGGCCGCATTCTTTTTCAATTGGGCGGACGGAAAATCTACCGTCGGCGACATTAAGGAAAAATTTCTGCAAAAGTATGATGTTGACGAACAGGAATTGGAAAAAGATTTTGTCGATATGATTCGTGACCTTCAATGGAAACAGATTTTAATTTTGGAGTGATAGACTTGAAAGAAACTTATAAAAAACCTGCGATTGTCAATGATGATTCAGGACGTGGAGTTTTTCCGGCAGTTGCAGGGGCTTTTGCTGCTGGCGTTGCACTCGGATTGGCAAAGGGTAGAAATGTGATTGATTCCAGTCATACTCAATCGTTGCCTCGACGCTCTCAGTATCGGAAAGTCAATTTTTAAAAATTAATTGAGAAAAGTGAGCAACATAGTCATTAAAAGCACAAGGAGGTGCCAGGCGATGTTGTTCAGACAATACGATGACATTTTGGATTTGAAGCAGTTCATGGAATATCTGAACATCGGACGGACGACAGCATACAAACTGTTGAAGAGCGGAGAGATAAATGTCTTTCGGATTGGTAAGGTCTACAAGATACCGCGAAAGTCCGTTGACGAATTTATCGAGAAGAAGAGACACAAAAAATAAAAAGCTCAGGAGTAAATCAAAACTCTTGAGCTTCTTTTTCTTTTCCGAAAATTAGCAGGTCACATTTTTCGTCCGCCAGCAAAATATTCGTGTCGACAAGCCGCAAGCCGCGC
>CAMJQS010000070.1 GCA_946408105.1 uncultured Selenomonadales bacterium | reverse complement strand
TCGTATTCGGGCGTTATCGAAACGATTTTCCCGTCGTACGCGCTGACTTTGCATTGAACGGAGCCGAAACTCGTTTCGACCTTTGCCATTTTGCGGACGGCCTCCACGCGCCGAGAAATTTCAATCACGCGCAAACCGATTGTCGTCGTCTCCTCGAAAATAATTTTTATGCAAGCCTCCCGATGTTGGGCGTCGACCAAGACGCCGAGCATTTGCGCGGGACGATTTTTTTTCATGTAAATGGGCGTCGTCCACACGTCCAAAGCTCCCGCGCCGAAAAGTCTTTCGTAAAGCCAGCCGAAAATTTGCGGGTTCATGTCGTCGATGTTCGCCTCAAGCTTAACCAAATGCCGTTCGCTTTGCCCGCCGAACTCGCCCAAATAAATTCGCAAAACGTTCGGGATATCCAAATCCCAACTGCCCGCGCCGTATCCGATTTTCTCCGAGGAAAAATCTTCGGGCAAGTCCGCGCTTTGAACGGCCAGCGCGTTGACAATCGCCGCGCCCGTCGGTGTGGTCAATTCTTTTTCCGCGCCGAAGTGAAAAGTTTTGAAGCCCTGCAAAAGTTCGGCGGTCGCGGGGGCGGGCACGGGCATTAAACCATGCGCGCATTTGACGAAGCCGCTGCCCGTGTTGATTCGCGAGACGAAAATTTTTTCCACGTCGAGATAATCCAAACAAATCGCGCAGCCGACGATATCGACAATCGAATCAATCGCGCCGACCTCGTGGAAAGTAACTTCGTCGGCGGGGCGTTGATGAACTTTTCCTTCGGCCGCAGCGATGACGGAAAAAATTGCAAGCGCACGATTTTTAACGGCCGCGTTGAGCTCCGAGTTGTCGAGAATTTTTTTTATGTCGCCGAAAGTTCTGTGGCTGTGATTTCTTATGTGCTCGTGGCGGTGCAAGTGTCGAACGTTCGGGCGGTCGATTTCCGATTCAAAAATTTTCGGGAGCTTCACGTCGACGAACGCCGCGCCGATTCCGTTCTTGCTCACGTTGGAAATTTCGATTTCAAATTCGCGCGGCAAGTTGAGCTTGTCGAGTTCCCCGCGCAAAAATTTTTCGGGAACGCCCAGCTGAATGCACGCGCCCAAAAACATGTTGCCGCTTATGCCCGACGCGCAATCAAGATACATTGCCTTCATAAAATCACTCCTTGAGTTCGCTACAAAAGTTTGGTGATTAAAAATAACCCCGCCCGTCGAAACGAGCGAGGCTATTTTATTTTACATTTTGTCAATGTGTCAAAAATTATTTGTCGAGGTGAGGACCCGCCGCGACGAGAGCTTTACCCGCCGCGTTGTATTCGTACTTCTTAAAGTTTTTGATGAAGCGGCCTGCCAAATCTTGAGCTTTTCTATCCCACTCGGTCGGGTCGGCGTAGGTGTTGCGCGGGTCGAGAATTTCAGTGGCGACGCCTTCGAGGACGGTCGGGACTTCCAGGTCGAAGATGGCGATTTTTTTCGTCGGAGCATTTTTAATCGCGCCGCCCAAAATCGCGTCGATGATGCCGCGCGTGTCTTTAATGGAAATGCGTTTGCCGGTGCCGTTCCAGCCGGTGTTGACGAGGTAAGCTTTCGCGCCGCTCTTTTCCATGCGCTTAACGAGTTCTTCGGCGTATTTGGTCGGGTGCAATTCGAGGAATGCTTGACCGAAGCACGCAGAGAAAGTCGGAGTCGGCTCGGTGATTCCGCGTTCGGTGCCCGCCAGTTTTGCCGTGAAGCCGCTAAGGAAATAATATTTGCATTGTTCGCTCGTCAAAATGGAAACGGGCGGCAACACGCCGAATGCGTCCGCGCTAAGGAAGATGACGGACTGCGCGGCGGGACCGTGGCTGTCGGGGCGCACGATATTTTTAATGTGATAAATCGGATAGCTGACGCGGGTATTTTCCGTGACGGATTTGTCGGCGAAGTCAATCTTGCCGTTCTTGTCGACGGTGACATTTTCCAAGAGCGCGTCGCGGCGAATGGCGTTGTAAATATCGGGCTCGGCTTGCGGGTCGAGGTTGATAACTTTTGCGTAGCAGCCGCCCTCAAAGTTGAAGACGCCCGTATCGTCCCAGCCGTGTTCGTCGTCGCCGATAAGCAAACGTTTCGGGTCGGTGGAAAGAGTCGTTTTGCCCGTGCCGCTCAAGCCGAAGAAAATCGCGGTGTTTTCGCCGTTCATGTCGGTGTTGGCGGAGCAGTGCATTGCGGCGATTCCCTTCAGCGGCAGGAAGTAGTTCATCATGCTGAAGAGGCCTTTTTTCATTTCGCCGCCGTACCACGTGTTGAGGATGACTTGTTCCTTGTCGGTGATGTTGAAGACGGTCGCGGTTTCGGAGTTAAGGCCGAGTTCTTTCCAGTTGGTGACTTTTGCTTTGGACGCGTTGAAGACAACAAAATCGGGTTCCTGGTCGAATTCTTCCTGCGTCTTCGGGCGAATGAACATGTTGGTGACGAAGTGCGCCTGCCAAGCAACTTCCATGATGAAACGGATTTTCATGCGGGTATCTTTGTGGGTGCCGCAGAAGCCGTCGACGACGAAAAGGCGTTTGTTGCTGAGTTCTTCAATCGCGAGTTTTTTAAGAGCCTTCCAGCTTTCGACGGAGCATTTTTTGTTGTCGTTGGGATATTCGGGCGTCGTCCACCAAATTTCGCCGGGCGCGCCTTCTTTGGTCGTGTCGTCGTAAACGATGAATTTGTCTTTGGGCGAGCGGCCGGTGTAAATGCCGGTCATGACGTTAATCGCGCCAAGTTCGGTCTCCTGTCCCACGTCGTAGCCGGTGAGGTCGGGGCGGGTTTCCTCGTTGAAGAGAACTTCGTACGTCGGGTTGTAAAGGACTTCGGGCGTGCCGGTGATGCCGTACTTGCTTAAATCCATCATTGGCATAAATTCTACCTCCTAAAAATTTACTGCGTCGATAATAAACTTTTGCGCTTTAATTGTCAAACAAAAAAATTTACTTCGCGTTCGATTGTGTGTTAAACTGATTTTGACAAATAATCCAACACGTCAAAACGTGAGCCAAAAGAATTTCCGCATTTATTTTAAGCGTTTCGGCAGCTTTTGTAAAGTCAAAGGAGCGAATTATTATGACAGTCAACGAAGTGAAAAAAATCTTGCTTGCGGCGAATCTTAACAAGACTGAACAATTTGCGTTGCAGTTCTTGTTTATGGAGATTGAATCCCACCATAAGAATTTGCCCGGCGAAGAGTGGCGCGACATCGAAGGTTACGAAGGGATTTATCAAGTAAGTAACCTTGCCCGTGTCAGGTCACTTCAAAGACAAAAAACGAGAATAATCAAACCTGAAATAATTCACACAGGATATTTGCGTGTTACACTTTATAAAAGCGGCAAGACAAAAAGCCATTACGTCCATATTCTCGTTGCTCAAGCTTTCATTCCGAATCCCGAAAACAAAAAGCAAGTCAATCACATTGACGGCAACAAACAAAACAACTGCATTGACAATCTTGTTTGGGTTACTCCTTCCGAAAATATCATTCATGCTTTTAAATTTGGTTTAGCCAAAAGTGGTTGCAACCACGGCAGAGCAAAATTTACCGCCGAGCAGGTTCGCGAGATTCGCCGCGATTGTGTGCCGGGCGATTTAGAATTCGGCTATAAAGCGTTCGCAAGGAAATTCAACGTGACTCCAAAAATTATTTCCGACGCCTTTTACGGAAAATCTTATAAAAACGTGGAATGAGCCGAATTAATTTTCTTCAGCCAAATCGACGACGCGACATTGATAGGCTCCGTGGACGCGCGGAATTTTTTTCGCGGGCGCGCCGTAAGTTTCCAGCAACTCGAAAACGTATTTCATGACGACGGCGACGGGAATTTTTTTCATGCAGGCAAGGTTGTCGTCGCCGCTCCTCGGGCAAGTGTGTTTGCCGCAAGGATGACACGGTTCGGGTGCTTTAATCAAAATATCTTTTGCGTCGTAAGGATAGAAGCCGGGCACGGGCGACGCGCCAAACATCGTGACAATCGGAATGTTGCGGGCAACGCCGATATGCATCGGGCCCGAATCCGTCGTCAAAAACAAAACGCAATTATCCAGGAAGCCCGCGAGCGTCGCCAAAGAAAATTCGCCCGTGAAAATTTTTAATCGGTCGCTGTCCTTGTGATTCATTTTCTCCACGCAACCTTGAACGATTTCTTTGTCCATCGTCCCGCCGAGAAACGCCACGCCGTAGCCGCGCTCAATCAAAATGTCGGCGCACTGTGCAAAGTAAGAATCGAGCCAGCGTTTTGTCGGCCAGCTTGCCCCGACGTTGAACGCGACAACTTTTTTGTCGCCGAAATTTTTGCGGAAAATTTTTTCGGCCGCAAGGGAAGTCTCGTCGCTTATCTTCATTTCCAAGCCGTCGTCGAAAATTTTTTCCACGCCGCAAGCCGCGCGCAAAACGTCGAAGTGAGAATGAACTTGATGTTGAGTGCCGGGGCGGTATTCGGTTTTGAATCCGTGTTTGATGTGGCGGGCAATCGAAGGGTTCGGCAAAACTTTATCGAACAGGAGCGCGAAGCCGGGCTTTGAGTAGCCGACAATTTTTTTCGCGCCGCTGAAAGCCGCCAGAGCACTTGCGCGTTCGTTGCGGTGAAGATTTATCACGAGGTCGAAATTTTTTGCGCGGACTTTAAAAATAAATTTAACAAAGCTCGGCAGGTGGTCGTCGATTCCTTTTTTGTCAATCAAAATGCACTCGTCGAGGTTCGGGTTAAGCTCAACGAGGTCGGCAAGTTTTTTGTCAGCGAGCAACGCAAGATGAGCCGTCGGAAAATTTTTTCGCAACGTGGTCAAGGCGGGCGTCACCAACATCAAGTCGCCCAAGTGCATGAGGTTTATCACAAGAATTTTCATAGCGCGGGAAAATTTATCACGAACGCGGAAAAAAATCAATTCGGCTGTGATATAATGAGCGCGAAAATTTTTTGAGGAGGAAAAACTTTTGGCTATCGAAAAGGTAAAAAAATTTTTCGCGGAGATTGGCGAGCCCGAACGAGTGATTGAGTTTGAACAGTCGACGGCGACGAGCGAGCTTGCGGCTCAAGCTCTCGGTTGCGAGGTCGGACGAATCGCAAAAACAATTTCGGTCTTCGTGGACAAAAAGCCCGTGCTGATTTTGATGTCGGGCGACACGAAACTCGACAACAAAAAATTTAAAGCGCAATTCAACTGCCGCCCGCACATGGTTCCCGTCGACGACGTGGAAAATTTAATCGGGCACGCTGTCGGCGGCGTGTGTCCGTTCGCGGTCAACGAGGGCATTCCGATTTATCTTGACGCTTCGCTGAAAAGATTCGACGTGGTTTATCCCGCGGCCGGCAATGACAAAAGTTGCGCGCGTTTTGAAATCGACGAGCTTGAACGATACATAAAGAGCGCGGGCTGGGTCGACGTTGCAAAGCTCAAGTGAATTCGATATAATCTTCGCGGAAAGGATGAACGACATGGAGCTGAAAAAATTTTTCGCGGGGATTTTGTCGGCGGCCGTAATTTTTTCGACGAGCCCGACTTTTGCATACGAAGACGACGGCGAAATTGTAAAAGAAGTTCCGACAGAAATTTATATGTGGGTGCAGTCGACGCCGCGCGGAAATTACTGGTTCAATCATCAAGCGGCGGGCTACAAGATTCGCGAAGACGGAACGCTCGACTTGAACACGCTGATGGTGCCGACGGTTTGCATGTACGACAACATTCAGATTGAAGACGTGATTCAAAAGCGGCGGTGGAAAAAACTTTCGCTCAAAGGTTACGACAGATTGGCCGGCCGCGCAGATTATTTGAAATTCGATTTGCTTAATGAAACCGTGCAAGTCGTTGAGCGCGTGGACTTGGACGACACGTGGGCGGCTCTCGACAAGGACACGTCGGGCGAGCCGATTGATTTGAAGACTTTGCCCGCGACGGATTTGCGCTACAATTTTTATCGGACGATTTTGCAATGGGCGCGCGACCACAACGAACTGATAATCGGACGCTCCAAAGGAAAGTTGAGCGAGGAGGACGGCGACCTTCCTTTGAACGAAGTGCCGATTAACAAAATTTTTATTCCGCCCGCCGTCACGAATTAAAAACTTCTTGACAGTTGATAGTTTGAATGATAAACTTCGCTTTGCTGCGGAGAGTTGTCCGAGCGGCTTAAGGAGCACGACTGGAAATCGTGTGTTGCGTTGATAGCGCACCGAGGGTTCAAATCCCTCACTCTCCGCCATAACGTTTTGAAAGTCTCGGCTGTGAACGCAGAGACTCGGTTTCGCCGAACACTAACTGTACTGACAATCCGGCCAGGGCATACGCAGCAACCGGAGGTTATTGTAGCGCAGCTTCGGATTGAGGTCGGGTCTTTGCGTTG
>CAMJQS010000069.1 GCA_946408105.1 uncultured Selenomonadales bacterium | reverse complement strand
TGTCCAACTGGTTCGGCGGCTTGGGTATCGTCGTAATTTTTATGGCGATTATGTCACAGTTCGGGCGCGGCGCAATGTTTATCCTCAAAGCCGAAACGACCGGCCCGACCAAAGACCGACAGATGCCCCGAATCCGCGACAACGCCAAAGCTCTCTTCTCGGTTTACGTGGCGTTGACGGTTCTTTGCGCGGGCAGTTATTTTTTGTGCGGCTTGAGTCCTTTTGCCTCGATTAACCACGCAATGACCACGATAGCCACGGGCGGCTACAGCATTTACAACGGCACCGTCGCCGAATACGGAAACATTTATCTTGAATATTGCATGGCGTTTTTTATGGTCGTGTCCAGCGGCAGCTTCGCGATGTATGTCGTGGCTTTCAGAAAAGGCGTCGGCGTAATTTTTCGCAACACGGAGTTCCGAACGTATTTGACGATAATTTTTGTGGCGGCGGTCGTCGTGGCGTTCGATTTGATGATTGAAATGTTGGTGGAGCCCGAAAAGGCAATTCGCGCGGCTGTCTTCCACGTGGCGAGTTTGTCTTCGACGACGGGCTTCGTCGCTCACGACTTCGACACTTATCCGCCGTTGAGCAAAGCTTTTCTGTTGATGACAATGTTCCTTGGAGGTTGCGCGGGCTCGACGGCGGGCGGTTTGAAGGTCGCGCGAATCATTTTGCTTTTTAAATTCGTCGCGCTCATCGTCCGTCAAAAACTTCATCCGAACGTTATCAATCAAGTGAAACTGAACGGGCGGACGATTGACGAAGACGTTGTTTACGGCGCGGCAAAATTTTTCTTCGCGGTCGTCATGCTGGATATTTTGTTCGCCGCCGTGATGATGTTCGACGGAATTGAGTTCGTGGACGCAATAAGCGTGAGCGTCTCGACGATGGCGAGCGTCGGGCCCGGCTTCGGCATTGAGGGCGCGACGAGCACTTATTCCCTTTTGCCGAGCTTCAGCAAATTTTGCGCGTGCGGGTTCATGTTCTTGAGCCGCCTGGAAATTTTTACGGTGCTTGCCTTGTTCAGTCCGAGCTTTTGGAACAGCTCAAAAAATTGGTAAGCGTTTGATTCAAGGCAAAAAAAAATCGGCGAATCGCTCGCCGAATTTTTTTATGGTCAATCGTTAATCTTGCAAGTAATTTTCGCGATAATTCCGTTTACAACTTTGAACTCAATTTTTTTCGTGCGGTCGGTGCTGTAGTATTCGTACTCAACGCCGTCGCTGTCGTAGTCAACTTTATCCGCCTTGCCGAAAGTAGAATTTAAAGCTTCGGCCGCCTGCCCGACGCGCACGCCGTTGGGAGTGATAATCGTATCGGAGCGGGTTGAAACGCTTTCAACTTTGCCGCGCTCGACTTCGACTTTAAAAGTTTGATAAGTCCAGTCGTCGCCGTTGCGCTGAACGGGCTGCCCGAACGCGTCAATCAAAGCGGTCTCGCTCATGCCGGGGAAAATTTTTCCGAGCATAATTTGTCCGCCGTCCACCGCCGCCAAACACAGCGACGAACTTAAAATCATCGCGCCGCAGAGGACAGCCGCAAAACTTTTGAACTTCATGACAAATCCTCCAAAATTTTACTTCTCAAAACGTTTGACGAAAACATCTTCGGTTTCGGGGTAGCCGAAGTAAAAACCTTGAATGACATCGGCGTTGCACACGTCGCGCAGGAAAATGTAAGTCGCCTCGTCCTCGACGCCCTCGACGACAACTTCCATTCCGACGGCGTGACACATCATGATAACGTGTTTGACAATCTGGCGGTCGTATTCGCTGTTTACAATGTCTTCGACGAACATGCGGTCGATTTTAATTTGGTTGCAACGGAAATTTTTCATGAAGGCCAAATTCGCGTAGCCCATGCCGAAATCGTCCATCGCGATTTTAATTCCGAGCTCGTGGAAAGCGTTGAACTGTTTGTTGACGAAATCCCAATCGTAAACTTTGTTGCTCTCCGTCAACTCGAAAACCAAAGTGCGCGGGTCGACTTCGTAGCGTTCGAGACAATCTTTGACGAATTCGTAAAACATTTGCTCTTCCAGTTGGTAAAGGGAAATGTTCACGCTGACTTCAAAGCCCGGCATAAATTCTTGCCAACGCTTTGCGGTCTTCGCGGCGTTTTCGATAATCCAGTGGCCGACGGGAATAATCATGCGCGAACGTTCAAGCAGAGGAATGAACTGCATGGGCGCGACGACCGAGCCGTCTCTGTCGTACCAGCGAAGGAGAGCTTCCGCGCCGACGAGTTTTCCGGTGTGTGCGTCGACTTGCGGCTGATAGCAAAGGAAGAAATCTTCGCAGCCGCGGGCGATTGAATTCTGCATGAGGTTTTGCATGCCGATATCGTAACGCCAACGGTCGTAATATTCGCTGTCGAAGAAAGCAACTTGGTCTTTACCCTTTTGACGAGCAAACTCAAGCGCAACTTCAGCGTAGCGTGTCAAGTTAATCACGTCGTCGGCGTCGTCGGGATAGAAGGCCGCGCCGCCCGAAGCCGTGCAGAAAATTGTATCTTCAATGTTGCGAATCTCGCGCATGCAAAGCTGAATGCTTGAGAAAATAATTTCAATCTCTTCGGGATAAACGTCCGAGACGAAAAAGGCGAACATATCATTATCGAGTTTGTAAAGGTGAATGTCGGGCGGCAAAATGTTCGTGATGTCTTGAGCAAGTTGTTTAAGAGCGTTGTCGCCGAATTCGTAGCCGTAAGTTTCGCTGATAAGTTGGAAGTTGTCGAGCCCGACGAAAATCACTGCGCCGCGCGCGTCGGGCGAACTGTTTAATTCTTTGCGCAGGTCGGAATAAAAAGCATTGCGATTGAGGAGCCCCGTAACGTGGTCGGCTTTAAGTTTCAAATCCATGCGGGCAATCACTCCCGCGATAAGTTCGGGCTGCCCGAATTCGTCCGCGCCCGCCGTCATGCGCAAGTTTACCCAGCCGTATTCGCCGTTGCGATTGAGCAGACGGAACTCGCCAAAAATTTCGACGCCGGGGCTTGCCGAATCCAGCTCTGCAAAAGCCGATTCCAAAATTTCGCGGTCGTCGTGCCAAACGAACGGCGTAAGGAGCGCGGCAAAATCTTCGACGACAGTGTCGGGGAAGTTGAAGTCGCGCACAAAATTTTTCGACAACATGACCTGCCCGCTACTTGCGTCCATTGCAAAAAGGTATTCGTCCGCAGAATTTTGCAGGGCGTCAAAATAAGTTTTGATTCGGCCAAGCACGGAGTCTTCGCCGAGTTGGAATAAGTTTGTGTTCATTGTCATTCTTCCTTTTGAATTTATCGCGCTTATTTTAGCAACGAATTCGACGCGGCGTCGAAACTTCCTGCAAACTTTTATTCAAACCCAATCAATCTTGAAATTTCTGTACATGTCCAGCCAACGCGCGAAGGCATTGCCGTGAAAGTCGGAAAGAAATTCCGGCTTGTAACGTTTGTCTTCATATTTCGGCCAATCAAGTTGAAGTGTATCGAAGTCAACCAATATCAAATAATCGACGGCAAATTTCCAGCTCGTCTCGTAAATTTTTGTGTCGTCGACGGGCGCGATATATTTTTCGTAAAAAGTTCGCGTAAGATGAATTTCGGGCAAGCGAACACGGCTCATCACTTTGTTAAACTTGCGAAGCCTTGAGCTTTGCTCTGTCACAGTATTGTAATCGAAGCGGCAAGGTTTGCCGTTAATCCAAGAGGCCACTCTGTCAATCGTTTTCCTGTGGCTCATGAAATAATTTACTTTTTCATATCCGCTTTCTGCAGGTATATCGTAAAGTTTAAAAATATCTTCGACGTGCCCGAACGAAAGAAAATCGTGCGGGTGGAAAGGAAAATTTTTTGTAAGAGCGGAGCCGAGAAAAATAATTCGCTCACGGAGCTTATCGCCTTTGGGCGGAAAAGTTTTCAGCAGGTTTTTAAAGTGGACGAGAAAATTTAAGTAATTGATTCGTTGGTCGGTGCGCGTCTTGAGCACGAACTTTGCCGACGTATTTTCTTTGACGTATCGAACGCCTTCAAGCGAACTTTTAAGTTGCAGGTTCATGTTGCCGGGCTTCGGAATTTTCGGCGGCTCGCTTTCCAAGAGGACGACGGAATTTTCTTTGCACACGCGGCGAAAAGAATTGGTTGCCCCGTCCGTCCACGTGGAAAGAATTATCGGCGCGTTCGGATAAATCGAACGATAAAGTTTTAAAGTTTCGGCAGTGAAATTGTTCGTATACTCAATCGGCCCTTGAAAGACGATGGCCGTGTCGTTGAAGGCGTAAGTCGTCTTGGGGTACCAACGGCTGTCCGAAAATTGATGTTTAAAATTTTGATGGCGCGAATCCAAAAAAGTCGTCAGCCCGCAAGCAAATTGATTTGCCAAATCTGTTGGCGAATCGGGCAAGCCGTCTTCCCGATATTGTTGAAAAATTTTCGAGACGGTAATGCTGTTATAAATCGGCATGACTTCTTCGTTTGCAATGACTAGCGCGGGAAGAGTCCATTTGCCATTTCCAACTTTGAAGTCGAAGGTCGTTTGAATGAACGGCACGGGCTTTTCGGTAAGCATGATTAAAATTGTTCGTTCGTTGAAATTTATCGAGGCCTCCGCCGTTTTGACAATGGGGATTCCCCACGTTTCTTTTCCGGGCTGCGTGTCGTGCATTATTCCTTTGACGGAAATTTTCAGTCGCCTGAAAAGAGCCGCCGCTTCCCAAGTAAAAATTTCGGGGACGATGTAAACGTCGTCGAACTCTTCGGGCAACTTTTGAAGCAGTATCATCATGCGCCAAATTTTTTCCGTGTCAAACATTTTTCAGGCCTCCGAAAGTTTTCAAACCCAATCAATCTTAAAATTTCTGTACATGTCCAGCCAACGAGAAAAAGAAACGTTAACTTCGTCAATTGCATAATAATCTCCCGAATTATAACGTTGGTTTTCGTATTTTGGCCAATCCAACATGCCGGGTCTGTTTCCGATAATCAAAATATAGTCATGGATGAATTTAAAAGCCGTTTCCAAGAGCTTTGTTTTATCAATTGGAGCGATATATTTTTCATGAAAAGTTTTCATTATGTATATTTCAGGAGAAACCCATCGGCTCATTATTGAGTTAAATTTTTTGCGACGACGATTTTCCGTTAATAAATTTTCATCCAATTTATAACGAGACGCATACCGCGTTACAAGATTAATCACTTTCCAAAAATGACCTTCACGTTTTCTGCAGTAATCCAGAACATTTGAACCCAAAGAATAATCTGCACTGTAAAGTTTCAAAATATCGGAAAGATAACCAAACGAAATCAAATCACTAAGATGAAAGGGAATCCACTTGCAATGATCAAAAGTAAGAATTCGTCCTTGCAATTTATTTCCAAAGGGCGGGAACGTCACAACCAGGTTTTTAAAATAAAGCAAAAAATCATTTTGAATAATTCTTTGGTCTGCTCTGGTCTTGAGCACAAATTTTGCGGAAGTGTTTTCCTGCACATATTTGACGCCCAGGAAAGAGCTTTTCAATTGGCAATTTATATGCCACGCTCCCGGCGGGTCGGGCATTTCGTTTTCCAGCAAGACGACGGCATTGTTTTTGCACTCTTTGCGGAAAGCGTCCGTCGCCTCGTTCTTCCACGTGGAAAGAATTATCGGCGCGTTGGGATAAATCGAACGATAAAGCTTGAAGGTTTCGGCGGTATAATTATTTTCGTAAACGAGCGGACCTTGAATGACAATGGCCGTATCGTCAAAATCATAAGTCGGTTTGAAGTATTTGCGGCTGTCCCAAAATTGATATTTAAAATTCTGATAGCGCGAATCCAAAAAAGTCGTCAGCCCGCGAGCAAACAGATCTGCAAAAAAATTAAGCGGAAGGATGTTATTATCTTCAGCGCAAGTTCGCATAAACTTTTGTATCATCAAACGAGCGTAAGTCCCTAAAACTTCGTCGTTGGTCATAACGAGCGCGGGAACAGTTAACACCCCCCCCCCGATTTCTAAAATTGAAGGTCGTTTGAACGAACGGTACGGGCTTTTCGGTGAGCAAAATTAAAATTGTCCGCTCGTTGAAGTTTTCCACGACCTGTGCAGTTTTTACGACTGGAATTCCCCACGCTTCTTTCTCTATTATCGTATCATGAATTATCGCTCGAATCGGGATTTTCAGCCGCCTGAAAATAGCAGCCGTCTCTTGAAAGAAAGACTTTTCGGGGATTAAGTAAACGTCGTCGAATTCTTCAGGGAACTTTTCGAGCAGTGTCGTCATGCGCCGAATTTTTTCTGTGTCAAACATTTTTTCCGTCCTCGAAAATTTTTTTCGACAGAGGATTGGCTGCGAACTTTTTTAAATCTTCCGGGACGCCCAAACCGTACATGCCCGCGTCCAGCC
>CAMJQS010000068.1 GCA_946408105.1 uncultured Selenomonadales bacterium | reverse complement strand
GCCGTTATCGGAATATTGTTCGTCGCTTGAATCGTGCCCGCCGTCAACGTCAAAGCTCTGACATTTCTCATGGCAAGGGCGGAAGTCGTCGCGTTGATTGTGAAAGCTTTTGTCGCCGTGACGGTGAAGGTCGCACCTTGAGCGGTGATGGGCGTATCGGTGCAAGTCGTCGGGAGCGTCGCGCTTACGTTGTCGAGGACAATGCCCTCCAGCTGCGAATCCGTGCCGGTTTGCGTCAAAGTGTAAACGTTGCCCGATTTGCTAAGCGTGCCGTATTTGACGGCGGCCGTCGGGTTAGCGGTGTCGACGTTGGCAACGAATGCACTTGAAGCAACGGAAGAATTAAGAGTGACGACGCCGCTCGGAGCGGAAACAATCGCCTTCCAGTTGCCCGCAGTTAAATCGGCAGTGGTAATGGAGCCGTTCGCGGCCGCGTCGATGTTAAGATTATTTCCGTCCGTCAAGCCGATAGAAGTCATTGTGTAGGAATTCGTTCCGACTTGGAGAGCGTCGCCCGCGTCGAGTGAGCCGATTGTCACGGTGGCGGCGGAGCTGTCGACAGTTATTGTTAAAGTGCCGTTCGTCGAGGTGATTGTTTCGTCGTGGTTAGAGCCGTCGTTGTAGCGCGTGGTGACGGACGCATCTTTTGCCAAAGTGACTTGTCCGCTTGTGAGGAGCGCGCCGCCGTTTTCCGTGACGACAGTTAAATCGGTCGTGGCGGTGAACGGGCTGCCGTTAATCGTGAAAGTGTCCGTGCCTTCAGTGAGGACGGTCGTTGAAAGCGCGGTGTCAAAAGTTTTTACTTCCGTGCCGAGCAAAACCGCTGACATGTTGCCGATGTTGCCGCGCGTGGTTTGGCTTAGGGTGTAAGTTTCGTTATCGTAATTAAGTTGAGCGATTCGGTTTGTCGGGTCAATCGCGCCGTTCGTTTGTCCGACGACGAAAGCTTCCGTTATGCCGAGATTCGACGTTAAGTCGAGTTGATTGTTTTCGTTGAGCTTAACGAGGTCTTTGTAGTTGTCGCTCGTTATGTCGTTGTAGTTGAGCTTGCCGCTTGAAATGAAAGATATGTAAAGTTTTTCGGGCTCGCCGTTTGAGTTGAGCTTTGCAAGATTGTAATCGCCGTAAACTTTGTAAGTGGTATTGTTAATTACAAAAGTGTCGCCGTCAGTCAAGTTGCCCAATTCAGACCATTTGCCGTCGGCCGCCTCTGCGGTAATGGAGCCGCTTGTCACGGAAATGGAATTGTCGTCGGTGGGCGTAACGGCCTGCGCACCCGCAGCGATTGTGACGGTTCCGTTTTTGAGCGTGGAGTTTCCGTTCGTCGCGTCGATTTCCAAACCTTCGCCCGTGTAAGCTTTTCTGTTGATTGTGTAAGTGCCGGTGCCCGTGCTGAACGTCGTGGCAAAATTTGTTGTGAAAGTTGCGTCGCCGTCGTCCGTTTGAATTGTGGGAACAGCTTGACCGCCGACAGACCTTAAAGCATAAGTCGACGTGTCCGCAGTGTAAGTGAGCGTCGCATATCTTGTTGCCGAAGTGCTGTCGACGACGACGTTGTTGCCGTCTTCGGGGGGCGTGTCGCTCAAGTCCAAAACATTTGCGCTCGTCAAATTAAGTAGCGTCGACCAAGTGCCGCTGTCTTCATTAGGCAAGACGTAATTGCTGACATTGGCGGCCGTCCAAATTTCTGCGTCGTCGGGTTTGGTTAAGCCCGCGCCCGTCATTTTGTAATTGACATCTTCCAGCGTGAACTCGTCGTCCGTCGCAGGCGTGAAAGTCATCGTCGCGGGAATAAATTTTTCAATCGTGCCGATTACCGTGTGTTCGTCGCCGTTTGAATCGGTTACAGTGATACTCGTTGCTTTTTCGGCCTTGACGGGTTTGGAGGAAAAGTCGGAAGCGATGGTCGCCGTCACGTTTTCGCCCACGGTGATTGAAGTCGGCTCCTCGAAAGTTTCGGCGATTGCGTCTGAAACTGTGCCGTCGTATTTTATGTAGCTGTAATTGCCGGAGTTGTCGCGGACGATTTGCCCGTAATTTTTTGTCGGGGCGGACGCGCTGTCAACCAAGACGACGGAGTTTGCAATATCCGTGTTGATGACGACTTCGCCGCTCGTCACTTCCTTAACGCCGAGCCAAATGCTGTCACTCGTCGATTGCAAATTGGCAAGAGAAAGTTTGTTGTTCGCAGGGCGAATGGCTTTGAGCAGATAAGAAATGGTGGAAGAGCCGCTTGCAGTTTTGGCCAAGCCCGCCGAAGTGTAATTAAAAGTTATGTCATCGATTTTGAATTGGTCGCCGACAGTTAGATCTTCAACAGTCGTGGACGTGCCGCTGACTTTAACGACAAAGCCGCCGCCCGCCGCGTTGTTAAGCGTGTAAGTGTTCCTGTTGACTCTAACACTTTCGCCCGCCGTCTCGATTCCGTCAACCGTTACGGTCGTGCCGGAGCGTTTCACGTTGACGCTTTCCGAGGCCGACGCAACCGATTGATTGTTCGCCATTATGGTTTGGGCGGAGTTCACGCTGTCGAGAATGAGCGCGCCGCTCGTCAAGCTGACGATTGTTGCCGTGTCGACTTTAAGTCCGTCGTCGCTGTAGTTGACGGTGTAACCGTTGCTCGCGCGCGTCGCCATAAATTGATTGCTGCCGGCCTTGAGCGAAATGTTTGCAAAGTCGCTCGTCAAGCTTGCGGGCATATCTTTCGTGAAAGTGACGGTGTTCAGCGTGGAAGTTCTGCCCGTCGTGTTCAAAGCGTAAGTGTTGCCGTTTTTGCCGAGCGTGCCGTAAATGTTTGTCGCGTCGGAAGAGTTGACGACGAACGCGGAAGAAATACTTTGCAGAGTGTTTGCCGCGTCCGTGCCGATTGTAAAGTTGCCGCTCGCGTCGGTTTCAATCGCGCCTTTCCAATAGTCGCCGCTCAAATTGTCCAAGGCAACGGAGCCGCTCGTCGTGGCGATGAGGTCGCCGCCGTCCCAAATAGATCTATCTTGCCGCTGAAGTCTGCCGTTGCCGAGGAGTTTGTAAGTCGTGCCGTCGACGATGAAATTTTCGCCCGCGTCCAAACCGTTGACCGAAGCAGAGCCGCCCGAAACGACGACCGCCACGGTGTCGCCCGCGCCCGAAACGCTGTGGCCGCCCGCAACGATTGATTGAGCACTGTCACTTAAAGCGATGGTGCCCGCCGATTGATTAATCGTCTTTGCGTTGCCGATGACCGCGCCGCCCGTTGCCGCGTCCGTCACGGAATACGAATCGTTATCGGAAACGGAGAAGACCGCGCCCGAACTTTCGACGCTGACATTTACATCTTTGAAATCGGAAGTGAGGCTTAGCGTGTTGCCGCCGCCGACTTGAATCGTGTTGTTCGCGTCCCAAGCGTTGGTGTCTTTGGTAATGGAATAATTGCCGCTGCTTCCCGTCAGTTGCGCGTAGCGGGTGTCTCTGTTTTCGTTGAGGACGAGCCAAGAATTGCTGCCGACTTCGGGCGGAATGGAAAAGAGGCTGTTGCCCACTGCGGCGATATAAATCCAATCGTCGGTCGAGGTGTCCGCCACTTCGGAGAGGACAGCTGAATTAAAGCCCGTAACCGAACTGCTCTTTAAGAATTGAGTGTCCGTGACCAAGCCCAAACTCGTTACGGAATACGTCGTGGAATCGATTATAAAAGTGTCGTCAACGTCCAAAGCACTGAGCGTGGCGTCCGAGCCGTCGACTTTGACATCGAGCGGAAGGCCGCTTGTATTGTAAACGGTTTTTCCGTTGGCCGTGACGGATTGAATTCCCGACGCGGCCGCCGCGACAAGTCCGCCCGTCTGATTTATGGCGAGTACGTTGCTCAAGCTTGCGCCGCCCGACGCCGAATCAGTCACCGTGAAATTCGTTGCGCCGCTCGTCAAAGTGTCAGCCGTGAACGACGCGCCCGACTTTGCGCCGACAATGCTTGAACCTTTAAAGCCGCCCGAAAGCGTGACGGTCGTGGCGTCGACTGTGATTTTGTAATCGGCCGCCCATTCGTCGTACGTGCCGTCATTCGTCAAGGAATAACCGCCGCTTGCGCCCGTCAAAAGTTCGCCGTAAAGTTTCGTCGGCTGAACATTTGCTCCGAAGTCGTCGACAAGGAAAACGTCGGTTATGCTTGAGCTGCCGCTTATCAAAACGCCCTTTAAAGGCTCCACGGCGAGCAAACCGACCCAGCCCGAACCGCTTGTAATGGATGAAAGCGGGAGCGAATTGTTTTCGCTTGAAGTGGATTTTGAGCCGCGCAAAAGTTGGTTGCCGTTGCGCAAGCCCGCGCCCGTGAATGTGTACGCGGCGGAGTTGACGGAAAAGTTTTCGTTGTAGGAAAGACCGCTTATGGCAGCGTTAGTACCGTTTGAATCCGTAGTCAAAGTCACGACTTCGCCCGCAATGACCGTATCGCCGTTGACGACGACGCCGCTTGAAATGTTGCTGTCGGCCGTCAACTTTCCTTTAATCAGCGTGGCTTTTTTCGCGCCGACGAGAGAGGTATTGCCGCCGCTGCCGTCGAGCACGACTTGATAAGTATTGTTTGTTGCTTCGGTTATGCTCAAAGAGGAATTCGGCGCGGCGATTGTCACGTTCTGCAGGAAGTGTGTACCGTCAGCACTCAAAGTAAAAGGCGTTGTGCCGCTGTCGATTGAAACGGTCGAGAGCGTGCCAGTATTTTCTGCGCTGCTTTTTAAGCTGTAGCTGTTGGAGCCCTTCGTGAGCGTTCCGTAAGTTTTGGTGAAGTTTTCATCGACGAGTATTCCCGCAGCAGAAGAGTTCGGAGAAAGGATTATGCTGTCGTCGTCTTCGACTATCGCCAAAGCGTCCCAATAATTTCCGCCCAAATCGGACACGGCAACGGAGCTGTTGCTCAGATAATGGCTGTTGTTTCTGTCCCAAATGTAATAAGAAGGCGACGTGCCTTTGAAGAAGCCCGCAGGTTTGAGGGAATAGGCGGTGGAGTTGTAAGAGAAAACATCGCCCGTATCAATTTCGCCGACCGTGACGTTATCGGACGAATCAATCGTAAAAGTTAAGCCGTTGCCGTCGTCGACGCTGTAAGTGTTGCCGTTGAATGTGAATTTGCCGTTGACGTTGCCCGAAGGCGTAGCCGGTGCCGTTACGGTGAAGGTCGAGGCGTTGGCATTGTAAACGATTGTCATATCGGCGGAGCCCGCCAAAAGTGCAAGTTCTTTGCCGCTTGCGCCGAGTTTGATTGTTTGACCTGCTTGGGCTGTCATGGAGCCGCCGAGCAAAGTTAAAGCCGTCGCGCCCGTGACTGTGGGATTATTGGTGGTGCCGCTGCTGACTGTGAAAGTATCATTTGCGGCGGCCGTGACGATAAACGTTGTGCTTGAACTCGTGGTGATTGTCACGTTGTTGAGGACGAGGTTTTTGTAAATGGTCGTCGCGCCGCCCGTGAGGGAAATTGTATTTATTACGCTGCTGAAAGTTCCGACATCGTTGCCGCTGAGCGTGCCCAAAGTGTGGTTGCCGCTTGAGGAAGAAATTTCGGCGTAGCCCGTGGTCGGATTTGTTTTGCTGTTGAAGACAAGGCCGTTTGTGTTGGTCGTGCCGATTTCAAGAATTCTGTTGCTGTCGGGCTCAATCAAAAGTGAACCGTCGGTGCCGAGTGAAACTGCGGCAGGGTTGGAGCCAACGTAGCCTCTACCGAGATAATAAGTGCCGTTTTTCTCTTGCAACAAGCCCGAAGCCGTCAAAGTATAATTGCTTGTGCCGTCAGTGAAATATTCGCCCTCGTCCACGTCGCCGACGACGACAACGCCGCTTGAGCCGAGAGAAACGTTTATGCCGTCATTGGCGGAGGTCGTGTCGCCGTAGCCGGAAATTGAATAAACGTCCGCCTCAATCGTTTGAGTAGAGTCGTCGGTTTGAAGCAGACCGTTCGACAGGCTTACAGAAGTTGCGCCGACGACGGAGACCGCGCCGCCCGTTACTGTCGAGTAAGTGAAAGCGTTGACCGAATCCGTGGAAGCAAAAGTCGTGCCGTAAACGGTGATTGGGACGCCGCAAACTTCAGCATTAAAGGAGACGTGCATTCCGTTTTCAACTGTGACGGAGGTAAATTTTCTGTCGCAACATTTGACGGTTACGCCGTCATCTTCGTAATAATTTTGCGCATTGAGACCCGTCAGTTCATAGTATGCAACGCCGTCAGCCGTCGTTCTGTGCAGGGCACCGTAGCTTACGGAATAATCGTCATCGCTTGAGTCGAGCCGTCCGAAAAGTGCGATTGAAGAATTTGACCCCAGCTGAGTGATAAGATTATTGCTACTTGAGATGTTAAGTACGCCGTCCGTCAGAATCATTACCGGCGAAAAGTTTTCCGAGTCGAAATCTACTTTGCTTAATGGAACGTCGGTCGTGATGTCAACGACGCCTTGATTCCAAAATTTTGTTGTTGTGCCGTCGTTAGCCGAAAAGCGCACTTTGCCCATGTTGTAGGTGACGTCGCCGAGTTTGAAGCTGTCGCCGTTTTCCAAGCCCGTGACGTAAGCGTCGGAG
>CAMJQS010000067.1 GCA_946408105.1 uncultured Selenomonadales bacterium | reverse complement strand
CCGCGCCCGATGGTCATCTTTTACGAAGGACCCGACCGCGGGCTTACCGAAGGCGTCGACGACACCGAAAGATCCAATCAGCAGAGCGGCTCGCCGAAAAGTGCTTACCCGAATCTGTCGTGGCGCGATTCTCAACCCGTGATTCTCAACCTCAACGAAGATTTCAACGGAATTTTATTCGCGCCGAACAGCCCCGTCGCAATTAACGGCAACGGTCACAATCTTCACGGCTTCGTTGTCGCAAAGGAATTTGTCCGCGTGACGACCGCAAACGATTACACCGTCAGCGACGGCAAATATTTCGACGGCGACGGCAAGGGATGGTTTTCAAGCACCGACACGAACGGCAACACGGTTTTTGTCGACCAATACGGCAATGTTGACACGCGCCCGCTCGGCTCCGACGCAACACGCCCGCTCGGCGAGAAAGAAACTTTAGCAGGCACGTCCGCCGAAAACACAATCACCGCGTACAGAGCCGCTCATTTGGATCAAGAAGTCGTTTACGAATTGAGCGCGTTTAACCTCGGCAGCGATTCTTACTACGATTCGTTCGACGTGCCCGAACTGAAGCGCAATGTCTACACTTACCTCGACAATTATAAAGATTCAAACAAGTCGAATTCTGTCGATATGTTCTTCACGACGGTAAGGTCGAGATGGATAACCTGATAAAAATTTTTTGAGCAAAAAAATTTCCCTTCCGAATTTGGAAGGGATTTTATTTTTTGTCCGAAAAATTTATTGGAAGTTGAGCATGGATTTTTCTTTTCCCGCGAACGATTCAAAGTCCGCGATAAAATTTTCCACGGCGTCATCAATCGCGGAATTTTTTACCAGCGCGAAGAAAATTTCGGGCGCGACGGTCGCCGCACCGATTCCGCACTTGCAAAGCTCCAAAACCTGTTGAGAATTTTTAAAACTCGCCGCAATAATTTCTGTTTCCATTTGGTTCGCAGAAAAAATTTCTTGAATCTCCCGCGCGACGTGCAAGCCGTTAAAGCCCATGTTGTCGATTCGGTTGACGTAAGGAGCCGCGAAACTTGCGCCGCATTGCCCGGAAATGAAAGCTTGCATGGGCGTGTAAATCGCCGTGGCCGTGAATAAAATTTCGCTCGTGTCGACCAAAATTTTCATCGCCTTGAAACCTTCGGGGACGGCGGGAATTTTTACGTAAGTGTTCGCGCCCAAAATTTCTGTGATGTGCCGCGCCTCGTCGACGATTTTTTCTGCGCGACGGCTTACGGCTTGGACGTGGAGGTCGGCTTCTTCGCCGATGAAGTCACGAATTTTTTTCAGCGTGTCGAAAGGGTTGCCGCCGACTTTGGAAAGGATTGTGGGGTTGGTCGTCACGCCCGCGACAGGAAAGAATTCGTAAACTTTTTTTATGTCGTCAATGTGGGCGTCGTCAATCAAAAGTTTCATTTGAATCACCCCGAATCACTTATTTGGGTCAAGGCTGATGTTCGTGATGATTCGTCCGAGGCGCGCGCTCGTCAAGAAGTTCAACGCCCACTTGAAGAAAACTGTCATGTTCGTGTAAACGCCCGCAAGCCTCATCAAGTGGACGAGCATCCACGCGCACCACGCCATAAAGCCGGTCATCTTCGGGCTGCCGACGACAGCTTCACCGCGCCCGATTGTCGCCATTGCTCCCAGGTCTTTGTAAACAAATTTCTCAAGATTCGTGTCGCCTTTGATGAGCTTCATGATATTTTTATGCGCAACTTTAGCCTGCTGCGTGGCAACCGGCGCAACCGTCGGGAGAGGCCGTTTCATGTCGCCGTGCATGAACGCCGCGCAGTCGCCGATAGCGAAAACGTTTTTGTGAACCGCGCCGCGCACCATTAAATCTTCCTCAATCCAAATGCGCCCGTCACGAGCACACTCGCCGCCGCAATTTTTCATCATGTCCACGGCACGAACGCCCGCCGCCCAAATGACAGTCGTCGTCGGAATTTTTACGCCGTTCTTGAGCGTCAAAACATCTCCGTCATAATCGACGACCTGCGTATTGAGCATGACTTCGACGCCTTTTTTCTGCAAAACTTTTACGGTGTGTTGCTGCAAATCTTCGGGGAGCATGGGCAAAAGTCGCGGCGTCGCCTCAATCAATTTTATGCTCACGTCGTTAAAGTCGAGCAGGTGGAATTCTTTTTTCTGAATGGCAATGAGTTCGGCAATCGCGCCCGCCTCTTCGACGCCGGTGGGACCGCCGCCGACGACAACAAAAGTCATGCGCTTCTTTCTGTCTTCGGGCGTGCGATAGGGTTTCTCGGCGCGTTCGAATTCGTGGATAACGTGGTTGCGAATGTGAACCGCCTCTTGCAAAGTCTTCATGCCGAAGGAATGTTCCTCGACGGTCTTCATCCCGAAAAAGTTAGTCGTCGCGCCCGCCGCAAGAATCAAGTAATCGTAGTGAATTTCGCCGTGGTTGGTTATTACAACGTCGCGCTCCTGGTCGACGCCTTGCGCCTTGGCCATGTAAAGGTTGACGTTTTTGTTGTTGCGGAAGAACGAGCGAATCGGATAGGCAATCTCGCCCGTCTCCAAAACCGAAGTCGAAACTTGATACAAAAGCGGCTGGAACAGGTGGAAATTGTGACGGTCGATGATTGTGACGTCGACATTTTCTTTCGCGAAGAGCTGACCGATTTTAATTCCGCCGAAGCCGCCGCCTACGATTACTATGTGGGGTTTAGACATTTAAAAAACCTCCTGAAACTTGAAGTGAATTTTTTAACTTAACGGGCTAAAAAACTTTCGGGAAAATTCCCGTCTCTATTCTGCGCTTTGCGAACTGTTCTTTACCACAAACCCCCTAACCCGTTGTCTTCGCGTATGATAGCATAATTTTTCTAAATTTCAATAGCAACACCGCCGAAAAGTTTTTTATTCGTGTCTTGTCTCGTGCGGACAATTTTTAATTCCTAACTAGGGGCTGTTGGCAAATTTTAACAGTGACGGTTATTTTTCCGCCTGACTTCGTTGCCGCGCGCTTGACGTAGCTTACTACGCCGTCGCGCTTGCGCCTCGTCATACGAAAAAATTCCTCGTCACATAATGATTTTGAATTTACCAACACGCTCTAAATTAAAGCGCGGGTTGCACTCAAAAACTCTTTTCCACGGCAAACGAACTTTTATTTGAGCGGTCGTGTTGTCGTCGAGGGCGTAAGGATTGAGCAAAGGCTCTGTATACGATTAGGAGTTAGGGTTTTGAAAAATATTTTAGAGCGGATAAAGTTCTTGAATCTCTTTGGCAATGCGTTCAATGTTGTTGGGCAGAAAGTGAATGTTGTAGCCGACAAAGTAAGGCGACGTTGCGTAGCGCGGCATGACCTTTGCGAAAATTTTTTCGGCGCGACGATAGAAAAAAATATTGTAGCTCGTAATTTTTTTGTTGAAATGTTTCGTCGCGTAATCGACGCCGACTTGAAGAAAATCTGCCAGCGCGTCGAGTGAGCCGCCCGCCTCCACCACGACGTTAAGTTCGCCGAAGCCCACGCGCGGACAATTTGAAATGTTGAACTCTACGCCGTCGCGTTCGGCAATGACAATCCCGCGCAGCTCCGCCTCGTCGAAGAGCAAATCGGAATTTAATTTCGGGAAGCCGACAAGCTGCATGTGAGGATGACGAATCGTCCCGCCGCTCATCAAGCCGTAGTTTTTAAAAAATAAAACTTCAGCGTACTTGCCCGACGCCAAAAGATTTTTCCATTGACGGACGCCCATGCGAATCACGCGGCGCATTTTTTCTTTTGAGTAGGCGGGCATGTCGCTTTTGCATTCGCACCCTTCAATCAAAACGAATTGGTCGGCACCTTCGATGACGTTGTATTTGTTCCGCAAAAAAATTATGTCGTCGTCGGTCTCGATTATGTCGGTCAAATGTTCCACGTCGCAGAAAGGGCAAGCGGCCTCGGCGTGAACCAAATTTTCGGGCTTCGTCCTGCCGATGTCCGTGTTGAACTTTACAAGATTTAAATTCACGCCGCTCGCCTCCAAAAAAATTTTCGTTGCCTGCGTCCTCGTGCAATTTTAGCAAAAAAAAATCCCTGCCGCAAATTTTTCGACAAGGAGAAAATCGAAATTCAAAAATTAATTCGACGCGCCGAAGAGCATGACGTTGTTGCCTTGTTGGTCGGCGACGAGCCGCAAAATTTTTCTGTTGGCCGCTACGCAAAAAGTTTCGGCAGTCGCGCCTTGCGTTTGAATGAGCGGCGCGGCTTCCCGGTCGTTGAGCCCGAGAGCTTCCATCGTCATGAGCAAAACCATTCCCGAAAGTTGCGGGTCGCCCTCGTTAATGACTTGCACGACACAAACGATGCCTTGCTTGTCGACGTAAAAGCGCAACTGTCCGTTCGGAGCCTGCGTGCCTTGAATGCCAAACAGCGAACGATAAACACTCAAGTCGGGTAAATTTTGCGGGTCGTCCAATTCGGAATGATGAGCCGGAGCCGTGAACGCCACGACGGTTCCCTGCTGCTTGAGCGTCTGATAAATATTTCCGTAGCCCATGCGGTCGACGAACGCCTGCGCGCTCAAGTCGGAGACGCGCACGAAATTGTAATTCGGTTGAGCGTTGGGTTGAGCGGCAGCCGTCGCGCTCAACGCCAGAAGAAAAGTTATCGTCAACAGAAAAAATTTTTTCATATCGAGTCATCCTTTCCGTTCGTCTGAATCAGTTTGAAAAAATTTTAACATTCGCGCCGTGCACTGTCAATTAATCAAAAAGTCTTGCCGAAAAAAGCGGACGGCTTTATAATCTTCGCGAAAGGAGGTTTTAACTTGAACATTTTCAAAACGTTTTTACTTATGGCAATGCTCACGGGCTTGATGGTGACGGTCGGCGGCACGCTCGGCGGCTCGACGGGCGCGCTGATTATGCTCGTCATATCCGTCGCGATGAACTTCGGCAGTTACTGGTTCAGCGATTCGATTGTCTTGAAAAGTTACGACGCCCGCGAAGTCACGGAGGCCGACTCGCCTCAGCTTTATAAAATCGTCGAGAAGCTCGCGCAAAATGCGGAACTGCCCATGCCGCGCGTCTATGTGATTGATACCGACGTTCCAAACGCCTTCGCAACAGGCAGGAACCCCGACCACGCGGCCGTTGCCGTCACGACAGGTTTAATGAAAGCTCTTGACTACAACGAAATTTCGGGCGTGCTCGGCCACGAACTTGCGCACGTGAAGCACAGAGATATTTTAATCGGAACGATTGCCGCTTCGATGGCGGGCGTCGTCTCCATGGTCGCCAATATCGTTCAGTGGGGCGCGATTCTCGGCACGCGCTCCGACGACGACGACGACAACGGCGGCATGCTCGGAACGCTCCTTACGATAATTGTCGCGCCGATTGCCGCAAGCTTGATTCAGCTCGCCGTGAGCCGTTCAAGAGAATACGACGCGGACAAAACCGGCGGAGAAATTTGCGGCAACCCGATGTACTTGGCAAAAGCTCTGGAGAAAATCGAATTCTACGCGACGCGATACGCGCCCATGCCTCAAGCCGGCACCGCGACCGCGCACATGTTCATAATCAATCCGCTGGAAAATTCCAAGAAGGCTCTGAAGAATTTATTTTCGACGCACCCCGACACCGACGACCGCATTGCTCATTTGCGCGAACAGGCCAGGGAAATGCATTTGCTCGGCTGAACGGAGGCAGGCGCGATGAAAATTCCAAGCGTCGACTTCGCGATAATCGGCGGGTCGGGCACGCTGTCGGCTGACTTTCCGAAAAATTTTTCGGGCGCAGAAATTTTGGCGGACAATTTATTTTTCGACACGCCCTACGGAAAAAGTCCCGCGTTCAGATTGTGCAGCGTCGACGGAAAAAATTTTTTGACTTGCAAAATGCACGGCTGGAGGAGCGGCGTCACCCGCGCGGATTCTTCGCGACAAATTTTTTGGACGTTCAGAGAGGCGGGCGTCCAAAGAATTTTTTCGGAAGGCGGCGTCGGCACCGTCAATCATCTGCTTAACCCGCGCGACTTGATGATTCCCGACGACTACCTCGACTTGTCCGTAAGAAAAGATGTTCAGCTTGACGGAAAATATTTACTCGTCATGCGCGACGCTCTTTGTCCCGACTTGCGCGAAAAACTTTTGGCGTCGGCGAAAAAATTTTTCGACGGCAGAATTTTTGAGCGCGGGATTTACGCCGTGACGGACGGCAGACATTTTGAAAGCCCGGCGGAAATTTCCATGCTCAAAGGCCACGCGGATATCGTCGGACAGAGCCTCGCGCCCGAAGTTTATCTTGCGCGAGAAATCGGCGCGTGCTACGCAAATTTGTCGTTCGTCGTCAACTACGGCGAAGGCCTCAAGGTTTGGTCGCACGCCGTCATGAAAAATATTTTCTTCGACGACGCAAAACTTATCGGAAACATTTTGCTCGACGCGCTGAAAAATATTTCCGCCGAAAAAAAATCTTGCGACTGTTTGAACTTGCGCAAGGAAACTTTGCTGAAAGAAATTTACGACGCTTGATAAAAAAATTTAGCGACGAACTCGATTGAGTCCGCCGCTTTTTTTT